>NZ_MAEL01000017.1 GCF_009933335.1 Candidatus Enterococcus willemsii | reverse complement strand
TCTCTCAAGTTATTATGTGGATATATATAAGGAAGAAAATTATTTTTATAAAAGTTACATTATCAGATACTCTGAAACATTTTATGCCAGCATTAAGTTTTTTTATTCCAAAAATTGCAATTGTTTTGTATACAAATTTAAATAAAACTTTGTTGGGATGGTTAGATTCTGCTGAATCAGTAGGTTATTATGCCAATACAATGACAATTAATAGTATTTTAGTTACATTGATAACTACGATGGATTTAGTATTATTACCTAAACTAAGTAATTTAGTTGCCCATGGTAATGCGAAAAATGTATTAAAAGTAATTAAACAGACCTTAGGTTTACAGCTCTATTTTACAATTCCAATAATGTTTGGGGTTTGGAGTATAACTCCTAAATTTGTTTCATGGTTTTTTGGGGATAAATTTTTATTTATAGAAAAAACAATTCCTATCGTAGCTCCACTAATCATAGTTATACCGATAGGGATGGCCGTTGGAAGGCAGTATTTGGTTCCTTACAATAAAATGAAGGTCTATAATTTTGCTGTAATTATGGGAGCTTTTATAAGCATTGTTACTAATGTAGTGTTAATACCTATATATGGAATTTATGGTGCGCTAATAGCAACTATTGCATCTGAATTTTTTGTAACTCTAACAAGGTTCAGAGCATTTAAAAAAGAAACTCAATTTGAAATTGACTATAGGGGTATTATATTGAACGTACTGTCGGGTGCAATTATGTTTGTGATGATACGTATGTTAACTAATAATTTAGGATCTAGTTTAGTAACTACAATAATTCAAGTTACTTTAGGAATAGGTGTATATTTATGTCTAACTACTATTTTGCAGACAAACCCTTTAATTGGTCTTATCAAAAAATATATTAATTAAATTGCTTAGAGAGGAAATATAGATGAAAGGAATAATTCTAGCAGGAGGTTCAGGCACTCGCCTTTATCCTCTAACCAAAGCAACATCGAAACAATTAATGCCGATTTATGACAAACCAATGATTTATTACCCATTGTCAGTGTTAATGTTGGCGGGAATTACAGAAATATTAATTATCTCAACACCTCAAGATACACCAAGATTTGAAGAACTACTTAGTGATGGAGCTGAATTGGGGATTCGTATTGAATATGCGGTGCAACCTAGTCCAGATGGATTAGCACAAGCTTTCCTTATTGGAGAAGAGTTTATCGGTGACGATAGTGTTTGTTTGGTATTGGGTGATAATATTTATTATGGTGGGGGCTTATCGAAAATATTACAGAATGCCGCGTCCAAAGAATCAGGTGCTACTGTCTTTGGCTATCACGTCCAAGATCCAGAACGTTTTGGTGTAGTTGAATTTGATCAGAATATGAAAGCTATCACAATTGAAGAAAAACCTGTGCAACCAAAATCAAACTATGCTGTAACAGGTTTGTATTTTTATGACAATAATGTGGTAGAAATCGCTAAAAATATTAAACCTTCGCCACGTGGGGAATTAGAAATTACGGATATTAATCAAGCATATCTTGAAAGAGGACAGTTATCTGTTGAGGTCATGGGACGTGGATTTGCATGGCTAGACACAGGTACACATGAATCGTTATTAGAAGCATCAACTTTTATCGAAACAATTGAAAAACGACAAAACTTAAAAGTAGCGTGTTTAGAAGAAATTTCTTATCGAATGGGTTATATTACGAAAGAACAATTAATCGAATTAGCGCAGCCATTGAAAAAAAATCAATACGGCCAATACTTATTACGTTTAGCAGGAGAGTTATGATATGGGAAAAATTAAAGTAACTGAAACAAAACTAAAAGATGTTAAAATTATTGAACCTGCCGTTTTTGGTGACCATCGAGGATTTTTTACAGAATCATATTCTGAGAAAGATTTTAAAGAAGCGGGTATTGATTTTGATTTTATCCAAGATAATCATTCGTTATCTACGCAAGCAGGCGTGCTACGTGGGTTACATTTTCAAAAAGGGAAAGCAGCACAAACCAAACTTATTCGTGTGGTAACAGGAGCAGTCCTAGATGTGATTGTAGATATGCGTAAAGGTTCACCGACCTATGGAAAATGGGAAGGATATATCTTATCTGAACAGAACCATCGTCAATTGCTAGTTCCTAAAGGTTATGCGCACGGGTTTGTGACATTGACAGATAATGTAAATTTCTTATATAAATGTGACAATTATTATAACGCTGAAGCTGATGGCGGAATTAGTTTCTTATCACCAGAATTAAATATTGATTGGCCAATTGATATTGACAAAGCAATTACTTCTGAAAAAGATGCAAAACAACCTGCTTTTGCAGAATTTGAAGCTGAAAACCCATTTATCTATGGTGAAATTTAATTTTGGAGGATATTGGAATGAAACGTATAATTGTAACAGGTGGCGCAGGTTTTATTGGATCGAATTTTGTTCATTATGTAGTGAACAATCATCCAGAAATTCATGTAACTGTCTTAGATAAACTAACTTATGCTGGAAATAAAGAAAATCTTAGCGGACTACCTTCTGATCGTGTCGAACTTGTTGTGGGAGATATTGCAGATGCAGAATTAGTCGATAAACTTGTGCAAGAAACAGATGCAGTGGTACATTATGCAGCTGAATCTCATAATGATAATTCGTTGAAAGATCCGTTTCCTTTTGTACAAACAAATATTATTGGGACGTATACATTGATTGAAGCTTGTCGTAAATACAATGTTCGTTATCATCATGTATCGACTGATGAAGTATATGGGGATTTACCTTTGCGCGAAGATTTACCAGGACATGGTGAAGGTGAAGGAGAAAAATTCACAGCCGAAACACCATATAATCCATCAAGTCCATATTCTTCAACAAAAGCGGGTTCTGACTTACTAGTAAAAGCATGGGTACGATCATTTGGTCTACAAGCAACAATTTCAAATTGTTCAAATAACTATGGTCCGTATCAACACATTGAAAAATTTATTCCACGACAAATTACCAATGTATTGAGCGGTATTACACCGAAATTATATGGTGAAGGAAAAAATGTTCGTGACTGGATTCATACGAACGATCATTCTTCTGCTGTATGGGCTATTTTGACTAAAGGTCGCATTGGTGAGACGTATTTAATTGGTGCTGATGGAGAAGAAGACAATAAAACAGTCATTGAATTAATTTTGGAATTGATGGGACAACCTAAAGATGCTTACGAGCATGTTAATGATCGTTCAGGACATGATTTACGTTATGCAATTGATTCAACTAAATTACGTGAAGAATTAGGCTGGGCACCGGAATTTACAAATTTCCGTGAAGGTTTAACGGATACAATTCAATGGTATACAGAGAATCAAGACTGGTGGAAAGCTGAAAAAGAAGCAGTTGAAAGTACGTATGCCAAACAAGGTCAATAAAAATAAAAGCAGGAGAAATCCTGCTTTTTTGAAAGGAAGACTCAGATGATTTTAATTACTGGTGGTAACGGACAACTAGGTACAGAAGTCAGATATCTTTTAGATGAAAAAAATAAAGCTTATGTTTCCATGACTTCTCAAGAAATGGATATTACAGATGCCGAAGTAACGATGTCAGTTATAAAAAAAATACAGCCTAAAGTGATTTATCATTGTGCAGCTTATACAGCTGTAGATAAAGCGGAAGACGAAGGAAAAGAACGTGCTGAGCAAGTAAATGTCGAAGGCACTCGAAATGTTGCTTTAGCAGCGAAAGAAGTCGGTGCAACGATGGTCTATATTAGTACTGACTATGTTTTCGATGGTACGTTAAAAGATGGTGAGTATACTGTAGATGCACCGACTAATCCACAAAATGAGTATGGACGAACAAAGCTATTGGGGGAACAAGTGGTACAAGAAGTCTTGGATGCATACTACATTATCCGTACCTCATGGGTATTTGGTCAATACGGACATAATTTTGTATTTACAATGCAAAAATTGGCTGAAACAAGAGATACTCTAACCGTTGTGAATGATCAATTTGGTCGTCCTACATGGACTAGAACCTTGGCTGAATTTATGAACTTTGTTGTTGAGCACAAAGCGGCTTATGGCATATATCATTTGTCAAATGAAGAAAGTTGTACGTGGTATGAATTTGCGAAAGAAATATTGAAAGACAATAAAAATATTACTGTACTGCCCGTGAGTTCAACTGAGTTTCCACAGAAAGCGAAGCGTCCACAATATTCTGTAATGGATTTGAATAAAGTGAAGGAATTAGGATTTAATAGCCCAACTTGGAAAGAAGCATTGTATTTATTAAATGATTAATTGTTTTAAAATAAATATTAGATTAGATAAGTAGATAATTGGAGGGAATATAAATAAAATGAAAATAACAGTCGCAGGAACAGGCTACGTAGGATTGTCTAATGCAATTTTATTAGCACAAAATAATGAAGTGATTGCTTTAGACATTATTCAAGAAAAAGTCGATATGATTAATAATCATCAATCGCCAATTGTGGATGCTGAGATTGAGGATTATTTAGCAAATAAAGAATTAAATTTAGAAGCGACTACAGATAATTTGAAAGCTTTTAAAGATGCGGAATATGTCATTATTTCAACACCTACTAATTATGACTCGGAACTTAATTACTTTAATACTCGTACAGTCGAAGCCGTTATTGCAAACGTCTTGTCTATCAATCCTGATGCTATCATGATTATCAAATCGACAGTTCCAGTTGGGTATACTAAAGAAATTAGAAAAAAATTTGATACCGAAAATATTATTTTCTCACCAGAATTTTTGAGAGAAGGGAAAGCATTATACGATAATTTACATCCATCTCGAATTGTTGTTGGTGAGCAAAGTGAGCGTGCAGAAGTTTTTGCTAACCTATTAGCTGAAGGAGCAATTAAGGAAGATATTCCAGTTTTATTCACTGATTCGACTGAAGCAGAAGCAATTAAGTTATTTGCAAATACTTACTTAGCTTTGCGTGTCGCATATTTTAATGAATTAGATTCTTATGCGGAAATTCGTGGATTAAACACGAAACAAATTATTGATGGTGTAGGCTTAGATCCACGGATTGGCTCGCATTACAACAACCCTTCATTTGGTTATGGCGGATATTGCTTGCCCAAAGATACGAAACAGTTATTGGCAAATTATGCAGATGTTCCACAAAATATTATGTCAGCAATTGTTGATGCAAATAGAACGAGAAAAGATCATATATCAGAAATGATTTTAAGGAAACAACCTAAAGTAGTGGGAATTTATCGTTTAACTATGAAAGCAAATTCAGATAATTTCCGTCAATCAGCAATTCAAGGGATTATGAAACGTATCAAAGCAAAAGGAATTGAAGTTGTAGTCTATGAACCAACTTTAGATGCAGAAGATTTTTATAATTCTAAAGTAATTAAAGACTTAGATAAATTTAAAGAAATTTCTGATGTGATTGTGTCAAATAGATTAGAAGAAGTTTTAAAAGATGTGGAAGAAAAGGTCTATACTAGAGATATCTTCGGTACTGACTAAAATTTTTAAGGAGTTTTTCAAATGACTAAAGTACGTAAAGCCGTAATCCCAGCAGCGGGATTAGGAACAAGATTTTTACCAGCAACAAAAGCAATTGCGAAGGAAATGTTGCCAATTGTTGATAAACCAAGTATTCAATTTATTGTAGAAGAAGCAATTGCTTCAGGAATTGAAGACATTTTGGTAGTAACAGGGAAAGCAAAACGCCCAATTGAAGATCATTTCGATTCAAATTTTGAATTAGAATATAATTTAGAAAAATCTGGTAAGAAAGAATTACTGGCACTAGTTGAAGAAACAACTGGTATTCGTCTACATTTCATTCGCCAAAAACGTCCAAAAGGATTGGGAGATGCTGTTTTACAAGCGAAAGCATTTGTAGGAAATGAACCTTTCGTTGTTATGCTTGGCGATGATATTATGGAAGATAACGTACCATTGACGAAGCAATTAATCACTGATTATGACAAAACAAAAGCTTCTACATTAGCAGTAATGCCAATTCCGCATGAAGATACATCTAAATATGGCGTAATTGACCCTATTTCAGAGATTTCTAAAGGCTTGTATGATGTTCAATCATTCGTTGAAAAACCACAACCAGAGGATGCACCAAGCGATTTAGCAATCATTGGTCGCTACTTACTAACACCTGAAATTTTTGGTATTTTAGAAAATCAAAAACCAGGTCTAGGTGGCGAAATTCAGTTAACCGATGCTATCGATACCTTGAATAAAACACAACGTGTATTCGCACATGAATTTACTGGCAAACGTTATGATGTTGGTAATAAAATGGGCATGCTTGAAGCAAATATTGAATATGGTTTAAAACACCCTGAAATTAAAGATGAGCTACGTGCTTACTTGAAAGATTTGGTAGGTAAATTATAATTATTGTAAACGTCTTACACTCTCTAGTGTAAGGCGTTTTTTTACAACTCGTTTTTCAAATTATTGCAAATATTTCAACTAATGCACGTTTCACTTACAATCCTTACATAGTCATTGTTATCTAATTCGTCCAATGCTAGACTTTTATTAGTCAAATGGTGCAATGATAAATCTAGCACTGACTTAGTAGGATGGTGTGTTTATGAAAGAAAAAAATTATGGCGTAGAATTTGGCAGAATTTTATCGATGCTGATGATTATGGGGCTTCATGTTCTAGGTCAAGGTGGCGTTCTGGGTGAATTGGGCTATAATTCGTTAAAAGGTCAAGCTGTAGTCTATTTGGAATATTTGTGTGTGGTATCGGTGAATATTTTTGCTTTGATTAGTGGTTTTGTGGCAATAAATTCACAGTTTAAGCTACGACGCTTGATTGGTTTATGGCTGCAGATGATGTTCTTTTCTGTTGGGATGATGTTAATTATAGGTCCTCTTTATCAGATTTCTTTTGATCAGGTGATTGAATCATTCTTTCCAACGATTCATCATGGTTATTGGTACTTTAATGCGTATTTGATTTTGTATGTATTTACGCCGATTTTAAATAAAGGTATGAAAGCGTTGAGGAAAAAAGAATTGTTCCAACTGCTTGTGATAGCATTCTTTGTTTTATCAATTGTGAGTAGTTTTGCAGAAAAAGATGCGATGTATGTTGAAGGTGGGTATTCACCGATTTGGTTGATTTATATGTATGTTGTGGGTGCGTATATCAAGATTCACGGTATTCCTAACTTGGTTCGTAAGCGTAAATGGTTGTTATCGATTTACTTTCTGTTTGGTATGTTGACGGTCGTTGCGCACGATTTGCGTAATTTATATTTGGTTTACTTTGATGGGTTTGAAGGGCAAGACTGGTGGGTTCGTCGATATTCGTTTCCAACGATTTTTATTATGTCGGTGGCGTTATTTCTTTACTTAATTAGTATGAAATTTCCGAAACGTATGCATAAGATAATTGGTTTCTTTTCAACGAGTGCACTAGCAGCGTATCTATTTCAAACGCATCCCTTATTCTACAATCTGGTCTTACCGGGAATGTTTACGAAAATTGCTGATTGGACGAGTTTGCTCTTGCTAGGGAGTGTCTTGTTACTATCCGTGTTCTTTTTTGTTGCGGGTGTGTTATTAGATAAACTGCGTTTGTGGTTCGTTCAACGGTTAAAACTGGATAGAATGATGGATTCCGTGTATGCTTACATTGAGAGGAAGTTTATTTAACTGAGAGGACGTGACTGCCATGAAAATTCGCGGAAAATCAAGTTTTGTTAATTCGTATGCCCAAGCTTCGAAAGAGTTGCGTACAGGTAAGAAAAAAAGTGGACTCGGTGGAAAGAAAAAACTAACCGAAGAAGAAAAGAGTATTCAACGTCGACGAACAGGTTTCTTGGCTGGTGCGTTGAGTCAGTTGTTTAAGAAGTGATAGAGTAAAGGACCTTGCGGCTGCAAGGTCCTTTGTTGTGCTATAGAATAATATTCTCGGTGATGGCTTCCATGTTTTTAATTAAGATTTTGCGTTGTTGGATTTCAATGGCATGGCTATCTTTGAGTTGTTGGAGCATGCGATTGACGCTGCTGGCAGAGGTGATGCCGCAAAAGCGTGCAATTTCTTCATTGGTAACGATAAAGTCGATGAGTCGTCCGTCTTCGGTGTCGACGCCAAAGGTTTCTGATAAATCATAAAGTTGGGTGCAGACAGCGCCGAATTTACCGTTCATGAGCATTTGTTGCATGCGTTTCATAGATTGTAATAGGTTCACACGGTAGTATTCTTTGACATAATTTTGTAGTTTAGGGCTGCGGTTGATGTCTTGCCAAAATTGGACGCGATTAATTTTATATAGTTGCGCAGTGGGTGACTCAATGCGGATATTAAAAGGTGCATCGGTAAATTTGGAATATTCATCTTTTAAGAGTGAAACGATTTCTAATCCTGTAATGTATCGTAGATTGAATTCACGGCCATCACGGGTGATGACACTGGTTTTAATAATGCCGTCTTTTAGAATATATGCTGAGCTGTCTTGCAAGCCTTCGTACATAATATACTTTTTCTTTTCTTTCGTGATAATCGGGAAGGAATGGTTGTCTAAATAGGTTTGTAGTATTTGTTTTTCCACCTTGTATCCTCCTTTGGATTTAGTGTTCTTAGGTATTTAATCGTAAATAGGCACAAAAAACAATAACAAATGTTAATAACTTTTGCAATTGTTGAATGTTTATATAATTTTATTGTGACAATTTTGCATTTTTTGTCTGATAAATCTTTATATACTTTCATTTGTAATAGAAAATTTTCTGAAAGTGGGAAGAGTTGTGGAAGAACAGGAAAAGTTGTTTAACAAAGGGTTTATTGGGATTACGCTGATTAATTTTGTGGTGTATTTGGTGTATTACTTGTTGATGGTCATCATTGCGGTAATTGCCCAAGATGAGTTGCATGCGACATTAGGACAAGCGGGGTTAGCATCTGGCATTTATATTATTGGGACCTTATTTGCCCGTTTGTTCATGGGGAAAAAATTGGAAGCCTACGGTCGTAAAGCTGTTTTACGTTACGGTTCGTTGTTTTATTTACTAACGACGATTGCTTATTTATTTATTCCTTCGATGGGGATGTTGTATCTGGTGCGTTTCTTGAATGGGTTTGGTTACGGAACCGTATCAACGGCTACGAATGCGATTGTGACCGCCTTTATTCCGAAGTCTAGGAATGGAGAAGGAATTAATTACTATGGTTTAAGCACGAGTCTAGCAGCTGCTGTAGGGCCTTTCTTAGGGATGATTTTATTAAATACCACGAATTTTTATTTTATCATTCTATTTTCAATTGGTTTGATTGTGGCAACAACGATTGCTAGTTTTATGTTTCCAGTCAAGAATATCGTCGTGACCGAAGAACATCGAAAATTATTAAATTCTTGGTCAATCGATAGTTTTATTGAGAAACGTGTCTTGTTTATTTCGTTCATCGCCTTTTTGATGGGCTTGGCTTATTCGAGTGTCTTGTCCTTTTTATCGTCTTATGCGCAAATGATTGATTTGGTGGAAGCCAGTTCCTTTTTCTTTGTTGTTTACGCTTTAGTTATTACGGCTACGCGTCCGTTATCTGGTCGTATTTTTGATGCCTATGGGGAAAATGCGGTGATGTATCCAAGTTATCTCTTTTTAACTGCAGGTTTGGGGCTATTAAGCGTCACACAGACGAGTTGGATGCTATTGCTGGCAGGTGCGTTTATTGGTTTAGGTTATGGTACGTTCATGTCAAATGGGCAAGCGATTTGTTTGAAAAAAGTGGACGGTCATCATATTGGGATTGCTTTATCGACTTATTTTGTTGGTTTGGATTTAGGTTTGGGTGTCGGTCCATATGTCTTAGGCGAATTACGCAGCGTGCTTTCTTTCCAAGGGATTTATTTGGTAGCAGGTATTTTACCGATTGTTTGTCTAATTTTGTATGCTTTATTTTATCGCAAAGGAAACGAGGAAATCTAATGGAAATGAATGAACAATTACTAGAAGTATTGAAACAAACCTTACAGACATTAAATGAAATGAATCAAAAACTAGATGGTATTGAAAAAAATACCTACGACATTGATACGCAGCAACAATCATTAAAAAAATCGATGTTTACGCTACAACGATTGGTTGAAAATGACAATTTTATTGGTTAGATTCTAAAAAATTACTAAAAGCGCCTGTCATCACGTTATTTTGTGGGGATTTTTGCTACAATAAATGAGATGAGGGGGGATGAAATGGCTCGCTTACTACGTTGTGTTGTTGCCTTTGTTTTATCAGCAGTGATTGGGGTTGAGTTAATTCAATATATTGCCTATCCAACATTGTCGCAATATGATCGCTTCATTCATATGATGGATCGATTTGCATACACAAAAGAAACTTTAATGGTCTTTGTGTTAATGAGCTGTTGGTTATTTTATCTGCAAATTGAATTCAAACGTTTTTCAGCCATTTATTTGTATTTATTTTATAGTGTTTATTTATTCTTACTGTTTGTGGTTTTGTTTACGAAAGCCCCGCAGTATCATACATTTAGCTGGGAAATATTTGATTTTGTCGTGAAAGACAAGAAAACCATTTTAGAGGCGATGTTAAACGTGGTCTACTTTATTCCTTTAGGTGGTTTGTATGGATTGAAGACGAAATGGTGGGAATTTATCCTTGTCGCTTTATTGACAATTGTCGGCATTGAGACGATTCAATATGTTTTTTATATCGGGACGTTCGCTCTAAGCGATATTTTGTTGAATTTCATTGGCTGTATTATCGGTTATCTAATCTGTTTAAAACTAAAAAATCAATTTATGAAAAAAAGCTCTGCTACCACATAACATGGTAGAGAGCTTTTTTAGTGTTTATTTGCATAGAGTTTTATTTGATTACGTCCTGAACGTTTAGCATCATAAAGTGCTTCATCTGCGCAGTGCATGGTTTTCATGCCGTCATATTGATGGACTTGATTGGATTCAATCCCAACGGAAAAAGTTACTTCATAAGCCTTTTGTAGCAGTCGTTGTCGTTTAACATAAGCTGTTTTGAAAAAAGAGAGTTCTTTAAAGGCTGCTTTTTTCTGAAAATCAAGCAAAAGGACGCAAAATTCTTCTCCACCAAAACGATAGATGCGGTAACGATCACGTGTGAAGCGTTGAGAAAAGACGTCATCCAGACAGCGCGCAAAATCTTTTAAGACTTCATTTCCTTCTGTATGTCCAAAGGTATCATTGAGTTTTTTGAAATGATCTAAATCAATCATCGCAAGAGAATAAAACTGTTTATTTTGCTGAAATTCATTTAAATCATTACGTAATTTATGAAAGTTATACGTATTGGTTAACGCATCGATTTGGCCTTGTTCAATTGCTTGCTGAATCTGGGCTTCATCATTTAGTTTTAAACGATACAGTTGCCATAAAATAAATGTCATCGTTAGAGAGCCGAACAATACAAGCGTATCATCAATCAGTTTGGTTAATAAATAATCTTTAAAACATAGGTAGAAAAGAACTAACACAATATATTTAAAGACAAAAGTTACGATTACATTGTATAAAATGTCTAACTTAGACAGTGCTTTAAGCAAAGAAGTGAAGATAAAGAGACAAGAACCTAGGAAAATAAACTGAAACTCCATATCTCCGCTGTAACTTCCGGTAAGGACATAGTAGCATATGGTTAATATCGGCGTTGCAAGGTAGAGTAAATGTCCGTACTGAGGAAAGAAATAAAAGGATAGGACAGTCTCTAACACAAAGGAATAACTATAAGATCCCATTAAATTATAGGAGAATGATAAGGTTACATAGATATAGATGATATAGAGCAAACCTAAGATAGATGTCTTGACTGGTGTAGATATCTCTGATTTAGAGAATCGATAAAGACAGAATGCTAGCATAATCACACAACTTAAAAAAACGACGGGTAAAACAAGTAAGAGCAATGCTAGTTTTTCCATAAATACTCCTTAAAAAACGTTCATTGTGAGGGAACGAATCCGTTATTTGTTTGTAAAAAGGGTGATAATTTAAATCTAGCAGTCTCCGATAAGCTTGTCAATAAAGCGCGTTTAAAATGTTATATTTTTAACTTTTAAATATTTTATAATAAGCAAATCAGTACTCAATATTCCATTCTTTGGTTAATTGACGGCGTGTTTCTTTGATAATTTGTTCTTGTTGAACTTCTCTATAGAGTTTCAAAAATGCGTGTTGATAATTGGGAATGTGCTGAAATTGGAATTTCTTTAAGACTTCACGAGTTTCATAAGAAGAAGTCACACCTAGATATTCCAATAAACTGATATTCAATTTAGGCGTATTGTAATCATGTTCGCGTTTCATAAGTGCATGGGTTAAAAAAGCTTTTTCCATGTTTTTTCGAATGGACTTTTTGTTTCGTGAGTTACGAACTGTAAATAAATTATCTAAACAAATAATTGTGTCCATATGTCGTGTATGTAGAGCATAAATACGACCGGGGTTAATCCAGCAAGTATCTGCACGCAGGGCGCCACCTGTTGGGAATAAACTAAAGTTTTTGGTTCCTACAGGAGTCAGACGTTGTTTGGCATGAAGTAATCGTTCTAAAGTTCTTTTATAAATCGTGAAATTCAAGTATTCCAATGTTTCTAGTAACTGCTTAATGATTTGAAAAGGCTCTTTTTCGACTAAAAGGACAGTGGTACGATAAACAATACAACTAACCGTCCTTGTCGGCCATACTACCGGAATAATAGCATAAATTTCTTCAAAAAAATCTGCCGAGGCACTTAGGCGAATTCGTTTACTTAGTTCTAAAATATCAACAGCAGATTGTTCATTTGCAACGTGAAACGCAGGCAAATCTTCCAATTGGGGGCGGTATGCTAACTGTTCAGGGGGAATACGTCGATGGTGCTTTTTCTCTCTGTCCATAAAATCAACTCCTAAATTATATATTAAGAACATGATGTTCTGGTTTGATTATACCTAATTTTTTTAGAAATTTTAACCCTTATTGTGAAAAAAGATACATTTATTGAATTTTTATTTTTTTGATAGTTTTCCTATAATCAAGCTACCTCGAGGAATTCAATTAAAGGATAACCGAAAATGAGTGAACAAGAATTAACAGAGTTAGTGAATGATTATCAACGTTTGTTTTATAAAGTATTAAGAAGATGTAGTATTTTTCCAGGGCAAAATGATTTTGACGATTATTTGCAAGAATTGCGGATTTTGTTTTATGTACGTGCAAAAAAGTACCCGTCACGAGGGACTTTTGAAGCGGAGAACAATATTAGTTATTTGTTTAAGTATTTATTATGGTATGTGGTTGACCAAAAACGTAAATTTGTGCCACAGCTAGAGGAAGTGCAAGAAGAAACGTTGCGTGGTCAAATGGAAGAACGGTTTGAAGATGTGGAGACTATGGCTGCATTTGATGCCTTTTACCATCGATTACTGCCAAAAGATCAAAAGAAAGTGCTAGCTTTATTGTTTGACAATCAGCTCTCTCGGCAGAATAGAAGTCGTTATCGCCAATACTTTAGAAAGAAAAAACACATTTTTTTCAAAAAAGAGTGACAAAAGCTAAGCCGATTCCGTTAGTAGAAGTGTAAGGCGCACTTACAAAAAATAGATTAGGAGGAAGTATGATGAGAAGTCACAAGCAAACTAAAGTTACGGTCCAATTAGCAGAGGAAGGGTCAGAAAAATTAGTGAAGCAAACGTTTGCAAATGTCAAAGCAGGGGTGGAAGAAGCAACCATTTTAGCGTTGGGAGACATTGTGGAGCGTTTAGCGCCGACAAGTGTTGAAACAGCATCAGTTATTGAGACAGTTGAATATGAATACAATAAATAAGCATGGGGAGGAAATTTATATGAAAAGACTACACTTAACCTTTATGAATGGTGAGGCTAAAAAGCATAAATTAGTTCCAAAAGTAGCAGATGAGAACTTAACGAAAGAACAAGTCCAACAAGCGATGCAAGACATTACGGCATTGAATATGTTTGAAAAAGAGCAGGTTGCTTTGTATCAAGAAGCTATTGGCGCGAAGTACGTTGAAACAATTGAAACAATCTTGTTCTAAGAAGGAGGCGCCAATGATTCCAAAACCAGTCATTCTTGACATTAGCGAATGGCAAGCGCCTAGTCAAATCAATTACGATCAGCTTAGTCAGCAAATTGATGGTGTGATTGTCCGTGTACAGTATGGGAGTCTGTACACGGATAAACATTATCAAACGCATATCCGTGCTTTTCAAGCGCATAAGATTCCAGTAGGTGTCTATGCTTGGGTGCGAGGTACGTCCATTTCCGATATGGAACAAGAAGCTGCTGATTTTTATCAGCGTGCCAAAGCATTTCAACCGACGTTTTGGTGGTTGGATGTCGAGGAACATTCGATGGCTAATATGCGGGCAGGTTGTGAAGCCTTTCGAAAGAAATTAAAGGCACTCGGTGCAAAGAAAGTGGGGGCGTATATTGCCAATCACTTGTACGCCTCTTTTCAATTAGATACGGACAAATTTGATGGCATTTGGTTACCGACGTATGGCCAGAATACTGGTAGCTATCAAGGCGCAAATCCGACCGCTTCTAAGAAATACAATCTGCATCAATACACATCTGCCGGAAAATTAAAAGGTTACGCTGGACCACTCGATTTGAATCGGCTAGCTAAAGGAGATTTCGCAGATTTCTTTGGTGCTGCGTCAAAACCAGTTCCCAAACCAACTGCTTTCGGCTTACGTTTTCAATTGCAAACAGCCGTTTACTTGCGAAAAGCACCGAAAACAACAGCAGCGTCAATGGCTATATTGCGCAAAGGCGATCAAGTTATTTTGAAGCAAGTGCAGAGTTCTGAAGGCTACTTGTGGGGCGAACAAACACGACAAGATGGCAGTAGTGGGTATCTTGCACTAGGGCTGTTTAATCCATACGGGACATTCATTTAACAAAAAACGACGCGAGAAAGTCTCACCTGTCTTTCTCGCGTCGTTTTTTTGATTAGGTTGTCTGTCCTTGTGCTAATCGCACAGGAAGTTGGTACGTATGCGCCAACTCTTTTTCGGGATGCGTAATCCGTTGAATAAGTAAATCGACGAGTAGTTTTGCCAGTTCATCGATCGGTTGAACAATCGTTGTCAATTGCGGGAAATGATTTTGAATAAAGGCAGTCCCGTCATAACCGACTAGTTTCAAATCAGTCGGAATAGAGATGCCTTCTAACTGGCAATTATTTTGAACTAACAAAGCAGTAAAATCATCCGTACAAAATAGTCCGTCCATTTTTTTTGCTAAAATTTGCTTGATTTTGATGTTTTTTAGTGCCGTCGTATGTTCAAACGATTCGAAACGAAAAACATGCGGTTCGATTTGTTGGGCTTTTAAAAAATCGCAAAAGCCATTCAATCGGTCGTTAGTTGGTGAATTGGACGCATTACTTCCAGTGATAATACCAATATTCCGACAGCCGCGTAAGAACAGCGTTTCCGCAGCTAATGCGCCGCCTTGGTAGTTGTTGCCACCTACAATTGGAATGGTTGCCGCTAATTCTCGGTCAAAGGAGATAATCGGTAATTGAATATCTTCGTATTCTTGAATGCCTAGATTGTGAGCACCAGCAATAATCCCATCGACTTTGTTGGCGGTAAGCATATTAAGGTAATTGCGTTCTTTTTCTTTGTTGTGGGCACTGTTGCATAGAATCGCTTTATAGCCTTGTTGGAATAGATTGGTTTCGATTTTTTCAACTAATTCCCCGAAAAAAGGATGACTCACAGAAGGAAAGATAATGCCGACCAATTGGGTATTTTTTCCTTGCAAAGAACGTGCCAAGGAATTTGGTTGGTAGTTCAATTCTTTCATTGCTGCGTGGACTTTATCAATTGTTTTTTGGCTAAGTGATCCGTAATTATTAATGACACGAGAGACAGTCGTTGCTGAAACGCCAGCTTTTTTCGCTACATCGGTTAATTTGATTGTCATCGTTCAAACTCCTTAATTTTGAGAAGATGACCGCAATTTCCAGTAAGTGCCAGTATATTCCCCTGTCCCTTCAATAAATAAGTTTGTTTCGCCTGCTTGAGGGAAAACGCGAGAGGTCAACACGTGTTGTCCGTCGTTCACGAAGATTTCACAAATCGATTGATCGACAAAAATGTGTAAATCGATGGCTTGATTTTCGGGAAGCGCAACGGTTCGTGTTTGTCCAAATTCTGTATTTAATGGCAGACTTACTTGGGAACGGTCTAAGCTTATCTTACCATGTTTTGCATCGAAATGAAGCGCGAAACAATGATTCTTTTGCTCATCAGCAAATAAAGAAAGGGTTCCTTGGCTATTGGCTGATAAGCGGATAGATAGTTCGTAACAATTTTCTTTGTTTTCTTGCACAACTGTTTGTGCTTTATTTAGGGTCCCTTGAACGTTCAGTGCTTCTTGGCGTAATTCTTGGTGTTCAATGGCCGGTTGCTGGTAGAGGCGATTATCTTTTATCGATAACTCACGAACTAGCGTTAAACAGTGTGCCCAACCTTCTGCATCCGTTGGATAAGCCAATTCAGGTAAACCCGCCCAACCGACACTCAACACACGGCCGTCAGGTGCATTAAAAGCTTGGGTCGCATACACATCAAAGCCAGCATCTAAATTTTGCAAAGGTGTTGGGTTAGTGATTGCGACATTTTCAACATCTAGTTTGTCGCCAATCACAACCATATTTGGATAGATGTTGTCATAGTAGGCAACTGTTTTGTCCATTCCTTGTGGGCAAAAAATCAGAACGGGTCGTTGGTCGATAAAAACGAGATTTGGGCATTCAACCATAAAACCCATGGAATCTTTTGTAAAATTCAATTCACCGATTAACGTCCAATCAGTCACAGAAGGTCCTTGGTAGACAAGAACTTTTCCTTCTTCTTGTTCATTTTGTGCGCCAATGATTAATAAATAACCTTGTTCGTAAGCAATCACTTGCGGGTCACGAAAATGTGTTGTATAACCAGCTGGTGGTGCAGGAATCAGCGGTGCCTCTATTTTACTAATCTGATTGTCTTGATCCATCCAAGCACCGAGCTGATAGGAATAACGCGTCCACTCCTCGTCGCGGACATTTCCGGTATAAGCTAATAACAGACGGTCGTCCACAGGAATTGCAGTTCCTGAATAAACGCCGTGACTATCGTAAGGTGTATCTGGTAGTAGGCCATGTTCTTCCTCTTGCCAATCGACTAAATTCGTAGAAGAAAGATGATACCAAGATTTCAGCCCATGAACTGGACCAAATGGATAAAGTTGATAAAATAAATGCCAACGTCCATTAAAATAAGAAAAACCATTCGGATCGTTCAATAAGCCGGAATTTGGCTGAATATGATAAGACAAATGCCATGGCGATTGTTTTTGTTGGGTAATTAATTGTTGACGCGTTTCCTCATCCCATTGATGATAGGGGCGGTAACGCATTTCAGTCGTCCATTCTGTAGACATAAAAAAACTCCTTTTTTACTAGTTATTTGTGTTTAAAGATAGCTTATTTTATTCGTTATGTCAAACGAATAACAATTCTGTTTTTGTTTTTATATCAATCAATTAAGCGTTTTAAATATATTTTGATTTTTATTTTGATAAACGTTTGACATTTTTGAACGATGCGTTATAATGAAAAAAAGAAAAGCGATTACAACAGAGGAGGCTACAAAATGGATCACAAAAAAGTCGCGTTAGAGGTAATTGATGCTGTTGGAGAAGATAATTTAATTGCAGCTGCGCATTGTGCGACACGTTTGCGTTTAGTTTTGAAAGATTCGAGTAAAATTAATCAAGCTGCATTAGACAGTAACGATGATGTGAAAGGTACCTTCGAAACCAATGGTCAGTATCAAATTATTATCGGACCAGGTGACGTAAACAAAGTGTATGCAGAAATCGTGCAAGCAACAGGGGTTAAAGAAGCATCAACCGATACGTTAAAAGAAATTGCGAATCAAGGGAAAAAAACAAATCCATTTATGGCTTTAGCAAAAGTGTTATCTGATATTTTTGTTCCATTAATTCCCGCTTTAGTCGCAGGTGGTTTATTGATGGCGATTAACAATGTGTTGACATCACCAGGTTTATTCGGTGAATTGTCAGTGATTGAAATGTTTCCAGCCTTTCAAGATTTTGCGAGTATTGTTAATTTATTAGCATCGGCTCCGTTTGCTTTCTTACCGATTTTAGTTGGATATTCAGCAACACAACGTTTTGGTGGTAATGGTTATCTTGGAGCAGCGATGGCTATGGCGATGGTGATGCCAGATTTAGTCAATGGTTATGGCGTAGCGAATGCCATTGCTGAAGGTACCATGCCGTATTGGAATATTTTTGGTTTACAAGTAGCTCAAGCAGGTTATCAAGGCTCGGTGTTACCAGTCTTAGCGGTTGCTTATATTTTGGCAAACTTAGAAAAATTCTTCCATAAACGAATTCCTCAAGTCTTAGATTTTACTTTTACACCGATGTTAGCAGTTATTATTACGGGCTTTTTAACCTTTACGATTGTTGGTCCGGTAATGCGTACAGTATCAGATGGTTTAACAGACGGTTTAGTTTGGTTGTATAGTACAGCAGGCGCTGTGGGATTAGGAATTTTTGGGACGTTCTACTCAAGTATTGTCATTACGGGCTTGCATCAAAGTTTCCCGGCAATTGAAACAACCTTGTTAGCAGAGGTAGCCAAAACAGGCGGAACCTTTATTTTCCCAATTGCAGCTATGGCAAACATTGCCCAAGGTGCAGCAACTTTCGCTGTTTTCTTCATTACGAAAGATCAAAAGCAAAAGAGTTTAGCTTCTTCTGCCGGAATCTCAGCAATGTTAGGAATTACGGAACCAGCTATTTTTGGGGTTAACTTGAAATTAAAATTCCCGTTTGTCTGTGCGATGATTGCAGCAGGGGTGGCAAGTGTATCGATTGGTTTATTTCATGTGTTAGCCACAGCATTAGGTGCAGCCGGAATTATTGGTTTTATTTCTGTCCCGCCTCAAAGTTACGTTGGCTTTTTTGTGAGTGCGTTGATTAGTTTTATCATAGCGTTTGTCTTAACTTATGTCTATGGTAAGAAGAAAATGGTGGAACCTACCGAGGCACCAATGACTGCTGAAACAGTACAACCCACAACAGTAGATAGCGCAGTAATTGAACAAGTCAATTCACCAGTCAAAGGAGAAGCTGTCGCCCTATCTACAGTCAATGATCCTGTCTTTTCTAGTGAAATGATGGGGAAAGGCCTAGCTGTTAAACCTGCAGTAGGTGAAATCTACGCACCAGTAGACGGCACGTTAACCGTTGTGTATGATACAAAACATGCGTATGGTATTGTCTCAGATGAAGGCGTGGAGATTTTACTTCATATTGGGATTGATACAGTTAATTTAGCAGGTGAACACTTTACTGCCAATAAACAAAATGGCGACAAAGTCAGCAAAGGCGATTTGTTAGGTACATTTGACCGTCAAGCAATTCAAGAGGCAGGATATGATGATACGGTCATGGTGATAGTCACAAATACTGCAAATTATGCAGAAATCGTACCAGTCGCAACTGATGAAGTTGAAGTAGATACGCCAATTTTAGAAATTAAATGAGATTTATATAGTGAATAATAAAAAGTCGTCATCTTTAGGGTGGCGACTTTTTTTATGTAGGCTAGTTATTGAGAATAAACGAATGTTATAAAAACTAGGAAAAAGCATTAATTCTACGTAAATTTCAGCTGATACCTATTCCAAAATCAGATAAATTATGCTACATTTATGTTAACGTTTACATCACTAAAAAGGAAAAAGGAGGAAGCTACTTTTGGTAAACGTGTAGCGAATACGATCATGGTAAAAAAAGAGCTTATGTATCATACAAATTTTCAGACGAAAGAAGAACTTTTTAAAGGCGCTACGGAATATCTGGTGTCAAAGGGATATGCAACAGCTGAATTTGAAGCCGCGTTAATTCAAAGAGAAGAACGTTTTCCAACAGGTTTGCCAACAAATCCGCCATCAGCCATTCCGCATAGTGATGGTACGTACGCAAATGAAGATGTCATTTTATGTATTTTGAATGAAACGCCTTTAGAATTTTATGAAATGGGTAGTAATAAAGAAAAAACGATACAAGCAAAGACGATTTTTATTTTGATGGTTCGTGATATTGTGACCCACTTAGATCAACTTCAATATATTATTGAGAAGACGAAAAATACAAATATCATCCATCGATTAGAAGAATCCGACGAACCAACTGCAGTGACTTTAGTCCAGGAAGAATTATAGGATGTAAAAGAGTGAGACCAAAACTGGTTTCGCTCTTTTTTTCTTGAAAAAATGAAATGCCGAACTTTTTCAGAAAAAATGAAAATAAACTTGGTTAAATCTTTTTAATCTTAAAGGCTTCTGCTATAATGAAATTCACATCTTACATTAAAAGGAGAGACAAAAAGAATGACTGTTTATAACTTTTCTGCCGGCCCTGCCGTGTTACCAAAACCTGTTTTAGAAAAAGCGCAAGCTGAACTAGTGAATTACCAAGGTAGTGAAATGTCCGTGATGGAAATGAGTCATCGCTCCTCCTTGTACGATCAAATCATTAAAGATGCGGAACAATTATTACGAGAATTAATGGCGATTCCTGATAACTATAAAGTGTTATTTTTACAAGGTGGTGCCAGTCTACAATTTTCAATGATTCCATTAAACCTGGCTGTTGGCAAAAAAGCTTTGTATGTGAATACCGGGGCTTGGGCGAAAAAAGCCATTAGCGCTGCCAAAGCTGTTGCAGGTGTGGACGTGGAAGTCATTGCCTCAAGTGAAGACCAAAACTTCACCTATATTCCTGAAATAACAAAAGAAATGATCGACCAAGACGCAGCTTATGTTCACATTACGACCAATGAAACGATTGGTGGGATTGCTTTTCAAACAATTCCAGATGTCGGTGATGTTCCAATCGTTGCGGATATGTCTTCAAATATTTTAGCCAATGATTATAACGTAGAAGATTTTGGTTTAATTTATGCAGGGGCCCAAAAAAATATTGGTCCTTCTGGAGTCACTGTCGTTATTATTCGTGAAGATTTATTAAATGAAGAACCGATTTTTTCACCAATGCTTGATTTTGCAGTACAAGCAGCTAATGATTCGTTATACAATACACCACCAACCTATGCGATTTATATCGCGAAATTAGTCTTCGAGTGGTTAAAAGAATTGGGTGGCACCCAAGAAATTTTAAAACAAGACCGAGATAAAGCGCAATTATTATATGATGCAATTGACGCCTCACAACTGTTCAAGAGTCCAGTAAATCAAGCAGACCGTTCGATTACGAACATTCCTTTTATTACTGGTGATGAAGCGTTAGATAAGAAATTCAATCAAGAAGCCTTAGCGCAAGGGTTCCAAAACTTAAAAGGTCATCGTTCTGTTGGTGGAATGCGTGCAAGCTTGTACAATGCTTTTCCAAAAGAAGGCGTCGAAGCGCTCGTTGCTTTCATGAAAAAATTCGAAGAAGAGAATGGAGAGAGATAGATGTTTCAAATTAAAACATTCAACGCGATTGCACCAGAAGGGATGAATCGGTTCGACAAAGAAACGTATGCTATCAATCAAAGTGAAAACCCAGATGGTATTATTTTACGTAGTCAAAAGTTGCACGATTATGAATTTCCAGAATCAGTTTTAGCCGTTGCTCGTGCAGGGGCAGGGACGAATAATATTCCTGTTGATAAATGCACAGAGCAAGGCATTGTCGTCTTCAATACGCCAGGCGCAAATGCCAATGCGGTCAAAGAGTTAGTCATTGCGAATTTATTATTAAGTGTGCGTCCTATTTTACAAGGAGCGATGTGGGTTCAAAATTTAAGTGGTCCAGATGTAGAAGAACAAGTGGAAGCTCATAAAAAGCAATTTGTAGGTAATGAATTGGAAGGCAAAAAATTAGGTGTGATTGGCTTAGGTGCAATCGGGGCGATGATTGCCAATGATGCTTATCGCTTAGGGATGGAAGTCATTGGTTATGATCCGCATGTTTCTGTTGATACAGCATGGAGCATTTCTCGCCGAGTAAAACGTGCAAAAGAAGTTAGTGAAATTTACAATACGTGTGACTTCATTACGGTGCATGTACCGTTGCTTGAACAAACGCGTCATTTAATTAGTGACAAAGAATTATCCATGATGAAACCTTCAGCCAAATTATTTAACTTCTCTCGTGGGGAGATTGTGGATACAGAAGCGGTATTAAAAGCCGTGAACGATGGCTACTTAGCAGGTTTTACGACTGATTTTGCCGATGAACGCTTATTAAATAACGAAAAAATTGTTGTTTTACCTCATTTAGGGGCATCAACAGAAGAAGCGGAAATCAATTGTGCAAAAATGGCTGCTCGTACGTTGAAACGCTTTTTAGAGACTGGAGTTATTAAACATTCGGTGAATTTCCCAACCGTTGATATGTCTTTCCACTCACCTTATCGAATTACGATTGTACACAATAATATACCAAATATGTTAGGAAAAATTTCTTCAACGATTGCATCAGCAGATATCAACATTGAGAATATGATTAATCGTGGTCGCGGAGATTATGCCTACACCTTAGTAGATATTAATGAATCCAATCAACAAAAAATCGCTGATGTCGTTGCTCAATTGGAAGCAGGCGAACAGATCATGCGGGTACGTGTGATTGAAAATACCGAAATTACCTATTAAAAAATAGATGAAAAATACCTAACCTTGGCATTTTAGCTTAGGTTAGGTGTTTTTGTTTATAAATTAGGGAATATCAAGTAAACTAAATGTATTCAATACATGAGGTGATCAAAGATGAGTTTTTATGGAATCCATTATTTAGAGAATCGAGGCAATATTAGTGATATGATTAAATATATTGTTATTTTTGCTGTCTTGATTTTCTTTGTATTTGTTTTTATTCGTTATTTACGTTCGCGCATTCAAAGTAAATATCGTGATTTAAGTTTGATTTTATTTTTGAGCTTATTGTTTTTAATCGGGATGCAATATTCAGAGTACCGTCAAGCAGAAGCACAAGATGAGAGCTTTTCTCAAATGGCTGGATTTTTACATACGGTAGCTGACCAGCGAGGTGTTTCAGTCGATAAGGTGTATGTGAATAGTTTGACGTTGACAGACGAAGCGTTATTTTTAATTGATGATCAATATTATGTGTTGCATTTGAGCAATGATCGGAATTCTTTTCGTTTAGAGCCGACGTATTTAACAAATACGAATACAACGATTGAAGAATAGGAGAAACAAGAATGAGCTTATACAGTCCAATTATTATTAAACTCGCATTAGGTATTTTATGTTTAATTGTTCAAATTAATATTATGGGAAAAGGCAATCTTGCCCCATCTTCTGCCATGGATCAGGTTCAAAACTATGTGCTCGGTGGGATTATTGGTGGGGTTATTTATAATGATGCGATTAGTGTGTTGCAGTTTGTTTTGGTATTAATTGTTTGGACAACACTTGTGTTAACAGTCAAGTTTTCAAAGGAACACAATCGTTTCGTCAAAAATATCATTGATGGAAAACCGACAACTTTGATTCATAATGGGAATGTGGATATTGCGACGTGTTTGCAGCATGGAATTTCTGCCAACGAGTTGATGTTTAAGCTGCGCAGTAATGGTATTTATGAAATATCTAAACTAAAGCGGGTTGTTTTAGAACAAAATGGCCAGTTGACGATTATTGAGCAGGGGGACGAAAACATTCGTTATCCAATTATTATGGATGGGCAAGCAAATGAGGATTTATTAGATATTATTAATCGCGATGAACAATGGTTAGTTGAACAGGTACGTGAGCTGACAGGTAAAGAAGTCTCAGATATTTATTTAGGGGAATATATTTCAGGCGAGATTAAATTATATGAATACTAATAAGACGGAAACTGGGTAAGCCTAGTTTCCGTCTTTTGTTAGATATGCATGAGAGTTTCGATAATTAAATCAATATTTAAAATGGTTAGGATAATTGTGCATAGACAGCCTGCAACAATTATCAAGGGTTTATTTTTAAATCGTTTGCCCATAATTTTTTCCGAACTTGTAAAATAAACGAGAGGAATCATGGAAACAGGTAGTGCTAAACTTAAGAATACTTGGGAATAGATTAAAAGATTGTCTAATGCCTGTTCATTCGCACCAAAATAAATCGTACAAATCAATACTGGAATAACTGACAACCCACGTGTAATGACCCGACGAGCCCAAGTTGGAATTTTCATATGAATGAAACCTTCCATTACAATTTGTCCAGCTAAGGTTCCGGTAATTGTTGAATTTTGCCCAGATGCAAGCAAGGCAACAGCAAATAAAGTGCTTAATAACGGACTCGCAACGGCACCAGCAATAGATGAATCTTGCAACGCATTATAGAGCGTAGAAAAAGTACCTAACTCATCACCATGTCCGAAAAATAAGGCACTTCCTAAAATCAGCAATAAGCAATTGACAATAAATGCAACCGATAATTGGATATTTGAATCCCAAGTCGCAAAACGTAAGGTATGGGCAACATGTTCCTCATCTTGAAGGTTATATTTTCTTGATTGGGAAATTGATGAACCTAAGTATAAATTATGTGGCATGACCGTTGCACCGACAATCCCTAAGGCCATCGTCAGTTCCCCGTGATGCAGGACTTGTTTTTGGGGAATGAAACCTTTTAACATGTCAGGAATATTCGGCTGTGCAATAATCACTTCATATAAAAAGACTACAAAAATAACTAGAATTAAAGTCATGACAATTGCTTCAATTTTTCTGAAGCCTAGACGTGTTAGTATCAATAGTAATAGAACATCAAAAATAGTTAAAATTACACCCATTAACAGTGGAATACCGAATAATAAATTTAATGCGATGGCCCCACCAATAACTTCTGCAATATCGGTTGCCATAATGGCTAATTCAGTAATAATCCATAAGACAAAACCTAGTTTCTTACCAGTGTATTTTCGTGTGGCTTGTGCTAAATCCATATGAGTCACAATTCCTAATTTAGCTGCCATGTATTGGAGTAACATCGCAATCAAACTAGAAATTAAAATGACTGACATCAGTAAATAACCGTACTTAGCACCACCACCAATCGAAGTAATCCAGTTACCAGGATCCATATAGCCGACAGCAACTAATGCGCCTGGTCCTGAAAAAGCAATTAAATTTTTCCAAAAACTGGTTGTTTGAGGAACGTCTACAGTTCCGTTAATTTCTTCTAAACTCGGTCCATTTGCATAGGACACGATTTTTTTTCCGTTTTTATCCATTTCCAAGACTCCTTTTTAGGTTATCCTAAATTCGTATATATTGTACTCCTTATTTTAAAAAAATACAAGAAGAAATAGTCGAATGAAAGAGGTGACCATTAGAAACAAATTGTCAATGTTAAAAAAATAAGTTATACTTGAGGAAATGAACGTCAAAGGAGGGAACAGATTGTCATGGAATGCTTGATTAAAATAACATCGGTTGATGAGTTTCAACGCTATCATATTAGTTTTAGTCATGCGATTGGTTTTACAATGGCTGTTTACGGGAGAAGTGTATCTAAAAATAGTCAAATTGTACAAAAAAATCAATGACCATGCAAACTGTTAACCTATTTCAGCTTTTTAATGAATAGATAAAATAACGTGAGGTCTTGGATTTTTTTCCGAGACCTTTTTTTGCATAGTCTCAAAAGGAGCTAGCAAAATGTATATTCAAGCAAATAAAATAAATAAAAACTTTAGTGGGACACCACTATTTGAAGAGTTATCGTTACAAATACACCCGCATGAAAAAATAGGTTTGGTTGGGCAAAACGGCACCGGCAAGACGACCTTATTTCATATTTTATTAGGAAATGAAGGGATTGATGCTGGCACCATTAGCCGTCAAAAAGGTTTACGGATTGGATGGGTACCTCAGAATTTAGTCACCAACGAGACAGCAGTGGTCGATTATATTGCGGAAAGCTTTGAAGAATTGCAACGCATGCAGCAACAAATGCGAAATTATGAAGAAAAAATGGCGCAACCAGATGTGGATTTAGAGCGTGTTATGACGTTATATGGTACGCTGCAACAACAATTTGAAGAGCACGGTGGTTATCAACTCGCAAATCATATTCAAAGTACCTTAAAAGGGGTGGGGTTAGAGGAAAAGAGTCAGGCTTCGTTATCCGCACTTAGTGGTGGTGAACGAGTGCGTGTAGAATTAGCAAAAATTTTGGTGCAAGAAAGTGATGTGTTATTGCTAGATGAACCGACCAATCATTTGGATTTAGCGGGGATTAAATGGCTGGAAAATTATTTGAGGGCAACTAAGCAAGCCTTTGTGGTCATCTCGCATGACCGTGCCTTTTTAGATGAAGTGACCAATCGCATCATTGAGATTGAAGATGGGCAACTGATTGATTATCCGGGAAATTACAGCCGCTATATCGAATTGAAGAAAGCTCGTTTGGCTGAATTAAGTAAAAATTACGAATTGCAGCAAAAAGAAATTCAACGAATGAAACAAATGATTCGCCGCTATCGTCAATGGGGCAATGAAGGAGACAACGAAGCCTTCTTCAAAAAAGCCAAAGAAATTGAACGTCGATTGGAAAAAATACAACTGGTAAAACCACCAGTTACCCCTAAAAAACGCCTCAGTGAGTTAGAGCAAGCTAGTCGATCGGGCAAAGAAATTATCGTTGCGAAACACATTGGCAAAATAATCAGTGACAAACTATTGTTCACGGATAGCTCATTTGCAATTTATCGTGGGGAACGCGTTGCCATAGTTGGCGAAAATGGTTCGGGAAAATCAACGCTAGTCAAGTTATTGTTGGGGGAACAAACGTTAGATGAAGGAACACTGAAATTAGGCAGTAGTTTAAGGATTGGCTATTTACCGCAACAGTTAACATTTGAACAACCTACCCAACGCGTATTAGCTTATGCTCTGTCGCTGATTGGCGAAGAACAAAAAGCGCGACAAACCTTGGCGCATTATGGTTTTTATAAAGAAGATGTTGCCAAACGGCTACAAGATTTATCCGGTGGGGAACAAGTCCGCTTGTATCTGATGAAATTATAGCATTGTGGGCGAGAAAACTCACGGTTTCAACCGTGTGGATGATAGCCCACATCGTACTGTAAGAATGTAGGGAAACTTGCATTTAGTGACAATACAAAATCTCGTATTGTCCAATGAAGAAACTGAATTGCTGGGAACTCGTAAAGCTAACTTAACTACAACGTAGAGATAGTAAACTCAAGCGTGAAACGTTGCGAAAGCAGAAAAAATAAGTTAGATGGCATAAGGTTAAATCCTAAGTGTTCACACAATCGGAAATCAGCAGCCAAGCCTAGAAATAGGAAGGTTCAACGACTATTCCTCTTGAGGGAAGTAGGGTCAAGCGACTCGAAGTGGTTTCGCCGTACTGGGTAAAGCCAACGGATAAGATATAGTCTGTGCTTGCAGGAAACTGTAAGAAGTTCATAAGAGAACTGCGTGAGAATTAGCGAGCTTACGTGAACAAACTCCACACGATAAAATCAAAAAGTTTTAATATTTATGTATATCTAAAATAATTTCGTCCACTTTTAGCGTATGATAATAATAGGACTAATGAATACAGACGTTCTAAGACAACTGTTATCGATTCTAGTGAAACTATCAAGCGATATGTTGAAAATCAAAGAACAAGCTATTGATAGTGTGAAGGAGGTGTACAGAAATGAAAAAGGCTCATAAAATTAGAATCTATCCAAATAAGAAACAAGCAATTCAGTTTCAAAAAACATTTGGATGTGTCCGATTTTATTGGAATTTTCTTTTAAACCAACGAATCACGAATTATAAAATGAAGAAGGAAAATGAAAACGACAAAGAAGATAAAACAACATATGCTACATTGAAGAAGCAAGAAGAATTTGCATGGCTAAAGGAAGTTGAAGCTCAACCACTTAGCCAAGTCGCAATGGACTTAAATAAAGCATACAATAATACCTTTAAATCTAACTTTGGTTTTCCTAAATTCAAAAGTAAAAAGTATTCGAAAAAATCATATCGCACAGCGATGGGTATGAAAGTCAATGGGAATTACTTCTACGTGTCAAAAGTTGGTTGGGTAAAAATGGCTGAAACGTTACGATTCAACGGTAAATTAATGAATGTGACGATTAGTCAATCTAAGTCTGGAAAGTATTTTGCGACATTCTTAGTGGATACTGAGAACTTTGTAAAAAGGCCAGTAAAAGAAACAATTGGATTGGACTTAGGCTTAACTCATTTCTGTATAACTTCCGCAGGTGAAAAGATAGACAATAAAAAATTCTATCGTTCATTGGAAAAACGTTTGGTAATGGAGCAACGCAAACTTTCAAAGCGGTTCGAGGTTGCAAAGTCTCACAAACGCAAACTTGATGAGTCTAGAAATTATCAAAAACAAAAAGTGAAAGTGGCTCGTATTCATGAAAAGATTCAAAATCAACGATTAGATTTTTTACACAAACTTTCTTCAAGATTGACTGATGAGAACCAAATCATTTGTATTGAAGATTTAAATGTAAAAGGGTTGGTGAAGAATCATAAGTTAGCGAAATCAATCTCAGATGCTTCGTGGAGTGAATTTGTTAGACAATTAGAATACAAATCAGCATGGAAAGGACGAATATTAGTCAAGATAGACCGATTCTTCCCAAGTTCACAGCTATGTTCTTCTTGTGGTCATAATGACGGTAAGAAAGAACTACATATTCGTGAATGGACTTGTACGAATTGCGATATAACTCATGATAGAGATGTTAACGCAAGCATAAATATTAGAACCGAAGGACTTTCGGGGATAGCTTAGTAAATTTGCTTCCATTAGGAGGCATTACCTAAGAATCCCATGACTTTAGTCGTGTGGAGTGTCAGTTCAAGAAGAGATTAATTTGTTAATTTTAGATGAACCAACCAATCATTTAGATATTTATGTTCGTGAAGAAATTGAAGACTTGTTGACAAATTACACGGGTACATTATTAGCAGTGACGCATGACCGCTATTTTTTACAGAAGAATTTTGATCAACAATTACTGATTGCTGAGGAACAAATTACTAAACAACCATTGGAAATATAAAAAAGCAAGGACGAACATTCGTCCTTGCTTTCGTTTTATTCTGCTCGTAGCGCAATTGCGGCATCTTTTTTGGCTGCCATTCGTGCAGGAATATGTCCACCAATCATCGTTAACACTGTACTAATGATAATTAAAATCAAGGCATGCAGTGGATTTAATGTTGCGACATTTTCCAATTCCGTTAAGCTATATAACAAGGCATTAATTGGGAAGGTTAATAGATAAGCAATCACAACTCCTAAGGTACCTGAAGCAACACCTAAGATGGCTGTTTCAGCATCAAATACACGAGTAATATCTTTTTTACGTGCTCCTAAAGCTTTCAAAACCCCAATTTCTTTGGTTCTTTCTAAGACGGAAGTGTAGGTAATGATCCCAATCATAATCATACTAGTAACTAAGGAAATACCGGCAAAAGCAATTAAGACATAGGTAATAGCATCCATTAAGCCACCAGTTAATTGGGTCATCGTACCAGCTAAATCACTGTAAATGATTTGATTTTCTTTATCTTTACCTTTGTTGTAAGCATCTAAGTAATCCAAGACTTGATCTTTTGACTTAAAGTCATTTGGATAAATCATAATACTGTAAGGAATCGAGCTACCGCCTAAATAAGTTATCAAATTATCTTTGGCTGTGGTATCTAACGCTTCGTTGGTCATGACGTTTGTGTCGCTGTCTTTTTGCGCGTTGATAATCGCTGATTGACTGTTGGTATCAATTACTTGTTGTACTAATGCGTCACTATAAGCAATTCCCGGTGATAGCAAGTCCATTGTCGATGAATCTTTGATGCGTAAGATACCTGAAATAGTTAATTCTTCATTGTTCGAATTATCATAAACGGTTTGTAAATCTTGATTAGGAATGAAATTACCTGTCGGAAGTTCTGAGTAAAACGCATCATTGTAAGCTAACTTGATTTTAGTACCGACAATCTCAGAGAAAGGTAATTTTTCGCCGTCTTTGATATCAAACCCTAAATTCTTCAAAGCATTGATATTGGTCGTATTATTGTTATCAACAATTAACACGACATCGGTCATTTTTTCAGGATAGCTACCATCTAATAGTGAATAGTTGTCTTTCAAAAAATTGCCTTTGTCTTTGTCTAATTGTTGAGGGAAAGAAGAAACACCAACACCAGTTTGAGCCGCCATCATTGACATCATAGAACCAGCTTGACTACCTTCTTCGGAATCGTTCGAGAATTTCACCATTTGTGGTTTACCATCAACTTCACGCAATAAGTTCATATTCACAAGCCGTGTGTAACCGATATTGTTGCTTAATTCCGGATCGATATCTTGAATGTAGTTCAGATAATCTTCATCAATTTTATTGGTGTGCTGTGCACGATCGGCATCGCTAATTTTGGCAGTGACTTCTTTGGTATTAGGGAAGGTTCCTTTTGTTGAGCGATTCTCAAAGTTTTCTGGGTCTTGCTCGGTTGTGACTTGCGAAATCGTAATTGGAAACTGTGAGAGTGTTTCTGATTGTGTTTTATCAATCTGTTTTTGGAAGCCAGTCGATAAGGATAAGACGACAGCGATACTAATGATTCCAATACTAGAGGCAAACGACGTTAAGAAAGTTCGTCCCTTTTTGGTTCGGATATTGTTAAAGGATAAACGCAAAGCAGTCGTAAATTTCATTTTTGTCTGTTTTAAATTAAAGGCATCTTTCTTTTGTCCTTCAATATGGGGATGAGAATCATGGTTGATTCGTCCATCTGAAAATTCAATAATCCGATCAGCGTATTCATGAGCAAGTTCGGGGTTATGGGTCACCATAATAACTAATTTTTCTTTTGACAATTCTTGAATTAGTTTCATGATTTGAATACTTGTTTCCGAATCAAGCGCGCCGGTCGGTTCATCACATAATAGAATATCTGGATCATTAGCCAATGCTCGCGCAATTGCAACACGTTGCATTTGTCCACCAGATAATTGATTGGGTTTTTTATGCATATGCTCTTTTAGGCCTACACGAGTCAAAGCATCTTCTGCTTTTTGTCGACGCTCAGCTTTGGAGACACCACTTAAGGTCATTCCTAATTCGACGTTGTCAATAATTCCTTGATGACTGATTAAGTTGTAACTTTGGAAGACGAAACCAATTGAATTATTGCGATAAGCATCCCAGTCTCTGTCTTTAAATGTTTTGGTTGATTTCCCATTAATAATCATATCCCCAGAATCATAGTTATCTAAGCCACCAATTACATTTAACATCGTTGTTTTTCCTGAACCGCTAGGCCCTAAAATCGCAACGAATTCTTGTTTACGAAAAGCAACGGACACCCCATCCAATGCTTTTGTTGTCGTACTACCAACGGTATAATATTTTTTTATTTCTTTTAATTCTAACATGTAGACACTCTTCTCTGCTTGAATTTACCAACAAACCCGCACTTTTGAGTCATTTTCAACGGTATCACAATAGTTAACAAAAATCAACAATCAACATTTGATAATTTTGTGAATTTCAGCTACACTAAAGAAGAAAAGAGGGGAGTCCATGGATCAACAATCATCACCATTAGATATTACCGTCTTTACGGAAATTTTTTCATTTATGAGCCAACTAGTTTTTCAAGACTTTGATTCCAATTTAGAAGATTTAAAGCTAACGAAAATGGAAGTGCTAATCATTCTAATTGTCGCAACGAAAGAAGGCATTTCAATGACCGAATTGGCTACTCAAGTAGGGACATCCAAAGTTCAAATCAGCCGTTCAATTGCTAATTTAGAAAAGCGTCAGATTGTGCAACGTCAACATAATGAAATCAATCGTCGTGTCGTCAATGTTTATACCACCAAAGAAGGTAAAGCATTATTTCAGCGAAAAGAAAATCAGGTAAAAGAAAAATTAGCCGATACGTTATCTATCCTGACTAAAGAAGATTATATTTCAGTCAATGAGCACTTCGCTGATGCAATGGCGATTTTAACTAAATATAAAGAACTAAAGCATGAACCAGGTGAGTCTCCTTTGTGTTAAGAGCTACCTGGTGCATGCTTTATTGTTTTATCGGGTGTGTTGGTAGAATAATTTTGACCGTTGTTCCTTCATTAATGGTTGATGTATATTGAATGGCATTTTCGACTCCATAATAGAGTTGAATCCGTTGCTGGACATTACGAATGCCATAGTGTTTACTTGGTTGCGTGAAAATAGTTGCCATTTGTTCAGCTGTCATTCCCTGTCCGTTATCAATGATTTGAAATTGAATCTTGTCATCAACAATGGAACCTGTCAGCGTTAGTTTGCCACGGCGTTGGTCATCGATGTGATCTATTCCATGGAAAATCGCATTTTCAACAAACGGTTGAATCAGTAAGTTCATAATTTCATAGTCTAAAATTTCTTCATCCACATCAATAGTTAAGTCGAAAGAATGTTGGTGCATTTTTAATTGAATATTGGCGTAAGTAATTGTCAAATCAAGTTCTTTACGAATTGATAATTTATTCTTTCCTGAATTCAAACTAAGACGATAGAAGTGTGACAAAAGTTGTGCCATCTCGCTAATATCATCATTCCCAGTCATAACAGCTTTATTGTTAATCAATGACAGAGAATTATAGAAGAAATGCGGATTAATCTGTGCTTGTAAGGCCCGTAATTCATGTTTTTGTTGATTGATTTTTCCTTTGTAGACTGCATCAATTAATTCTTGAATCTGTTGAATCATACGATAAAAACTCGTATATAGTTGGCCAATTTCATCGTTGGTTTGATAAGTTGGCTGAATTTGTAACGTTTTTTCTGGGCGTTCGTTCATTTGATTAGCTAATTTTTTGATTGGAGCGACAACTGTTTTGGATAACCCAGTGATAGACAAACTCAACATGACAATAGCAAAAAGAAAAATCAGAAAAGCAACAGTTCCGAAAATTAATACACCTAAGTAAATTGAATACATGGGTCGTGCAAAAGTAATTGTCCAACCGTTAGCTAACGTTTTTTTACTTTCACTATAGGAGTGATTAAACGTATGAATCATTCGTGTTAAAAAAGGCAAATCTGCATGTTTTGGTTCATTTGAAAAATGATATAACTCATTGCGGTGTTCATCAATAATAGATAAACGGTAAGGATCATTTGAAATATTTTCTAATTCGCGAAACACTGCTTTCGGTGATAATTGAAACACAATAATATTTGTGTCACGATTTTTTGTTGAAAATAACTGACTATAAAGGTAAATTTGTTGTTTTTGCGCATCGTAATAATAGGAAATATTAGTAGTATTATTCAATTTAAAGTTTTCTGTAATATCGTTAGGGGTTATTTTTTTTACATATTTTCCATGATTGTATAAATTAATCGTGGTGTATAAAGTAATTTGTGCAATAGAATCTTGTTGGGAATAAATACTGACAAAAAACGGTACAATGGTATTCTTGTAAAGATTATATTGTTCAAAATTTGTTGGGTTTTCAATGGCTAGTGCATCAGTTAAAACTTGCGAACTTGTTAAAAAAGAAATAGCTTCTTCATAGGTCGTTAAACGTAAATTAATTTGCTGATAGACAGAAGTTAAATTATCCTCGTTACTGTTCTCCTCACGGGCTAAAATAAAATGTTGAATGATACCAATACTAAAGAAAGTTAATAATAGCAAAGGAATGATGCTTGCTAGAAAAGAAATAGCAATAATCTTTCGTTGAAACGAAAGATTTTGGAAAAAATGAACGAATTTATGTTTCATGAGTAATCATTCCTTTGGCTTTACGGTAACGTTCAGGTGTTACGCTTGTATATTTTTGAAAGCTTTTGATGAAATAAGAATAACTATTAAAACCAACTAATTGACTGATTTCACGTACGCGGTAGTGAGAAGTTAATAATAATTCTTGTGCTTTTTCGATACGTACTTTATTGAGATATTTAATGAGTCCAATCGCTTCTTCTTGTTTAAATAAATTGCTTAAGTACTTGGGAGAAAGGTGGACATTTGTTGCTAATACTTCTAAGTTCAATTCTTCCGAATAATGATTCCAGATATAATTTTTCGTTTCGCGGACGTAGTCATTGGTTGTTTGATTTAGATTCAAAAATCGATGATGCACCACGGTCAGTATGTCATCAAATATAGGTGGTAGTTGAATAAATGCTGTCGCTTCCAAAATGGATTGAAAGCCATTTTGCACTTCTATATTATTTGATTCTAAAAAATCGATGAGTATACGATACAAACGTGCAAAGAAAAATTTGACAATACTAGGAGATTCAGTGGCAGACTCCTCATATTGGGTAAATAACGTTGCTAATAGTTGCGTGATAGCTTCCATGTTTTGTTGTTGTAATAAGTCATGTAACTCAGTCATTACTTTTGTTTCCTGCGTGCTATCATTTGTAGGTAATTCTTGAGCTAAATGCTCATTTGCTGTTTTTTGATAAAACCCATGCGTAATGTGCGCATGTAATTGCTGATACGTGCGAAAAAGAGCGGTTGGATGAGGACAACTTTTAGAAAGTCTCACCGTACAATCAATTATTTGTGTTGCTTGTAGTTGTTGTGTGAAAGTTCGTTGAAATAATTGCGCTTGCTGTTTGGAAACATTCGAGAGTAGACACACAAAACGAGTGACATTTGTTTGCACGAAGATTAAAGGAGGTTCATAGATTTCTAAATAGTCCTTTAACTCATCGGTATCATAATTACTCGTATCAATAGTCATCAGATAAGTATTTGCTACCATGAGTTCTTCAATTGTCTTTTGATCTTCTGGTGTCAGTTGATCAAAGGAGACCCCATTCAATAATTTTAGTAGAATCGGTTGATAGCGCCTTCTTTTTTGCTGTCGTATATTATTTTTAATCTCTTGGACTCGATGAATTAACTCATCAACTTGTGTGTGGAATTCTTGCGGATTAATCGGTTTCAAAAGATAGTTAACTGCTTGCAAATCCAAGGCTTTTTTTGCATATTGGAAATCATCATATCCGCTAATGAAAAGAATCGGAAGTGTGGTATTTTTCCGACGAATTGTTTCGGCTAATTCAATTCCTGAGATAAAAGGCATTTGGACGTCAGTTATTAATAAATCGATTGGGTGTGTTTCGACAAATTCTAAGGCTTCTTTCCCGTTGGTAGCTTCATAAATTGTCCATTGTTCTTGACGTTTTTCTAATAAAAAACGAAATAGTTCACGCTGATCAAAGTGATCGTCAGCAAGTAAAACATGATACATAGATACGTCCTCCTAATAAAAAAATGAACATTAAAATTATAGCTTGAATTTCACAAACATACAAATAAGAATCTATCAACGTTTTGTAAACGCTTTACATTGTGGGATTTAGACAACGAAAGTGGAAAAAGTTCTATTCAACTAATGAAAGCGATTGCGTATAATAGATTTATCAAACAACGGAGGGGAACAAAATGAAAAACTGGAAGAAGAAAGTCTTACTATCGATGCTAGCTATTGCACCACTAGCTTTGGCTGCTTGTGGTAATAGTGATGAGCCGAAGGAAGCAAAAACTAATGCGGATGGCGACATCATTATGACTGTTGGGCAACAAACAGCGCCTAATTCAAAGCTACCTGAAGGTGATTCTTATGAAGACAATGCGTACCGCAGAGTGATTCAAGATAAATTAAATATTGAATTGGAGAGTGCATTTGAAGCCAATGGAGATGATTACAATCGACAAGTTTCTTTGGCAATTGCTTCAGGTGATATTCCTGATATGATGGTCGTTTCCAGAGATGAACTGCAAGAATTGGTAGATAATGACTTGATTGCTGATTTAACCGATGTGTACGAAGAGCATGCGAGCGATAAAATCAAAGAAATATATGATTCTTATGATGGATTTACTTTGGATATGGCAACGATTGATGATCGTTTAATGGCAATTCCAGGAACGACAAATGATTTTGGTCCGAATCTTGTGTGGATTCGTCAAGATTGGTTAGACAAATTAGGGATTGAATTAGATAAAGATAAGAATCATGCGATTAGTTTGGATGAACTGGAATCAACAGCAAAACGCTTCAAGGAAGAAGATCCAGGTGAAACTGGCAAATCAATGGGGCTTGCTTTAGCCAATTGGGTAAGTGCTGGTGATCATGGTGGCTCTGCTTATACTGCTGCACCGATGTTTAATGCCTTTAATGCGTATCCAAAAGTTTATTTGGAAGATGAGAGTGGCAAAGTTAGCTATGGTTCGAATTCTGAAGAAACAAAAGAAACGCTGACCTATTTAAATAAATTATTCCAAGATGGTTTGTTGGATCCTCAGTTTGGAACACGCACTTATGATGATATTAATGCCATGATGGTTAATGGACAATTAGGGATTGTACCTGGACCATGGCATATACCAGATTGGGGCTTAGTTCAAGCACGAACATCTAATCCAGAAGCTGAATTTACACCATTTGCAATTGAAGATGAAAACGGCGAAATTAATGCGGTTGATAAATCAGCGACAGGTGGATTTGTCGTTATCAGCAAAGATTTCGAAAAACCAGAACTATTAATTGAAATGGTCAACCTGTTATTTGATGAAGTCGCTTATTCAGAGGATATGGAAAATGAGTTTCCAGAGCTATACGAATACGCGCAACTAGCAGTTGATGGAACAGCAAAACCAATCAATATTGAATTATTCCCGAACTATAGTGAGATTAGTGATGCTGTTGAAGCAACCAAAGCCGCAAAAGGGGAAATACCGATTGATGATATTACGAAATTTATCGTTAAAAATAATGCACAGAAAATTAAAACTTATATGGATAATCCAGCAGATGCTGAACCAAGCGATTGGGCGCTTTACTCCTCTCGTGTGCTTGCACTTAATGACATTATGAATGGGGTTCGTGAAGAAAAAACAATCAATGAAGTGAATCCAATTGTTATTCCTCAAACCTTGAAATCACGTGAACGCAATGGCGCACAAGTTGATAAATTAGAAGAGGAAATGTTTATCAAATTTATCACGGGTGAAGAATCATTAGACAACTTTGATAAATATGTTTCTTCTTGGAATGATCAAGGAGGAACGGCAATCTTAGAAGAAACACAAACGATTGTTGACGAGCGAAAATAATGACAGAAGGAGTGTCTGTGAAATCTGGCAGATACTCCTTTTTCGATAAGGAGGAGACGCAATGAAACAAGCGAAAAAGAAAAAATCATGGTTTGCCAAAGACCAAGTATTTTATTTAGGAATGTTGATTCCAGGAATGTTGTTTTTATTAGTATTTGCTTATGGCCCGATGTTTGGTTTGTTTATGGCATTTCAAGACTTTGTTCCAGCACGGGGAGTATTTGGGTCTGAATTTGTAGGGTTAGATAATTTTAAATACTTATTTAATTTACCTGATATTTGGCGCGTAACATATAATACAGTCTTTATTGCTGTCGGTAAAATTATTTTAAATACAATACTTCCGATTGTTTTTGCTATTTTACTAAATGAAATTCGTCTGAAATGGCTGAAAAAATCAATGCAGACGATTGTGTATTTACCTCATTTTTTATCCTGGGTTATTTTAGGATCGGTTGTTGTTAATCTATTTAATTTAGATGGTTCTGTCAATCAACTTCTTGAGAGTATTGGGTTAGATGCCGTTAATTTCTTGGGGAGTAACAAAGTATTTCCACATCTATTAATTTGGACTGATGTTTGGAAAGGGTTTGGTTATAATTCGATTATTTTCTTAGCAGCGATTACGTCAATTGATCCCGGATTATATGAAGCAGCTACGATGGATGGCGCAAACTGGGGGCAAAAGGTTCGTCATGTGACACTGCCAGGTATGATGCCATTTATTATTTTAATGACAATTTTAGCTTTACCAAATATTTTAAATGCTGGCTTCGACCAAGTGTATAACCTGTATTCTCCACCTGTTTATGCAAGTGGTGATGTCCTAGACACTTATATTTATCGAATTGGGTTAATTGGTCGTGATTATAGTTTAGGTACAGCTGTCGGTTTGATTCGTTCGATTGTTGGTTTGATTTTAATTTTAACGTCCAATAAAATTGCTGAAAAATCAACGAACCGTGTCATGTTCTAACAAAGGGGGAAAAGGTAGATGAAAGAAAAATTTGGTCTCCGTCAATTTATTATTTACACAATCGTTATTTTATTAACATTGTCTTGTTTGATACCAATGTTGAATGTAGTGGCTTTGTCACTAAGTAGTTCTACAGCAGTTGCAGGGAATCGCGTAGCGCTGTGGCCAGTGGATGTTACCGTGGCTGCTTATGAACGGATCATGGGGGATACTCAATTTTGGCGTTCGTTTGGGATTTCGGTGTTCCGTGTTGTTGCTTCCTTGATAATTAATATCGTGATTATTGTGACGATGGCTTACCCATTGTCTAAATCGAAGAAAGTGTTTCGTTCACGTAAATTTTTTATGAGTTTAATTATTTTTGCCATGTTATTTAACGGTGGTATGATTCCAACGTATTTAATTGTCCGTAATCTAGGATTGATTAATAGTGTCTGGTCGTTAATTTTACCAGGGGCCGTGCCAATCGGTAGTGTCATTTTAGTGATGAATTTTTTCCGTGGTGTACCAAAATCTTTAGAAGAATCAGCTTGGTTAGATGGTGCGAATCCGTGGCAAATTTTAACGAAAATCTATATTCCAATCTCATTGCCTTCGCTGGCGACCGTTTCTTTGTTTAGTATTGTCGGCAACTGGAATGATTTTATGAGTGGTTTGATTTATATGACAAAAACCGCTAATTATCCATTAATGACCTATATTCAATCGTTGTCGGTTAATATCGCAGAAACCTTGCAAAATTCTACAGGAATGTCTTCTGAACAATTGCAAAGCTTGCTTGCAGTATCTGATCGGAATTTAAATGCGGCTAAAATTGTGGTCGCTATTGTACCGTTGTTAGTGATTTATCCGTTCTTACAAAAATATTTTGTCCAAGGAATTGTGGTTGGTGCAGTGAAGGAGTAGAGAACTATGCAAACATTTTTTCGAGTAGAAGGACCTTTTTATCGAGTGATGATGAAAGTTTGGTGTTTACTTGTCTTAAATTTATTAATGTTGTTGACCAGCTTGCCAATTATTACAATTGGCGCTGCTCAAACAGCAGGTTTTACGGTAACTACTCGAATGATTTCATCGGATGAAACCCAGATTGTCAGCACCTTTTTTGCCTCCTTTAGGAAAAATTTGAAGCAAAGCACCATTACTTGGCTATTGCTAATGGTGGTTTCAGGGGTGTTAGTAACGAATTGGCTGTATTTAATTAATTTTCAATTATTAAATAACTGGATGACAATTGGTGTGTTGATTGTCACTTTATTCGTTGCAAATAGTTGCCAATATGTATTTTTTTATCTGGCTCGGTACCAAAATTCATTGAAAGAGATGATTCAGAACTTGGTGAAAATCTCAATCAAGTATCCATTCCGGAGTCTTTTATTGTTAATTGTATCCATTCTGCCAATCGGTTTGATGGTATCACCTTACTTATTTGTGTCGGGTATGTATTTAGGAATTTTTATCGGTATCAGTGTTTGGCATTTTTTACGGACATATTTGTTACTAGCTATTTTTAAAAAATTTGAATAGGAGATTATAGATGAAGAATAAATGGTTTTGGGGATTAACGGCAGCCGCTACGGTTGGGGCAGGTACTTTGATTCTTCGACGAACGCAAAAGCATTCGGCAAATTCTATTACGAAGAAACTTGCTACATTAGAGGCCCAAGCTTATGATGGTTCTGATTTAGGCTTGCATTATACTCCCGAACAATCAAAATTTAAATTATGGGCACCAGATGCACAAGCAGTTCGTGTACGTTTGTATCAAACAGGAGATGCGCATGACGATTCATTGATTGAAACGTATGCGATGACAAAGCATAAAAATGTTTGGCAAGTAGACATCCCGAATGATTTGGAAGGATTGTTTTATACCTATGAGATTGTACGTGGCAATCAAACGGTTGAAACGGTAGACTTGTATGCGAAAGCTGTCGGGATAGACGGTAATCGAGCAGCAATTATTGATATGGATAAGACAAATCCTGAAGGTTGGCAAACGACGCAACCGATAAGAAAATCAATGACGGATGCATATATTTGGGAAGTACATGTTGCGGACTTCAGCGCTTCTCCAACTAGCGGTGTCACAGCCGAAAATCGTGGAAAATATTTGGCGTTTACTGAGAAAGAAACGACATTGAATGGTGAAGGAAAAATAGCAACTGGTGTAGCATATTTAAAAGAACTCGGTGTGACTCATGTGCATTTATTGCCGGCTTTTGATTCAGATAATCATGAATTGGCAACAGATTATAATTGGGGGTATGACCCGAAAAACTATAATGTGCCGGAAGGTCGTTATGCATCAGATGCAACAAATCCATATGTGCGTATTAAAGAGTTTAAGCAAATGGTTCAGTCACTCCATGAAGAAAATATCGGTGTTATTTTGGATGTAGTTTATAATCATACTTCATTGACGGAACATTCATGGTTTAATTTGACGGTACCAGATTATTATTATCGTCAAGATAAGAAGGGACAATTTGCGGATGGCTCTGCTTGTGGCAATGAGGTGGCTTCTGAACGTGCGATGGTTCGGAAATATATGATTGACTCTATTATTTACTGGGCGGAAGAATATCAATTAGATGGCTTTCGTTTTGACTTGATGGGGCTACATGATGTTGAAACAATGAATCAAATTCGTCAAGCTTTAGATAATCGTGGTTTAAGTTATGTATTGATGTATGGTGAACCTTGGGATGCAGGGTCCAATCAAATAAAGGCACCCAATCTTCCAGCAAATAAGAAAAATGTGTCGCAACTCTCAGAACGAATTGCCGTCTTTAATGATGATTTGCGTGATAGCTTAAAAGGCTATGTTTTTGAAGAATCGGATGGTGCTTTTGTTCAAGGTCAAAACGGCAAACGTCAAAGCGTACGTACATTTTTTGATTCGGAATTAGAAGCGGGAATTAAAGGCATGCCCTTGTCTACTGATATCGCAACTACTGGTTGGTCTAAAGCATCCTCACAAGTAATTGCCTACATCTCTGCACATGATAATTTAAGTTTGTGGGATAAGTTAGTAGCAACGACAGGTGCAACTTCATATGAACGAAATGAAGAGCTTGTCATGATGAATAAACTGGCAGCTGTGGTTTTATTTACTAGTCAAGGAGGTATCTTTACTCAGGCAGGAGAAGAATTCGCACGTACGAAGTTCGGTGATGAAAATTCTTATGTGTCAGCATTGGAAATTAACCAATTGAATTGGCAACAAGTTGCCGACTTCAACGATTTAATTGAGTTTTATAAAGGTATGTGGCAAATTAGACAACACTATGCACCACTTCGAGATGGAACGGATGAAACAGCCCAAACGATGATTTTCTTGGATAAGACAGAAAATTTACTTGCTTATGTGATTCCTAATACTCATCCAGATGAAAAATGGCGTCAACTGCTCGTAATTGTTAATAGTAGCTACGAAGAGCAGGAGATTGAGTTGCCAACTGAAGAGAATATTACAATGAATTGGCAAATTGTAGCGGATAATGATTCGGCGGGAATTGAACCCAAAGGAAGAGTGGATGGTTCGACAATTGCCATTTCTGCGCAAAGTGTATGTATTCTAGTGGATAGTGAATAAAAAATAGATATATGAAAAAGTATTGAACATGAGAGATGTATGTTCAATGCTTTTTTTGTAGGAAATTCTATTGGATAAGTGTTTCTTTTAGCAATCGGTTGCGTTATGTCTGTTTTTTTATATGAAGAGAAAATGGCTTCGTATAAAGGAGTTTGCTATTTTTTGTACATGAATTAATGTTAATTAAATAAAAAAGATAAAATTTTCTATTGACTATTAAAGCAAGCGATTGCATAATGTATATGAAAGTAACAATACGTTATTAACCTATTGTGAATTTAAGATTTAGGAGGAATTTTGTGGAGAGACAAGCAATTTTACACAAATCTAAAAGCAATTTTGCATACGCTTACGATAACAAAACATTACATTTGCGTTTAAGAAGTAAACGAGATGACTTGACTGCTGTTACGCTACAAATCGATCATGAGACTGGCTGGCTTCCTAATGAACAAGGCGTTTATATGTGGCAGAAGAAACAAATTCCAATGAAAAAAGAATTTTCAACAGAGCTTTATGATTATTGGTTTACAGAAGTAGAACCTTATGAATTAAAAGCGAGATATGGTTTTTTAGTTGAAGATGAACAAGAGCAGTTCATCTATACAGAACGGGGGTTTTTCTCACCAGATGACTCATACATTGCCAATGATATTAATAGCTATTTTGCTTTTCCGTACCTTCATGAACAAGATATTTTTTCGGCGCCAGATTGGGTTAAGAAAACTGTCTGGTATCAAATTTTTCCCGAACGTTTTAAGAATGGTGATTCAACAAATGATCCGGAAAATACTCATGAATGGTCAAATGAAGAAACCGCCATTCTTGGAGAGCATGAATTTTATGGTGGGGATTTACGAGGTATTATTGAAAAATTACCATATTTAGCAGAGTTGGGTATTTCAGGTATTTATATGACACCAATTTTTAAATCACCGACTTCACATAAATATGATACGGAAGATTATTTTGAAATTGATCCTCACTTTGGTACGAAAGAAGATTTACGCGAATTGGTTGATAAGGCGCATAAATTAGGGATTCGCATTATGCTAGATGCAGTATTTAATCATATTGGTTGGACATCCTACCAGTTTAAGGATGCGATGGAAAAGAAAGAAAAATCGAAATACTATGATTGGTTCTATTTTGAAGATGATTCTTATTTAAATTTTTCTTATCATATGCCTAAATTAAATACAAGTAACCCTGAAGTCAAAAGATATTTATTAGAAGTTGCTCGCTATTGGATAGTGGAAGCTGATATCGATGGTTGGCGATTAGATGTTGCCAATGAAATTGATCATCAGTTTTGGCGTGAATTTAGGAAAGTCGTCAAAGAAGCGAAAGAAGATGCGTACATTTGTGGTGAAATCTGGCATGACAGCAACGCTTGGTTAAATGGGGATCAATTTGATGGTGTAATGAACTATCAATTAGCCAAGCCTATTCAAGAATGGATAGCAACGAACCGAATCAACGGTAAGGAATTTGTCGAACAATTCGTGAACAACTATACCCGTTATACTAAGAATCAAAATGCTGGTATGTTCACGCTGTTAGATAGCCATGATACGCCAAGAATTACCACGCAAGCAGGTGGTAATTATCAGAAAGTGGATATGTGTTTTGCGTTGTTGGCAACGACACCTGGATCTGTTTGTTACTATTATGGCAGTGAAATTTATTTAGAAGGACATGATGATCCAGATAGCCGAAGATGTATGAATTGGGATAAATCATTGCCTACAAGCAATCTGGAACAACTAATAAAATTACGTAACCAATACCCAGAATTTGGATATGCGGGAGACTATACATTTTTACTAACTGAAGAAAATACTGTAATGTTCAAAAAATTCTCTGACCATGACGAACTATATTTTCTATTCAATACACATGGTAATAATCAGGTTTCTCTTCCGAAAGAATTGGAAGGAGGAACGTTCATCAACTTAATAAATGAAGAGATAATCGCATTAAATAAAACACTTGAAATGACAGCATTTAGTTATTTAATTCTGAAAAAAATCTAGGAGGAACTATCATGACAACAACTTGGAAAAAAGCGAGCTTTATGGGAGTATCAGCATTAACATTAATGGCGTTGGCAGCTTGTGGCAATGGAGGTACTGATTCTTCTGATAGTGCTGCGTCAGGTGGCGGAAGTGATTCAAGTGTATTGAATATTTCTGTCGGAGCAGACTATGTCGATTATGTAAATGAAGTCAAAGATGAGTTTGAAAAAGAACATGATGTAGAAGTGAAAGTAACTGAAAAAGATATGTTTGAGCAAATGGACGCGTTACCTTTGGATGGTCCTGCCGGTTTAGGTCCAGATGTGACGATGTCGCCATTTGATAGAGTAGGACAAGGAGGTTCTCAAGGCTCATTAGCAGAAATTGAATTGCCAGATGACGGTCGTTATACTGATATCGATAAACGTCAAGTAACTTTAGATGATAAAGTATATGGTCAAGCAGCTACAGCAGAAGCTTTGGTCTTATTTTACAATAAAGATTTGACATCAGAAGCACCGGAAACATTCGCTGACTTAGAAGCATTGTCAAAAGATCCGAAATATGATGAAGGCAAATACAATTTAGGTTTCTTAGCCAAATGGACAGATTTGTACTTTACGTATGGTTTAATATCTGGTTATGGAGGTTACATCTTTGGTGATGAAGGTACCAATTCACAAGACGTTGGTTTAAATAACAAAGGTGCAATTGAAGGAATTACGTATGCAACGGATTGGTTCCAAAATGTCTGGCCAGAAGGAATGCTAGATGTGACTGCGAACAATGATTTGATTACCGACTACTTTACTTCTAATAAAACAGCAGCTATTATTAGTGGCCCATGGGATGCCAATGCTTATAAAGAAGCTGGAATCAATATTGGTGTAACAAAAATCCCAACATTGAAAAATGGTAGTGAATATGCTTCATTTGGTGGAGGAAAAGCTTGGGTTGTAAGTAACTTCTCGAAAAATAAAGAGCTTGCGCAAGAATTTGTCACATTCTTAACAACAGAAGAAAACCAAGATAAATTGTATGAAATGCGTTCAGAAGTACCAGCAAATAGCAAATCACAAGAAAAAATCTTGAATTCTGATGATGAAGTATCAAAAGCTGTTATTGAGCAATACAAAGTGTCTGAACCAATGCCAAATATTCCTGAAATGGCTGAAGTTTGGGCTGGCGGACAAAATATGTTATTTGATGCTGGCTCAGGAAACATGACGCCAAAAGAAGCAGCAGACAATGCAGTAAAAACAATTAAAGAATCAATCGAACAAAAATATTAATTTTAACTAGATGGAATTGGGGATAAATTAGTTTATTCCCAATTTCCTCATATAAAAAAGTTAGTAGAAAGGCAAGGTAACGCAATGAAAACAGCAGAAAAAAATCCTCGAATAGCCATGCTACTATCAATCATTCCAGGTCTTGGTCAGATATATAACCGCCAATTATGGAAAGGGATTGTCTTTTTAGCAATTACAATCGGCTTTGTCATTGAACTATTACAATTCGGAATACAAGCTTTTCAAGAGTTTGTTTCTTTAGGAACAACGCCGATGGAAGATCATTCCCTATTCTTATTAATTAATGGAACGTTGCAGATTATTATCACAGTAATCTTTTTACTATTCTGGTTTATTAATTTGCGAGATGCCAATAAAGTAGCGAAAGCATGGCGAGATGGATTAAAAGTCAATGTAACGATTAAAGAGGCACTATCAAACGTTTATGAAAATGGTTTTGCGTATCTATTAACGATTCCAGCATATTTTGTGATGACAGTTGCAATTATTTTTCCAGTACTAGTCACTTTATTTATGGCTTTTACAAACTATGATTTCAAACATATCCCACCAGCGACATTAATTGATTGGGTTGGATTTGATAATTTTAAAAACATTTTTACATTAGCTTCGTATCGTGCGACTTTTGGAAAAGTTTTTTCATGGACAATTATTTGGACCGTGTTATCTACGACCTTGCAAATTTCATTGGGGGTATTTTTGGCGGTCATTGCCAATCAAAAATTTATTAAATTCAAACGTATTTTTGGGACGATTTTCTTACTTCCTTGGGCAGTCCCAGCGTTTATTACAATTATGAGTTTTTCAAATATTTTTAATGACACTGCGGGTGCCATTAATACACAGGTGATTCCCTTTTTGAATCATTTACCATTTGTTGATATTTCAGCTCTTCCTTGGAAAACCGATCCATTTTGGACGAAGACAGCGATTATTATGATTCAAGGTTGGTTAGGTTTCCCTTATATTTATGTAATGGTTACAGGGATTCTTCAATCAATTCCAGATGATTTATATGAAGCAGCAAAAATGGATGGTGCCAACGCGCTTCAAAGTTTTAAAAATATCACTTTGCCTTCAATCTTTTTAGTTGCTGCTCCAACCTTTATTACGCAATACACAGGGAATTTCAATAACTTTGCTAATATTTATCTTTTCAATGAAGGGGGACCAGGGAGTTTAGGAAATAATGCCGGAAACTCAGATATTCTTATTTCATGGATTTATAAATTAACGACTGGCGGTTCACCACAATACTCTGTGGCTGCAGCGATCACATTGATGATTTCAGCGATTGTAATTGGGATTTCAATGATTGTATTTAAACGGACCAATGCATTTAATATGGAGGACTAGATTATGAAGACAAACTATTCATCAGAGAAAAGAAAAAAGCTGCTTGGTAAAATAGGCACATATGCTGTGTTGATTTTAATGTCAGTCATCATTATCTATCCATTATTGATTACGGTGACATCCGCATTTAAACCTGGAAATATGATTGCTTTTCGATTGGACTTTAGCGCAAATTGGACGTTAGACAATTTTCGTCGATTGTTTCAAGACACCCTTTATCCTCAGTGGTACAAAAATACGTTAATTATTGCTGTTTCGACAATGGTTATTCAAGTATTAATCGTAACACTTGCGGGATACACGTTTAGTCGTTACCGTTTTGCCGGTCGAAAACAAAGTTTAGTAATGTTTCTGATTGTGCAAATGGTACCGACAATGGCTGCGTTAACTGCATTCTTTGTTATGGGATTATTATCTGGCGGGCTAGACCGTGCGTGGTTCTTGATTTTAATTTACGTTGGTGGAGCGATTCCAATGAATACGTGGTTAATGAAGGGATACTTTGATACGGTACCGATTGATTTGGATGAATCTGCAAAATTAGATGGTGCAGGGCATTTTCGAATTTTCGCACAGATTGTTACACCTTTAGTAAGACCTATGTTAGCAGTTCAAGCGCTATGGGCATTTATGGGACCATTTGGTGATTTTATGCTTGCACGTTTCTTGCTAAGATCACCAGAAAAAATCACGGTTGCCGTCGGTTTACAAACATTTATTAGTGATGCTCGTAATCAACGTGTCGCGTTATTTGCAGCAGGAGCAATATTAATTTCTCTGCCAATTGTTATTCTGTTTTTCTTCTTACAAAAGAATTTTGTTTCAGGATTAACATCAGGAGGTACGAAAGGTTAGGTAAGTATGAACAAACATTTTCCAATAAATTTTTTTCAGTCAATTTTTTCAGTGAAACAAATTTTTTCAAATAGAAATAAATTTAAATGGTGGCAATTGGGGATTATTTTCATTTTTATCCAATCATTAGTGATGATTCCACTGTCTTTAGGACTTGTTCAAAGAGGGACAGAATTGGTCGATGCTTTTTTGCCTACTGAGTTTACTCAAATTGATTCTGATGCAAGCACACAAATTCAGCAACTGACTTTTAATGAGGGGCAGTTAGCAGAGACCAGTGAAAAGATTATATATCAAACAAGCACACTGATTGTTGGCACAAATTTACCAGAGGCGCTGACCCAAGATAAATTAGCACTTGATTTTACCCAAGATTATGCAGTAGTAACTCTTCAGAAAGATCAAGCTTTTTACGATTTACGGTTAGTCTATACGGATGAATTTATTGGAAAATTGAAAGAAGCAACGATTTATGAAGGATTAAAAACCGAAATGTATCATCAAAATTCAGGACCAATCTTTTTATCGACTATTTTAAACATCGGTGGGATTCTTTTTGCAATGAATGCTTTGCTAATTTTAGGTATATCTGTGTTATTCTATTTAACTAAAAAAGCTTCAGCTATTCATTCATTGAAAGAAAGTGTGACTTTGTCATTAAGCTTAGTCAGTGGCGGAAGTTTACTTGCGATGCTGGTAGGATTTTTGACGACGGATATTTTTATTTTGTTTGGCATCCAATCCTTGTGGCTAATTGGGATGTCCCTTACACTTTATGTCAAAACGCGCTTTAAACGGACTGTGTTGAATGAAGCAGTCAACGCAAAATAAGAAAATGATTGGTTTTGAGAAGACAACAAATAAAGGAGACTATCTATGAACACAGCAGCTATTTATCATCGCCCAGACAGTGAATTTGCCTATTTGTATACAAAAGACACCATGCATATCCGTTTGCGGACTGCTCGAGGAGATATTCGGGCAGCTTCGTTGATTCACGGTGATCCTTATAAATTAAGTGAAGAGAAATGGTACGAACAGTCATTGCCAATGACACGCATTTTAACGACTGATTTATACGATTATTGGTTTGTGACAGTAACTGCACCGTTTAAACGATTATCTTATGCTTTTTCAGTTACTGGTTACGATGAATTATCCGCTTTTTATGGCGATCATGGGGTGTATCCGTTAGAGGATGAGTTCCTAGAAATGCCAAATAATTATTTTCGAATGCCGTACTTTCAAGAAATTGATCGTTTCAAAGCGCCTGAATGGGTAAAACAAACGGTGTGGTATCAAATTTTTCCAGAACGTTTTGCGAATGGTGACCCAAGTAATGACCCAGAAGGAACGCTTGCTTGGGGTTCACAAGCACCTGATTATCAAGACTTTTTTGGTGGGGATTTGCAAGGTGTCATTGATCATTTGGATTATTTAGAAGATTTAGGTATCAACGGCCTTTATTTCTGTCCAATATTCGAAGCATTCTCCAATCATAAATATGACACGATTGATTATTTAAAAATTGACCCAGCGTTTGGTGATGCGGAGACTTTTAAAAAGTTAGTCGATGAATGCCATAAGCGTGGGATGAAAGTGATGTTAGATGCGGTATTCAATCATATGGGTGATACTTCTCCGCAATGGCAAGATGTCTTAGAAAACGGGGAACAATCAAAATATGCGGACTGGTTCCACGTCAATGAATTCCCGGCGAGTTATAAAGAAGGGGATTTCTTTGAAGAAGCGACAGATATCACGTATGATGTTTTTGCCTTTACACCACATATGCCAAAATTAAATACAGCAAATCCAGAAGTACAGGATTATTTATTAAATATTGCCAAATATTGGATTGAAGAATTTGATATTGATGCTTGGCGTTTAGACGTTGCCAATGAAGTAGATCATGCCTTTTGGAAAAAATTCCGTCAAGTTTGTGATGAGGCCAAAGAAGATTTTTATATTTTAGGCGAGATTTGGCATTCTTCACAAAGTTGGTTGCAAGGAGATGAGTTCCATGCAGTGATGAATTATGCCTTTACGGATGCGATTATGGGATATTTTGTCAAAAACGAATTGACAATGAGCAAGATGGTTTCTGAAATGAATAATCAATTAATGTTGTATCGTGAGCAGACCAATCAAATGCAATTCAACGTCTTAGATTCACATGATACACCACGTCTGTTAACCGAAACCAAAGGCGACAAGGACTTGATGAAACAAGTCATGGCGTTTACGTATATTCAACAAGGTGTGCCTTGCTTGTATTATGGTGATGAAATTGGTATGACGGGTGAAATGGATCCTGATTGTCGTAAATGTATGGTTTGGGAAGAAGGGCAACAAGACCTTGATTTGCATCAATTTGTCAAAGAGTTGATTGCGATTCGAAAAGACTATCAAAAAGTCTTTTCAGAAGGGAAGATGATTTGGCAGTCTGTTTCTGAGGAGACGGGCGAAATTATCTTTACACGCGAATTAGATGGCGTGGTCATTCAAGGAATCTTTAACACTGGTTCTGAAGTATATACGATAAAAGATACAGGTGAAGTGTTATTAGCAAATGGTGTAGCGGAAGCGAAAATCGCACCAAAAGGCTTCATCTTGCTATTGAAAAATAACAAAGATTAGCAGAATAAAAAGATAAAGGAAACAAGAA
>NZ_MAEL01000016.1 GCF_009933335.1 Candidatus Enterococcus willemsii | reverse complement strand
GCCAAATACCGTTATTATCCTTACCGATTTTCTCTCGATAACCAACTTGTCGAAAACCACATTTTTGATGGAGGCGAATACTACCTGTATTATTGGCAAAAATATCTGATTCAAGTAACCAATAACCTTCCTGCTCTGACACTGTGATTAATTGTTTTAATAAACCAGTCGCAACGCCTACACCCTGATAATTTTGATCGATATAAATGCTCACCTCAGCAACTCCATGATATTCAGGAATAGTTGGATAAGCTTGCTTGAGTGTTGCCCAACCAACAACTTTTTCATTATCTACTGCGACCAATCGACCGACAGTCAAACGTTCGCTGTCAAACTCTTCATAGCTGAGTTTCTCTACAGTAAACGTCGCTAATCCTGTCGCCATTCCTTGACGATAAATATGGTAGACTGCTTTCCAATCTGTCGCTAACATTTCTCGATATTTGAACATCTAAAAACCCCTTTCATGATTATTTTCTTATAAATGCTCATTATTTGCAACTTTCCTTGGTTATTGCCAATTAAACACAAATGATTTATGCTTAATTTTATAAGGAGACGATGATAATGAGTAGAATTGAAACAATGACTTTCGCAAGTGTATACCCCCTCTATTTAGCCAAAGTTGAAAAGAAGGGACGAACAAAAGAAGAACTAGATACCATTATTCGCTGGCTAACCGGCTTTAACCAAGAAACACTTGAACAGATGATTGAAGGAACACAAACTTTTCCAGAATTTTTCGCCCAAGCTAATTTACATCCAAACATACATCAAATTAAAGGTGTTATCTGTGGCGTTCGTATTGAAAATATCGAAGACCCTTTAATGAAAAATATCCGCTATTTAGATAAAATTGTGGATGAATTAGCAAAAGGAAAAGCAATCGAAAAAATTATGCGCTGATGAAACAGTCCGTCACAATTTAAGTGCGGACTGTTCTATTTGTGTAAAGCAAGTTAGAAAATCGTTTTGATAACTTGTTTTCTCCTCCCCATGACGAGTAACCACGTAATTAATAGTTTGAAACTGTGCGCCAGCTAAAGTCACTTCAACCAATTCGCCACTTTGAAGATAACTACTGGCAAATGGCTCGGGCAAAATAGTTATACCTAGTCCCGATAACGCAGCTTGGATTAACACTTCCGTATTGACACTCTCCATAAAAGGAACAACTTGTATGCCTTGACTTTCTAAAAAATTATCCAATCCATCACGCAAGGTACTACCTTTTTCCCGTAATAAAAAAGCGATATTTGTGCATGCTTGGCTCGTTAAGTGTGATACATTTAATTGAGCACTGGCCACCAATAATAATCTATATGTTGAAATTTTTTGTAACTGGAATGCCTCATTTTCTCGAAAGCTCTCCGTAAATGCCATGTCAATTTCGTAACGCTCTAACCTTCGCTGAATTTGATCCACGTTCTCTGCATAGATTTTTATCTTCTTTTGGGGATATTTTTCTTGAAATAATTGAATCGCTTGAGGTAACGTTTGCTTTGCTAAAGTTAAACTAACCCCAATTCGCAAAGGGATTTCATCCAATTCTTGATTGAAATTTTCTAATTCACGAAACTCATATACAAGTTTTGTTGCCTTTTGTCGAAAATTTTCGCCGTATTCGTTTAAGCGTAACTGTCCATGCACCCGATCAAATAACGATACACCAATACTTGCTTCGAGTTCGCGGATGGCTTTAGATAAGGCAGGTTGTGAAATATAGACATGTTTGACCGCCTCGCTCATCGAACCATACTGACAAATTGCTAAAAATAATTCTAATTGCCGAATATTCATAAGACACCTCATAACTAAATAGTTATACCTATTGTACAATACATATATTTTTATTCAACTTCCAGACTTGTTATGATAAATGAATTGGAGGGGAAAAAATGGAAAAAAATTGGAGTTTATTTAAAGCTTATTTATTGGCGGGTGCCTTTACTTTTTCAGGAGGAATGGCGATGCTTCCTGTGATTGAAAAAGAACTTTGTGAGAAAAAGAAATATATATCAAAAGACGATTTATACGAGTACACAGCCCTGTCGCAAACATTTCCAGGAGTAATTGCCTTAACAAATGCTTGCTTTGTTGGGAAGAAAATTAATGGAACTTCAGGTATGTTTGTTGCTGGTATAGGTGCTATTTTACCAGCTTATGTCTTAATGACCATCGCTACGCTGCTGTATCAGCTGATTCCACAAGATGGACCAATACTTACCGCACTCACTGCTGTTCGAGCAACGTCTGCAGCATTTTTATTTGCCGCAGCTTATACAATTGCGCGATACAGTATCCAAAACAAGTTACATGGCCTTTTTGCTGGTCTTTGTTTTGGTTTAACTGTATTTCAATTGATTGGTGCGCCTTGGATTATTTTAGCTGCTGGCCTATTAGGGATTAGCTGGACATTTATCAAAAAGGAGAAAAACTAATGCTACAATTATTTACAATGTTTCTCAAAATTGGCTTCTTAGGTTTTGGCGGCGGATATGCGATGCTTGCGCTGATTTATCAAGAAGCTACAATCTTAGGAATGACCGTTGCTGAATTTGCTGACTTAAATGCTTTAGACGCCCTCATTCCCGGACCAATTGCCATCAACTCAGCCACGTACATTGGACAGTATTATGTTGGTTTCTTAGGTGGTTTAGTCGCGACACTCACAGTCAGTATGCCATCAATTATTATTGTTCCATTGTTCATGAAATATGAGCAAACCATTCGTAAAAATCCAATGATGAATCACGCACTGACTTGGATTAAACTGGCTTCCGTTGGTCTATTATTTGGAATTTCAGTGACAATGACGCTCGCAATTGTGTTTAATATGGCGACCATCTTTGATTGGCAACATTTTGAGATTGATTGGCTATCCTGTATTATCTTGCTAAGTTCATTGTTCATTCACCTGCGTTTTAAAGTTAATCCGATTATTTTAACTGGTATTGCTGGTATTCTTGGATATATTAGCTACTACCTCTTTTAAGTGAACATGGTATAATAGAGAAAAGGCGGTGGTTTTTTATGAACATGACAAAAAATGTCCAGCACCAATTACAAAATATTATTCAAGCAACTTCTCGTTTTTGGTTTTCTACGATTGTTGTGCTACTTACTACTTTTACTATTTGGCAAGGTATCGCTTCAAAAAACATGAATGACAAATTACTATTGGCATTTATTATGACCAGTGTATTCGGACTCGTTGCTCAATTAATTTATGAACGTTTTTTTAACAAACATTGGATACAATGGAGCTTATACGCTTTGTCTAGCATCCTTGGTGCATTGTATTATTTCTATTTAAGCAGGCAAGAACTATTCAGCTATAAGATTGGTGTACAAGCAACTGTTCTGTTTTTCGTACTAATCATCGCAAGTATTTGGATACCGACAATCCAAGTGGATGAAGATCGATTCGCTCGTAATTTCATTGTCTATATTAAAGCTTTCTTCACTTCTTTTTTGTATTCACTTATCTTAACAATTGGTTTATTGGCAATTGTCGGTGCATTTAATTTACTCATTTATCCTATTTCTGGCAATGTCTACTCCTACTTAGGAACCTTCGTTTGGAGCGGTTTTTGCCCACTGTATTTTTTATCTTTGTTACCTTTATTTCCGACCGGTACGACCGAAGACGAAAGTTATCAACGTGCTTCAACTATCTCGAAGTTTTTAGCCGTCCTCATTTCGTACATTATTATTCCTTTACTTGTTGCTTATACGCTCATTTTGATGCTGTATATCCTCAAGTCAATTACTGGCAATTTCTGGCAAGATAACCTACTTGAACCTTTCTTAATTAGCTATATTATCAGTGGCTGGCTCACATTGATTCTAAGTCAACCACTAAGCACACCTTTCGTCACTTTATTTAAAAAGTATTTTCCACTATTACTACTATTTGTCTCTGTATTGCAAGGAATTTCTTCGATTGTTAAATGGCGAGAATTTGGGCTAACTGATAATCGATATTTTACGCTAATATTCATTTTCTTCTCTATTTGTTCGATTGTACTATACTTCAAACAAACAAAGAACAATTGGATTCCAGCGTTATTCATTGGGCTATCACTATTGTCTATCTTCCCTTATATTGATGCTATTTCAGTTGCGACAAGAAGTCAGAACAAACAAATCGAAACAACATTAAAGCAAAATAACATGTTAAAAGGACAAACTCTTGCCCCGAATGGAAAAATCCCTAAAGTAGAAAAAAGAAAAATTGTCGAAAGCTACAATTATTTACAAAAAGTAGATGCTTGGAAGTCACTCTCATTTTTGCCCAAAAATGTTGAGGAAAATGATAATTTTGTCTCATTATTTGGGTTCTCGCCCTATTCACTTGAAGAATCCAAAGCGCAAGATATTCAAGCAAGTTTTAGGTTGAATATAGATAAGAATTCACCTTTACAACTACCTATTACAGGAAGTGATATGTTCTTCCACATTCATATGGAAGAAGGAAAATTTGAATCGACAAGTACCTCTTCTCTTCCATTTTCATATGATCAGCAAAATTACCAACTTGTATGGAAAGAAGAGCCTGGCGAACATGAGAACAACTCACAACCACTGATGCTTACGTTAGAACAAAATAATGAAGCAATTG
>NZ_MAEL01000015.1 GCF_009933335.1 Candidatus Enterococcus willemsii | reverse complement strand
GATCGATTCGTCAGTTTATTATTTGTCTTTCCGATGATGCATTTATTAGGTATCTTTTAATCAAAAAAAGCTGTTTTAGTTTACTACTAATACAGCTTTTTTGATGTATCCGTACCTATTTATAAAATTATTTAAATATTTTCAGTATCCTATATTTATTTAAAGAGTAATTTACATATCTAAAATCTGTCTTCAAATTATCTTTCTTTAGTCATAAATGAATGGTGGTATTTAATGGGGAAGAGTAATAATCATATAAGTTGATTGGATATATATAGCGGTTTGGTCTTTTTAGAACATGAAAAACATTTACACTACGTATATAGACATATGTCTACCATGGACGCATGGAGAAGAAAATAGGAGGAATTAATTATGACACCAGAACAAACACGTATTGTAAATGAAGCAAAAAAACATCTAGGTAAACCATATGTATGGGGAGGTAAAGGTCCAGATTCATTTGACTGTTCAGGATTAGTACAGTATGTATTTAAGCAAGCACTAGGGATTATTTTGCCACCTTCAACGATTTTACAGGAAACATATGGAAAAGAAGTAAGTTTAACAGAACTCTTACCAGGAGATATCCTATTTTATGGAACTAGAGGACAGACATACCATGATGCAATTTATATTGGTAATGGTTTGATGATTCATGCACCGAAACCTGGTGAAACAGTTACTACCCTTGAAATGAAATATTTTATGCCTGATTTTGCAAGACGTCTTTTAAGCGAAGCAGTAGTACCTGATCCTCAATATGTAAAAAGTGATTTTTTAGCATCAATCAAAGGAAATAATATTAAATTATGGAATAATCTAGAAGGTACAAATGAGCGAAGAACAACAACGAATGGTCAAGTTTTTAATGTCACAGGTTTATATCAATATCGTTCAGGTGAAGTTGTATATTCTTTATATAATCAGGATGGAAGTTGGGCAGGATACGTCAATGCTAAGTTTGCTATCCAAGTAAAATATACAACATTTGGAAAAGAAGTTGTTGTCAATCGTTCAAATGTCAATGTGTATAGTGATTTATATTGTGATACATTAAGAAATAGCACGAGCGAAATTATCGGTAAAATATTTGAAGTAAGAGGTTTCTATACACTGGGAAATGGTGATAAAGTGTATAGTTTGTATGATAAAGAAGGAAAATGGCATGGATATCTTAATTCAAAAGCAGCATCAACTATTGCGTATTACGCGCAAAAACAATTAGTATCTATCTCTGTTGAGGGACAAAGTATGTGGAATGACCTATCTTTAACTAAGGTACGAGATACCACTACAGGGAAATTAGGAAAAGCCTACAATGAAACAGCATATTATATTATGGAAAATGGCGCAAAAATTATTTCTATTTATAATCAAGATGGAAGTTGGGCAGGTTATATCGATTCAAAATATTTAATAAACGTTGTATATACAGCGTTCAATAAAGAGGTTGTTATTTCAAAAAGTGGCTACTATTCATATTCAGATTTCTTCTTTTCATCTCGAAAAATTAGTACAGCTGATTATATGAATAAGTCATTCATTGCACAAGGATTTTATGTATTAGGGAATGGTAGAAAATATTATACTTTATATGATGCTTCAGGAAAATGGTATGGATATTTAAATAGTGATGCAACCGTATTAAAATAAGTTAAATTAAGTTGATAATAGGTAATAAATTAGAAGTAAAGGGATCTTTTTTCTTAACGGAAAAGAGATTCTTTTTTTATGATGTATTTTTTGATACGAATTTATATGAATAGAGTGAGTCTAGAGTGGGCTAACGCTACTATTTAAAGTTACATTCTTGTTACAAAGTGGGGGAACAATTGTGAATTGTTGTAGATATGATAAAATGATGGAGTATTTACCTTAAAGTTGGGGAATAATTTAAGAAAGGAAGAAATAGATGAAGACTATTTTAGTATTTTTGATTGTCTTCTCAGTAGTCGTAGTTATCCATGAATTTGGCCATTTTTATTTTGCAAAGCGTGCCGGTATTTTGGTACGAGAATTTGCGATAGGAATGGGTCCTAAATTATACAGTCATCAAGGAAAAGATGGAACGACTTATACGATACGAGCGTTGCCAATGGGAGGGTATGTCCGAATGGCAGGTGCGGAAGAGGAAGAAGAATTAAAGGCAGGTATGTTAGTTGGTCTAGTTTTAAATGAACAAAATACTGTCATAAAGATTAATACGAGTCAGAAAGTACAGCTACCAAATGCAATTCCTTTCGAAGTGGCTAAATATGATTTGTTGGATAATTTAACAATCACAGGTTTTGTCAATGGTGATGAAAGCAATCCAATTACGTACAGGGTGGATCACGACGCGATGATTGTTGAAGAAGATGGGACTGAAGTGCGTATTGCACCGAGAGATGTCCAGTTTCAATCCGCTAAATTATGGCAACGAATGTTAACCAATTTTGCAGGTCCGATGAATAATTTTATTTTAACAATAATTTTATTTATTGCTATTGTTTTTTTACGTGGTGGCGTTGTTGATGAGCAATCAACAGTTATTGGTGACGTAAGTCCAGATGGAGTAGCTCAAGTTGCTGGTCTAAAAAAAGGTGATAAAGTACTAGCAATCAATCAAGAAACAATCTCAACTTGGACAGAGATGCAAACAATTATTAAAGAGAATCCAAATGAAGAATTACACATTGAAATTCAAAGAGGCGATCAGACACAAACGATTAATGTGACACCAAAAGCTGTAGAAGCTGGTGAGCAAAAGGTCGGGCAACTAGGTATTCAAGCTTCGATTAAAACAGGCTTTTGGGATAAAATTATTGGTGGTTTCCAAGAAAGTATGAATACGTTTGTGGGGATTATTCAAGCTTTACGTTCATTAATATCGAATTTTAGTTTAGATCAATTAGGTGGGCCGGTTGCGATTTTCCAAATGTCTTCGCAAGCTGCAAATCAAGGTGTGATGACTGTGTTGTTATTAACGGCGATGATTTCAATGAATTTAGGAATTTTCAATCTTTTGCCAATTCCAGGTTTGGATGGTGGTAAATTATTGCTTAATGTGGTTGAAGGGGTTCGGGGGAAACCTTTAAGCCAAGAAAAAGAGGGCATAATTACATTAGTTGGGTTTGGGCTATTAATGCTGTTGATGGTACTTGTTACTTGGAACGATATTCAACGGTTCTTTTTTTAAAGAAAATAGTTGAGATGGTGAAGTGAAGGAGATAAAAATGAAACAGTCAAAGTTATTGATTCCAACTTTGCGAGAAACATCTGTGGATGTAGAAGCGGTGAGTCATCAGCTTTTATTGCGTGCAGGTTTTATTCGTCAAATATCAAATGGAATCTATGTGTATTTGCCTCTAGCTTATCGTGTAATTGAAAAAATCAAATCGATTATTCGTGAAGAATTTGATCATCTGGATGGTATTGAATTAATGATGCCAAGTCTGATACCTAAGGATTTATGGACGCAAGTGGAAGATTTAGAATTGTATCATGTTAAAGATATGGCACAACGAGAATACTTGTTGGGACCAAATCATGGAGAAATGTTTATGAAATTAATTCAAAATGAAATTTCTTCCTATGAACAGCTACCATTAAATCTTTATCAAATCCAAACAAAGTATCGTGATGAGCAACAACCTCGTTTTGGATTAATCCATAGTCGAGAGTTCATTACATCTGAGAGCTATTCTTTTCATGATTCGGATGAAAGCTTAGAGCAACAATATCGTGCATATGAACAGGCATATCGTTCTATTTTAACACGATGTGGTTTAGTCTTTAAGCGAGTATTAGGAAATAGTGGCACAATCGGTGTTGACTCGCAAGAATTCATTGCGATTTCAGAGATTGGTACAGAAACGATTTGTTTTTCAGATGAAAGTGATTACGCAGCAAATCGCGAGATGGCAACTAGTTTATATACCTCTAAAAAATCACACGCTACTTATTTGAATCTTGAAAAAGTAAGCATGCCAGAAAACCAGTCAATTCAAGAAGTAGCCGAAAGTCTAATGATTGAGACAAACAAAATGATTCAATCTCGTTTATTTGTTGCAGACAATCAACCAATTTTAGTTTTGTTGCGAGGGGACCATGAAATCAATCGTACAAAATTAAAAAATTATCTAGGATGTCGTGTCTTGCGAGAAGGAACTGAGACCGAAAGTCAGTCTCTTTTTGGTGTAGAAAAAGCATTCATCGGCCCAGTCAATCATTCTGAACATGTGGCAATTTATGCTGATCTATATGTAGAAGACCTAGTAAATTCCGTCACTGGTGCCAATGAATCCTATACCTATTTTGTTAATGTGAATCCTAATCGTGATTTTAAACCAAAAGCTTATGCTGATTTTCGTTTAGTGCAAGAAGGCGATCCTTCTCCTGACGGACAAGGTACGATTGTATTCAAGCAAGGGATTGAAATTGGGAATATTTTCAAATTAGGTTTGCATTGTAGTGAACAATTAGGGGCAACCGTATCAACTGAAGAAGGACAAGCTATTCCTATCCGTATGGGGTGTTATACAATTGGAATTAGTCGTTTTCTAGCAGCGATTGTTGAACAACACAGCGATGAACAGGGGATTGCTTGGCCAAAAGAAATTGCGCCGTTTGATTTGCATATATTACAAATCGATATGGAAGACGACTATCAATTACAATTATCTCAAGAAGTGGCAGAAACAATGCAGCAGGCAGGATATGAGGTATTAATAGATGATCGGATGGAAGAAGCAGAAATTAAATTTGTAGAAGCAGATTTAATAGGCTGTCCAATTCGAATTACAATTGGTAAGAAAGCAACGGAAGGCATTGTTGAAATTAAAATTCGACAAACAAATGCAACATTAGAAGTGCGTAAAGAAGAATTAGCAGACACACTGAATATTCTTTTAACTGCCGAATAATAAAGAAGTCTAGGGCTGTAATCAAATTTGATGAAAGTCCTAGACTTCTTTAATGAAAACCCAACTAAAAAAGAGTATACTAAAAGATACGAGAAATGGAGGGGTAGACTTGTCTAAAGAAAGAGAGAAGTTTGACATCTTACTGGAGCAATTACAGTTAGATTCAGAAATTCAGCAGCATCCTCTGATACAAACAGGAAAAATCTTACAAGTAGTGGTACACCGACAATCAAAATGTTGGTCATTTACTTTAGGGTTTCAAAAAATATTGCCACCAATGTTGTATCAAGCATTCCGCCAGCATTTACAATTGGCGTTTAAAGATATTGCGGCTGTTGAATTAAAGATTGAAGTTGAAGATGGCATGTTTAATGAGCAATTATTACAAGAATATTGGCCACTAGCTTTAGCTAACCAGAATTGTGACACACCATTAGTTAAACAAGTCTTAAAATCACAAGTACCAAAATTAAATGGAAATAATATTCAATTATCGGTGACCAATGAATCCGTTATGGGGCTTTTACAGCAACAATACTTACCACTTATTGAAAGCAATTATCAAGAATTTGGTTTTGAAAAATTCCGTATTCAACCGCTACTCGATAAGAAACGAGCAGAGGAAGATTATAAAAAATTGGAACAGCGCCAACAAGAACAACAAGAGGCGTATATGCAACAAGCAGCTGAAAGTATTGCTATGCATGAGCAACGTAAAAAAGAGAAGAAACAAGAGCCGGCTTTTGAAGGACCTATTATGTTGGGGCGTTCAATTCCAACTGATGAAGTAATCATGCCTATGGGGAATATTTTAGAAGAAGAACGCCGTGTCACAATTGAAGGGTATATTTTCGACAAAGAAATTTTAGAATTAAAATCGGGACGTTCTATATTAACGTTGAAAATCACTGATTACACCTCTTCCTTTGTTGTAAAACGTTTTTCTAATAATGATAAAGACAAGCAAATTTTTGAAGCTATTTCTAAAGGTGGCTGGGTTCGCGCAAGAGGAAGTATTCAAGAAGATAACTATATGCGTGATTTAGTTATGATGGCACAAGATATTGCCGAAGTGAAACATGAGACACGTAAGGATTATGCACCGGATGATGAAAAACGTGTAGAACTGCATCTTCATTCAAATATGAGTACAATGGATGCAACGAACAATGTCGGCGATTTGGTTGCTCAAGCTGGTAAATGGGGACACAAAGCCATTGCAATTACCGATCATGGTGGTGCACAAGCCTTTCCAGATGCCCATCAAGCCGGTCAAAAAGCTGGTGTGAAAGTCATTTACGGTGTTGAAGCAAATGTGGTTGATGATGGCGTAGAAGTTGCTTACAATCCACAACCAGTTTCCTTATCTGATGCAACGTATGTCGTGTTTGATGTGGAGACAACCGGACTTTCCGCCGTATATGATACAATTATCGAATTGGCAGCAGTGAAGATGCACAAAGGTAATGTCGAAGCCTCCTTTGACGAATTCATTGATCCCGGCCATCCATTGTCAAATACCACAATTAATTTAACAGGTATTACTGATGCAATGGTAAAAGGTTCAAAATCGGAAGAAGAAGTATTACGGTTGTTCCGCGAGTTTTCTGAAGGGGCGATTTTAGTTGCCCACAATGCATCCTTTGATATGGGCTTCTTAAATATGAGTTATAAAAAATATGGGATTCCTGAAGCAGATAACCCAGTCATTGATACATTAGAATTAGCTCGCTATCTATATCCACAATTTAAGCGTTTTGGTTTGGGTGTCTTAACGAAAAAATTTGGTGTATCGTTAGAACAACATCACCGTGCGATTTACGATGCGGAGGCGACAGGACATTTAGCTTGGATGTTTGTCAAAGAAGCAATGGAAAAACATGAGATGTTGCTTCATGAAGATTTGAACCGTCATGTGGGTGGTGCAAATTCAATTAAAGCAGCCCGACCATTTCATACAACTATCTTGGTTAAAACCCAAGCAGGTCTGAAAAACTTATTTAAATTGATTTCAATGTCCAACGTGACTTACTTCCATGATAAAGTACCGCGGATTCCCCGATCAGAACTTGCCAAATTACGTGAAGGGCTATTGGTAGGGACAGCATGTGACAAAGGGGAAGTTTTTGTCGCAATGATGCAAAAAGGCTATGAGGCTGCCAAAGAATTGGCTAAATTTTATGATTATATTGAAGTCATGCCAAAACCTGTATATTCACCATTGATTGAACAAGAATTAGTCAAAAATGAAAAAGATTTAGAAGATATTATTGAGAAACTGATTGCGATTGGCGATGAGCTAGGAAAACCGGTTGTAGCAACTGGTAATGTGCATTACTTGAATGAAGAAGATGCTATTTACCGTAAAATATTAATAAACTCGATGGGAGGGGCCAATCCATTAAATCGACATCGTTTGCCAAAAGTACATTTTAGAACGACCGATGAAATGCTGACCGAATTCCAATTTCTAGGAAATGATGTGGCGAAGAAAATTGTCGTTACTAATCCGAATGAGTTAGCAGATTCTTGTGAAGTTGTCATTCCAGTTAAAGATGAATTGTATACGCCGAAGATTCCAGGTTCCGAGCAAGAAATTACCGATTTGAGTTATAATCGCGCCAAAGAATTATACGGCGATCCATTACCTGAAATTGTTGAAAAGCGATTAGAAAAAGAATTAAACTCAATTATCGGGAATGGTTTCTCCGTTATCTATTTAATTTCGCAAAAGTTAGTGCATAAAAGTAACGAAGATGGCTATTTAGTTGGTTCACGTGGTTCAGTCGGGTCTAGCTTTGTGGCGACAATGACAGGGATTACCGAGGTTAATCCACTTGCACCACATTATCATTGCCCTGAATGTAAGTATTCCGAGTTTTATGAAGATGGTTCCTACGGTTCAGGTTTTGATATGCCTGAAAAGAATTGTCCAAAATGTGGTACACGTTTGAAAAAAGATGGTCACGATATTCCGTTTGAAACGTTCTTAGGTTTCCATGGGGATAAAGTTCCCGATATCGATTTGAACTTCTCTGGGGAATATCAGCCAGAAGCTCATAACTATACGAAAGTATTGTTTGGAGAAGACTATGTATTCCGTGCGGGAACAATTGGCACGGTTGCGGATAAAACAGCTTTTGGATTCGTGAAAGGCTACGAACGTGATAACAATCTACACTTTCGTGCAGCTGAGATTGATCGTTTAGCTAAAGGAGCAACCGGAGTGAAGCGAACAACCGGACAGCATCCGGGGGGGATTATCGTTATTCCGGATTATATGGATGTGTATGATTTTACGCCGATTCAATATCCTGCAGATGATTTGGATGCCGAATGGCGAACCACCCATTTTGATTTCCATTCGATTCATGACAATATTTTGAAACTAGATATCCTTGGACACGATGATCCAACGGTTATTCGAATGTTGCAAGATTTATCAGGGATTGATCCACAAACAATTCCGACAGACGATCCAGAAGTCATGCGTATCTTTGAAGGAACTGAGGTATTAGGTGTAACTCCAGAAGATATTTTTTCTAAAACAGGGACATTAGGGATTCCTGAATTTGGTACCCGCTTTGTGCGAGGGATGCTGGAACAAACCCATCCATCCACGTTTGCAGAGTTACTTCAAATTTCTGGTTTGTCACATGGAACTGACGTATGGTTAGGAAATGCGGAAGAGCTGATTCGTCAAGGAACAGCTGACTTAGCTAATGTTATTGGTTGTCGGGATGATATTATGGTGTATTTAATGCATGCTGGCTTAGACGACGGTTTAGCCTTTAAAATTATGGAAAGTGTGCGTAAAGGTAAAGGGATTCCTGAAGATTGGCAAGCTGAAATGAAAAAACAAAATGTACCAGACTGGTATATTGATTCTTGTTTGAAAATTAAGTATATGTTCCCGAAAGCCCATGCTGCAGCCTATGTTTTGATGGCATTACGCGTAGCCTACTTTAAAGTGTATTTCCCGATTCTCTATTATTGTGCGTATTTCTCAGTGCGTGCCGACGACTTTGATATTGTCGCTATGGCGAAAGGGAAAGACGCGGTCAAAGAACGAATGAAAGAAATCACTGATAAAGGCTTGGATGCATCAACAAAAGAGAAAAATCTTTTGACTGTGTTGGAGCTATGCAATGAAATGCTTGAACGTGGGTATGAATTTGGAATGATTGATTTGTATAAATCAGATGCCGAAAACTTTGTGATTGATGGCAATAAATTAATTGCGCCTTTCAGAGCGGTCCCAAGTTTAGGGATGAACGTGGCGAAACAAATTGTAGAAGCGCGTAAAGATGGCCCATTCCTTTCAAAAGAAGATTTAGCCAACCGTGGAAAAGTATCTAAAACATTGATTGAATATATGACAGACAATGGTGTGTTAAAAGACTTACCAGATGAAAATCAATTGTCGTTATTCGATATGTTATAAAAATGTAACCTCAAAATCTGTTAAGGTTTTGAGGTTTTTTTATGCTATACTGAGAAAAAAGGAGGCAAACAATGGCCATTCACTTAGAAAAACTAGCAATGAAACATGCAGAAGAATTATTTGCTTTTGAGAAACAAAATAGAATTTATTTTGAACAAACTTTCTTGCCTAGACCGGCAGTATATTTTGAAAAAGACTCTTTTTTGACGATTTTAAATACGTTAATCCAAGAGGAAGAAACAATGTTTGTGATTTATATGGACGAACAATTGGTTGATCGGATAAATATTACAGATGTTCAGCAAACGGAAAATGAAAAAATGGGCAGTGTGGGCTATCGTATTGGTAAGAAATATACTGGACGTGGTGTTGCTTCACGCGCGTTATATCTGATGAAGAAAATTGCGAAAGAACAGCATTTTACCTCCTTAGAAGCGGGGACAGCCATTGATAATTATGGTTCACAAATTGTGTTGCTAAAAAATCAATTCCAGTTTAAAGAAAAGTGTATTGATCCATCCAGGCAATTTGGTCCATCGGGTACATATGTATGTTTTGAATATTTACTATAACAAAAAAGGATGTTTTCTTGCTAGAAGAAACATCCTTTTCGATTAGATTCGCGTTAATTTTGCTACAACTTCACAACGAGCTGTTTGTGGGAACATATCGACTGATTGTAGATAATCCACTTTAAAGACAGAAGCTAATTTTTTTAGATCTTTTGCTAATGTTGATACGTTACAAGAAACATACACTAATTTTTTAGGTGCATGCGTTAAAATGGCTTGTAACAATTTATCATCTAGCCCAGTACGAGGTGGATCAACGACAATACTATCAGGTGTAAATCCTTGATTGAGCCATTTTGGCAACAATTCTTCGGCAGTTCCTGTTTCATAGCGCGTATTGGTGTAACCCATTCGTTCAGCGTTGCGCTTTGCGTCATCAATGGCTTGTGGGATAATATCCATACCGCGAACTTCTTTGGCTTGATCAGCAATGCTTAGTCCAATGGTACCAACACCGCAATAAGCATCAACGACGGTTTCATTTTTGGTGATTTCTAAAGCTTTAATCGCTTCATTGTATAAAACGCTGGTTTGCTTTGGATTTAATTGGAAAAAGGCACGTGCCGATAAATCAAACACCAAACCGTTTAAATGCTCTTCAATTGCTTCTTTTCCCCAAATGTGTAAGGTATCATCGCCCATAATCAATGACGTCTTTTTACTTTGGACATTTTGCATAATAGAGACTACTTCAGGTAAGCGTTGGTTAATTTCGCGAACAAGGGCATTTCTTTGTGGTAATTTAGGTGAATTGGTAATGAAAACTAATTGAACTTCGCCGGTTTCAATCCCAACGCGGACCATTAGCGTACGTAAAATCCCTGAATTTTTTCGTTCGTTATAAATTGGAATTTGATATTTATTGACTAATTGCATCACCGTATTGATAACTTTTTGCGTAGATTCTTCTTGTACCAAACAATCATCAATCGCAACTAATTGATGCGAATTTGCTTCATATAAGCCAGCTTCAGCACGTTTTTGTTTATCGTTGTAACGTAGTTGAAATTGAGCTTTATTACGATAGCGCCATGGATTTTCCATCCCTAAAGTATTGCGTAATTCATAGTTTTGGTAGCCTTTAGGTTTGAATTTCGCCAAAGCTTGTGCAAGCAAATCTTTTTTGAAATCTAGTTGTTTATTGTAGGCTAAATGTTGTAATTGGCAGCCACCACAACGGTCATAAAATTGGCAAGGAGGCTGAATCCGGTCACGGCTTTTTTTGACAATCTTTGTTAAGCTAGCTTCAGCAAATGTGGGCGTGGCTTTTGTTACTTTTACAATAACTTCTTCTCCTGGTAATGCGCGGGGCACAAAAATAATCAGTCGTTTGTAATAACCGATGCCTTCGCCATTGATGCCTAATCGTTTAATTTTTAATTGTAATGTTTGTCCTGTATTTAATTGTATAGTTGCCATAAGAACTCCTTTTCGTTGATTCATCTTGTTTATTTTAACATAGTTCAGGCAATGTGATACAATAGAATGTACGTTCGTGAGGTGAAAATATGTTAAAAGTAACAAGTATTTCAAAAGACAAAAGCAATTTTTATAAAGTCCGCTTTGATGACAAACGAGAATTACGCATTTCTGAAGATTTATTAGTGCGTTATCGTTTATTAAAAGGGACAGAAATTACCGAACAAGTTTTTGAGGAAATTAAAAAAAGTGCTGGCTACGATATTGGTTTACAGTTAGCGATGAATTATATCAGCTACCAACTACGTACCGAACAAGAGATGCGCATTTATTTGAAAGACAAAGAAATTAACCGTGAAGATACGCAAAAAATTATTCAACGCTTGCAGGAATTACAACTAGTCGATGATGTGGTGTACGGACAGAGTTTTGTACGTACACAAATGCGCTTGAGTGACAAAGGTCCGCAAGCGATTAGTCAACAATTACGCAAAAAAGGCTTGAAAAATGACGTTATCGAAGAAGTAATGTACTTATATACACCAGAAGATCAATTTGATATTGCTTTTAAGACAGCTACAAAGAGTCTACAAATGTTTCACGGAAAGAGTCATCGCGAAACCTTGCAAAAATTACGTATAAAACTAATGCAAAAGGGATTTTCTAGTGACATTATCTCATTAGTAATGGCCGAATTGCCTGATGAAAAAGACGAAGAAGCAGAATGGGATGCTATCCAAAAAGAAGGGGCAAAACTTTTACGTAGACATCCAAATGACCAACAAAAATTAAAACAAAAATTATATCAAAAAGGATTTGAATTTGATTTAATCCAACGATTTATTGATGAGGAAATAATAGATGAAGAATGAGAATTGGTTACAGTGGAATCAAGAAAAAATAGATTCCTTTCAAGAGATTTTTTTACATTGGTACCATCAAGAAAAGCGCAATTTACCTTGGCGTGCAAATACCCATCCCTATAATATTTGGATTTCGGAAATTATGTTGCAACAAACACGTGTCGATACGGTCATTGGCTATTACTACCGATTTATGGAGGAATTTCCCACAATCAAAGATTTAGCAGAAGCAGATGAACAAAAACTACTGAAAATTTGGGAAGGTCTAGGCTATTATTCACGTGCTCGTAACTTAAAGGTAGCAGCACAGCAAATTATGGCTGATTTCGGGGGCGAGTTTCCAGAAACACCAGAGGAAATTAGTCAACTTAAAGGGATTGGACCCTACACAACGGGCGCAATTAGTAGTATTTCTTTTGGCTTACCTGAACCGGCGATTGATGGCAACATTATGCGTGTCGTAAGTCGCTTATTTGAAATCGAAGAGGATATTGCAAAGGCAAGTAGTCGTAAAGTTTTTGATGCGGCAACTCGTGCGATTATTTCTCATGAACAACCAGGAGAAATGAACCAAGCGTTTATGGATTTAGGATCGGATATTTGTAATCCAACAGCCCCACGTTGCGAAGAATGCCCGATTCAACAATTCTGTTTAGCGTACCAAAATCAACGTCAAACGGAATTTCCAGTCAAAACGAAAAAAGCAAAACCCAAAGATGTTTATTACGTTGCCGGAGCAATTGAAAATCAACAAAATGAATTTTTATTACTCCAACGACCGGAAACAGGTTTATTAGCCAAAATGTGGCATTTCCCACTACAAGAAGTTAGCAAGCAAGAATATGAGGAACTGCTCCGAACATGGGAAAAATCACAGGAAAATGCACAGCTGACACTCGATTTAGTCGCAGAAGAATTAGCACCACAAATTTTTGATGAATTACCTGTTGTTTGGCAAAAGAAACACTATGGTGAAATTACCCATGTCTTTAGTCATTTAAAATGGCATGTCTTACTTTTTTATGGTCGTACACGAACTTCTTTTACACCAGAACAAGGGCGTTGGGTTCCGGAATCTTCTTTTGATACGTACGTTTTCCCAAAACCTCAGCAAAAATTAGTGACACAATTCAATAAATATCAGAAAGTTGATAAAGATTTCTAGTCAAGCTCATTTTTTATTGATATAATGTTTACGATGTCGGTGTAATGAACACCCAAACAAATGCGAGGATTTCGCTGAGGGAAGGGTTGCTATGCGAGTTCCAAAAGAAGGCGAGTTTGTTAGCATTCAAAGCTACAAACATGATGGCAATTTGCATCGTACGTGGCGAGATACTATGGTATTGAAAACCAGCGAACATTCCATGATAGGTGTCAACGATCATACTTTGGTCACCGAATCTGACGGGAGACGTTGGGTAACCCGAGAACCAGCTATTGTGTATTTTCACAAAAAGTACTGGTTCAATGTAATAGCAATGATTCGAGAAAAAGGGGTTTCCTATTATTGTAATCTAGCTTCACCGTATTTGTTAGATGAAGAAGCGCTGAAATATATTGATTATGATTTAGATATCAAAGTGTTTCCCGATGGAGAAAAACGTTTATTAGACGTGGATGAGTATGAACTGCATAGTAAAATTATGGAGTATCCACAAGATATTGACTTTATTCTCAAGGAAAACGTCAAAATTTTAGTCGATTGGATTAACAACGGAAAAGGACCATTCTCTGAGGGTTATGTCGATATATGGTATAACCGCTACAAGCAATTGTCGCAGAAATGACAGTAACATTTGAAAAAGGAGCTAGAAACCTAGATGGATAAGGTTTCTAGTTTCTTTTTGTGTAGAAATTAAATTTGACTAGTATTTACTTGAAGTGTGATAATGAGAGTATAGTGCGTTTAATAAAGGAGGAAACAAAAGTGAAAAAAATTTGTGTATTATTCCTAGTAGGGATGATGTTGGGCGCCTGTTCTAACAGAAGCAATGAGTCACCCCTTCAACAATCTATACCAAGTGAAACGAATGTAAATGATACATCAAATGTTTCCAAACAAACAATTGATAGTTCAATTGTATTAGACAGTCAAAGTAGTGAAGAAGCGAATCCATTCCCATATGCAGTTAACGTTGATGATTTAGCAGCTGTTGAAGATAAAGGAGGGGCATATCCAATTTCCGTGAAACATACAGAATTTGTTGCTGAAGGAATAAATATCCCTAATAAAATTACTTTAGATCAAGCTATAATATATGTTACAGAGAGAGCTCTTTATATACAAGATTCTCAACCAGAAAAGGGTATATCTGAAAACCACTCAACAATGTATATTGTTTCCATTGATACTATTCCTACTAAGGAGATTACTCTCTTTGGAGGAATCGGGTCTGATGAAAATAAACGAACAGTGAAAGTGAACACACGCCTTACATTGCATTCATTTGATAGCTTTGAAGATGTAAATAACACGTTGCCGATATTTGACAAAGATGAATACTACTTATTTTATAATAAACAAGGGACAGTTTCCCTAGCTACTAGAAATTTTGCTGGAAATGTAGAGATGGAAAATCGTGACACAATGCTGGAATATGTTCGAAAATAATAATAATTTTGTTACAAAATTATTGTCTTGTATGATTATCATTCGTATTTTTTTGAGTCGAAAAAGATATACAATAACAAAATTAAAACCCGTGAAAACGGTTTTTTTTATTTATCCAAAATATCCAATTCCACTGCTAAATAAGCAATGTATCCGACAATCATAATCATCAAGTATTCTGTAACAATTAAAGTTATACGAATATCAATCAGACTTGCCAAACCACTAACTACCGCGATGAGCAACATTTCAACGGACGAGTTAAACACACTAAAGGAGGTTATTAATTGTCCGATTCTATCCGACGGGAAAGACAATCGGACGAATAATGTATAATAAGCCGACAGCAAATGCGCTATTGCCAGCATTTAAAATCATCATATTCAAACCAATAAAATAAATCCATTCCCCAACGTTTGCTAAGCCGATACTCGTTAACAATAAAAATGCTCGTTTTTTCATCCAATTCCTCCTTTTTAAATACAAAAAAGCCCCTAAGAATAACATTCTTAGGAGCGATTAAAAACCACGGTACCATCCTGATGGAAGAACTAGTCCTTCCTCTATTTCGGTATCTAACAATACCTAGCCTGATAACGTAGGCGAACGTTTATACATCAATTCAATCCGTATAAAAGCTAAAAGACTTGTTTCGTTTTCTCTTTGTATATCTACTTTCAGCAAGCGTAGACTCTCTTTGATACAGCCAGAAACTACTTTTCTTTTTCAAATGCGTTGGTAAGATTAAGATTTTTTCTAGTTTAACAGAGGATGATAATCATTACAAGGGTTTTTCCATCATTAAATGGGCAATGCCAGCATCTAAAAACTCTTCGCCAACTATTTGGTAACCCAGTTGTTCATAAAATGGAATAGCCGTTAGTTGCGCACCAAGGACGATTTGTTGAAAGCCTTGTTCTGCTGCAAATTTTTCCGCTTCTTTCATGATTGCTTTCCCAAAACCTTGTGAACGAAATTCTTTTAGAACGGCCATGCGCTGAACTTTTACTTTTCCATCTTCTAACGGAAGTAAACGAACTGTTGCAACCGGAGTTTCTAGCGCTTGGTATAAAACAAAATGGATGGTATAGGCTTCATAAGCATCCACTTCTAATTCATAAGGAACTTGTTGTTCGTTAACAAACACTTGTTGACGAATTTTGACGGCATCCAAATAAATTGTACTCATCGTATCTTTTGTATGTGCGATAAACAATGTACTCACCTCATTTTAAGTATAGCTTTTTTTTACTATAATGAATAGTGAAAGAAGATTTTTTTCTGTAAATAGCATATAATAAAGCCCATGAAGGAGGGAAGTAGCGTGTATGAAAAAATAAAACAATCAAAACTCTTATTTTGGTCTATTGAATTATTAATTATTGCAACACTCGTACTAGTACTGACAAAAATTGGATTTATTTTCCAACCAGTTGCTACATTTTTTACCACATTATTTGCACCAGTATTGATTGCAGGGTTTTTATTTTATTTATTAAATCCAATTGTGGAATTATTGACAAAGCGGTTAAAAATCAAACGAATCTTTGCTATTGCCATCGTCTTTTTACTGTTGATAATCGCATTAGTGCTAATGTTTAGTAGCATCATTCCAAATTTAGTGATTCAATTAAGTCAATTGGCTGAAAGTATCCCAAGCTTTGCAAAACAAGTGGAAGAATGGGTAGTAGAAATAAGCGACAGCGATTTATTTAAAAATATGTCGCAACAAATTGATTTAATGGATCAATTGGAGAAAATGAATCTATCTTATGGGTCAATTATCCAACAATTTTTAGGCGGTCTCTCAAGTAGTTTGGGCTCAATTGTTGGAACAATTGCTTCAGCAACGATGACGTTAGTTACAGCACCATTTATTTTATTTTATATGTTAAAAGACGGTGATAAAATCGTACCAAATATTGAGAAAGTTATTCCTGAACGACGTCGTGAACAAGTCAAAGAGTTATTAAATCAAATGAACAAAACGTTGTCGAACTATATTAGTGGACAAGCAATTGAATGTGTGTTCGTTGCAACATTTACTTTCTTAGGTTATTGGATTTTAGGCGTCGATTATGCCTTCTTGTTTGGAATGATAGCAGGGGTAACTAATTTGATTCCTTATTTAGGACCCTATTTAGGCTTGTTGCCAGCAGTCTTTGTAACTATCTTTAATGATCCGATTAAAGCCTTGCTATGTTGTGTCGTTGTTTTAGTGGTTCAACAGTTAGACGGAAATATTATTTATCCAAATGTCATTGGCAAAAGCTTGGCTATTCATCCATTAACTATTATTATTGTTTTACTTGTAGCTGGAAATATTGCTGGGTTACTAGGTATTTTCCTAGGGGTACCATTTTATGCGATTTGCCGTACACTTGTCCTTTTTGTAGTTCAAGTGATTCGCGAAGACAAAGTAAAACGAAATCAAGGGCAATTTTTAGGTTAACGATTGATTTCTATTGCAAAGAAAACGCCTTTGTGATAACATTTTAGCGTGGCGGTTGCCACGCTTTTTTTTCAATAAAAATTGTTAAAAAATAAGGAGAGAATGCAACTATGAATGCTGACCCCGAGAGTCAGTCGCTTTTAGCGCAAATTTTGCTGTTAGTTATTCTAACACTGGTGAATGCGTTTCTTGCAGCATCAGAACTTTCGCTTGTATCGATTAATAAAAGTCGTGTGGAGCAAAAGGCAGAAGAAGGAGATACTAAATCTCAAAAACTATTAAAAATTTTAGAAAATCCAACGAATTTTCTATCAACAATCCAAGTCGGAATTACTTTGGTTAATATTTTGTCAGGGGCTTCGTTAGCCGATAGCCTATCCAGTTATTTGGCACCGTTATTAGGTGGTGGGGCTGCGGCAAAAAGTTTAGCTAGTGTGATTGTTTTAGCAATTTTAACATACGTTTCAATTGTTTTTGGAGAATTATATCCAAAGCGAATTGCTTTAAACAAACCCGAGGAAGTAGCCAAATTCACTTCAGGTACTATTCGAATGATTGGTGTTGTCGCTAAACCATTTGTTTGGTTATTATCTGCTTCAACCAATTTGCTTTCTAAATTGACCCCGATGACTTTTGATGATGCCGATTCCAAAATGACTCGTGATGAGTTGCGTTACATGATGGAAACTGAAGGGGTATTAGAAGATGATGAATTAGAGATGCTACAAGGGATTTTTTCTTTGGACACGAAAGTAGCCAGAGAAGTAATGGTTCCCCGTACGGATGCGTTTATGATAGATATTCATGATGAAGTAAAAGAAAATATGGAGAAAATTTTATCAGAAAGTTTCTCTCGTATTCCAGTCTATAACGAAGATCGAGATAAAGTCATTGGTATTTTGCATACAAAAACATTGTTAAAAAGTGCGTATCAAGTTGGCTTTGAAAATCTGAATTTAAAATCTTTGTTACAAGAACCTTTATTTGTTCCAGAAACAGTGTTTATCGATGATTTACTATATGAACTGAAGAAAACACAAAATCAAATGGCCGTTCTTTTAGATGAGTATGGTGGTGTTGTTGGTCTGGTGACACTAGAAGATTTACTAGAGGAAATTGTTGGCGAAATTGATGATGAATCTGATGAAATTGAAGAACTGTACGAAAAAATTTCTGATACAGAATACATTATTCATGGACGTATGCTAATTGATGATTTCAATGAGCTGTTTCATATGAATCTTCATATGTCAGATGTTGATACGATGGCGGGGTATTTTATTACCGCTTTAGGTACAATTCCTGATCAAGAAGAGAAGCTTTCGTTTAACATAGACAATGTCACCTTGTCTTCGGAAGAAATGGAAGGTACACGGGTATTGAAACTTCGAGCAATTTTTCATGAAGAAGTTGTAGATATTGAGCCTGAAGAAGAAAGACGATTCTTCCGTAAAGATTTTGAAGAAGACGAACCAAGACGATAGTCATGAATAGAAGTCTATGATTACAATCATAGGCTTTTTTTCATGAAATAATTTTAAAGGAGTGGATAAATAAATGAATAGTTATCAAATGGATCCGAATGTACAAAAGAATCGTTGGTGGATTTTAATTTCTGTCTCGATGTTTACGTTTATGTCTACCTTAGACGGTAGTATTGTGAACATTGCTTTGCCAACGATGTCTAAAGATATGAATGTACCAATGAACCAAGCAGAATGGATTGTCTCGATTTATTTAATGATTGTTTGCGCATGTTTGCTATTATTTGGAAAAATCGGTGACAGTATTGGAAAAATTAAAGTTTATCAAATAGGAACACTGATCTTTACTTTTGGATCATTATTGTGTGGGTTTAATCATTCTCTTTTATTTTTATTATTTGCCCGGGTAGTACAAGCGATTGGTGCAAGTATGACGATGGCAACTAATTCAGGAATTATTACGGAAGTATTTCCCATGAATGAACGTGGTCGTGCTTTAGGTTCAATTGGTGCTTTCGTCTCATTAGGTTCAATTGCAGGACCAGGATTGGGTGGGATTATTTTATCTCAATTTTCTTGGCCATATATTTTTTGGATTAATGTGCCAGTCGGAATTATCACGATGATTGCAGGACTGAAATTTTTACCAAAAGATATTACAATGACGAAGCAAAAAGTCGATAAATTAGGTTTTATTAGTTTCGCAATGTTTATCATTACGTTCTTTGGTGCAATTTTCTTAGGGCAAGAAGAAGGTTTTATCCATGCGTTGCCGATTAGCTTATTTGTTTTAGCGATTCTTTCGTTTGTTGCATTTATTTTAATTGAGAAAAAAGTACGTGTACCAATGATTGCTTTTGCTATTTTTAAAAATAAAATTTTTACTTTAAGTTTAATTAGTGCCTTAGTTATCTTTTCATCGAATTTTTTTGTCAATGTTGTGATTCCATTTTATTTGCAAAAAGCAAGAGGACTGGATCCTAGTCAAGCAGGGATGTTGATGATGATTTTTCCATTAGTTATGGTTGTTGGTTCTCCGCTTAGTGGCTATTTAACAGATAAGATTGGGCCAGGAAAATTAGTCTTAACAGGTTTAACGATGCTTTCAATTACGCAATTAATGTATATGTTCATGGATGTTTCCACACCTATTTGGTATTATGTGTTGGCTACAGCGATTATGGGATTAGGAAATTCGTTATTCCAATCGCCAAACAATATGATGGTGATGAGTAGCGTAGCGAAAGAAGACCTTGGTGTTGCTAGCAGTATGAATGCTTTTGCTCGTAATTTAGGAATGGTTATCGGGATTGCGCTATCAACAACTGTTTTATATGCAGCAATGAGTCAAAGCGTGGGTGAGCGAGTAACCACTTATATTAACAATCGACCAGATGTCTTTATTGATGGGATGCGTATTACATTCTTAGGTTCGTTGTTATTATGTTTGTTTTCATTAGGTTTAAGTATTTGGCGTATTCGTAAGAGCAACAAATTTTGAAGGAGAAGAAGGGACTTTGAATAAAGTGCCTTCTTTTTTTAAACGTTACTTCTCAAAAAGAAGTTCTTCCGCTAAAATGAAGTAAAACAAAGGAGCAAAAGAATGAAAAAAAAAGTAACCATCAGTCAAGTTGCTGAACAGGCAGGCGTTTCGAAAACGACAATCTCTCGTTTCTTAAATGGTCAGTATGGTAATATGTCGCAGGAAACCAAAGAACGTATCGCCTCAGTCATTGCAACTTTAAATTATCGACCTAATCGACAAGCACAGGCTTTGAAATCTAAACGAAGTTATCTGATTGGGGTTGTGGTAGCTGATATCTCTAACATGTATTCATCCTTATTGTTAAAGGGAATTGGAACGATCTTAGAAAAAAATCAATACCAAATGATTATTATGGATGCAGCTAATTCTGTGAAGCAAGAACATGAATTATTGGAAAAACTGATTGATCAAGGAGTAGAAGCTATTATTTTACAGCCTTCCTCAAGAAATGCTGAGAACTATCAATTTATTCAAGAATATCATATCCCACTTTTGTTAGTTGATCGTCAAACAGAACCTGCAATCTGGCCTTTAGTTACGACAAATAATGAAGAAACAGTCAAAGAAATTTTAGAAAAAGCGCTACAAAAAAATTATCATGATGTCGTTGTAGTGAGTGAACCTTTACAAGATGTGATGACAAGAGAAATCCGATATCAAACAGTCAAGCAAATGACAGAAAAGATGGGAAAAGCACATCAGCTTTTAGAAGTTGAGCAGACAACAAATATGAAAGCTAAAGTCCTAGAGTTAGTTGCGGATACTAATTACCATTTATTGTTTGCTTCTAATGGTCGGGTATTAATGGAATTATTGACTATTCTAATTGAAGAAAAGATTAATATACCAGAACAAATAGGAGTTACAGGTTTTGATGATTGGAACTTAACAGCGCTAGTCGGTCCAGGTATCACCAGTATAGAGCAACAATCCCAACAAATTGGAGAAGTTGCTGCTGAGGAAATCATTCATTTTTTAACACTTGGCAATGAGCTACCTGCAGAAGTAATTGTTCCTTCAAAAGTACAATGGAGATACTCTGTTTAGTTTTGTTATTTTATAAAAAAATTTTTGAAACGGCGCCTTTGGAAATCGGTTTCCAAAGGCGTCGTTCTCTTTAATTTTAGAATTGTTTTTGTTTTTAATTAAAGTAAGCGTTGACATTTTTAGGAAACCGGTTTACTATTTGTTTATAGAAACCGGTTAACTAATTGAAAGGACAGTGTTTATGAAGAAAGACAATATTGTGTTAAATTTATTAGTATTTGCTGAAAAAATCGAAAATGGAGCATTACAAGCTGATTTATTACAAGAGGCAAGCGATTTAGGTTTTGAAAAAGTTGAGATTAGAAGAGAATATTTTAAAAATTTATCTCAAGAAAAACACGTTATTCAGCAACGAGCAAATGATTTAGGTATCGAACTTTTTTATAGTGTACCTGATGAGGTATTTGTTGAAGGAAAAGTCAATGATTGCTTACAAAGTTACTTGGAAGAAGCAAAAGAGATGGGTGTTAGACATATCAAGTGGAATATCGGTGACTTCCAAGAGAGCTCTTCACTCGATGATTTAGAAGAATTAACGAATCATGGTATTCAGATTAATGTAGAAAATGATCAAACACAAGGCTCTGGAACGATTCAACCTATTTATCAATTTATGGAAAAGGTTAGTGAAAAACAATTGTCAATTGGTTATGTCTATGATTTAGGGAATTGGCGATTTGTTGGAGAAAATGAACAAGATGCTGTAGAAAAACTAGGTGATTACGTACGTTATATCCATGTAAAAGATGTGTGCTATCAAGACGGTAAACCCCAAGCAGTTGCTTTAGATAAAGGCGAAATTGAGTGGCGAAAAATCTTATCACAATTGCCAATGGATATACCAGTTGCGATTGAGTATCCGACAACTAGTAACAAAGAAATTTTCCAAGCAAAACAAAAATTAGAGGAGTGGTCGTAGTGGTAGAAAATCAAACAAAAATTGATCCAGAAAAATTTGCTTATCAATTTATGAATAGTCTCCAACACAATGGAGAAAAAGTTGAGATGGAAAAAGCTGCAAAAGAATCCTTGGCAGCCTATTTAACTGCTTATTATTTAGCACAACGCTTCAATCATTTAGAAAATACATTTTTTGAAGAAGACCACCAACGACCAATCTCTGCGTACCAACGAATTTTAAGTGAATTAAATCAATATTAGGAGGCTATAACATGGGTGGAGCAATTACAGGAATTTTGTTAGCGATTACTTTTGTTGTATTTGTTTTATATGCAATGAAAGGCGGTAATTTAACAGTCGGATTTTTTATCATGGCTGTTCTATGGACAATTATTGGTTTAGTTCCTTTTAATCAAGCAATTAAAGAAATTTTTACAGATCCAGTATTGAATTATGGAAAGACCGCATCCTATATCATTTTTGGATCATGGTTCGGGCGTGTGTTAGTTGATACAGGAATTGCTGGAAGTATTAGCCGACGCACAGAAAAAGTCGGGAAGAAAAATCCCGTGTTAGCCACTGTATTGATTGCCCTTGTCATCGCTTTGATTTTCACTAGTTCTTATGGTGTTGGTTCTGCGATTGCTGTTGGTGTGATTTTATTTCCGATTATGTTTTCCATTGGTGTACCTAAGCCAATTGCTGTCAGTGTGTTTACAATGTCTATCGGGGCTGCGATGTATGTGAATAACGTTTTGTTTGTTCAATTTCAAGTATTTTTCCCAGAAGTTTCTTGGGACGCGCACTATCAACGTTTTGGCTTTGTAGCGATGATTGTACAAATGATTATTGTGTTACTCTTTATTATTTTCAATGCAAAAAAAATAAAGAATGGTACACCAGAAATTGTGGCATCAGATTCAGATGAGGTCATTCAAGAAGTACCTATTTGGACATATATACTACCAGTATTACCCGTTGCTTTGAGTATTTTTGCAAAATGGGATGCTGTACCGGCACTTTTACTTTCTACAATTATTGCCTTTTTAGCGACTGGTAATATGAAATCGTATCCACGATTTGTCAAAATGATGAATGAAACAGCAACACATGCAATTAGTGATATTTCTGGTTTATTAATCATGTTATTTGTTTTGACGATGTTCCAATCAGCTGCTGTTCATGCGATGTCAGGCTTTACTGAGGTATTCCAACAAATTATTCCAAGTAGCAAATTAGTGATGGTCATTATTATTGCGATTCTGGCACCACTTTCGTTTTTCAGAGGACCATTGATGTTATATGGTGCTGGGGCAGCAGCGGCAGCAGTTTTAGTTGGAACAGGAAAATTTGATCAATACTTTTTATATGGTTTATTAGTTGTGCCTTCCATGATGGGTGTATCAGCTTGTATTACACAATCTTGGAACTTATGGGCAGTTCAATATGCGCGATTAGATACAAAAACTTTCCTATCGACAGGGATTCCTTGGGCGTGGGGCGCTACAGTTTTGAATTTAATTGCAGCATTATATCTATTATAAATAAGTCGTCTTATAAGAGAAGGAGAATGAAGAATGAGTGAATTTTTAACAATAGGCGAACCTATCGCTTTATTTGGATCAGAAGAAATTGATAAAAGTTTAAAAGAAGCAGCCCATTTTCAAAAATTTTTAGCAGGTGCAGAAGTTAATGTGACTGTTGGCGTTTCTCGATTGGGACATAGTACGCAATATATTACCCGCTTAGGGAAGGACCCATTTGGTGAATTTATTGTCGATCAGCTCCATGAAAATCGGATTGGCACTGATTATATTGATACGACTGCAGATTATTGGACCGCTTTTCAATTAAAAGACCGTGTGAGTCAAGGAGATCCTAGTATCTTTTATTTTAGGAAAGGATCCGCTGCTTCCCATTTTAATGTCAAAAATTTAGATAACATTGATTTTTCTGAGGTCAAATTGGCACATTTATCAGGAATTTTCCCAGCGATTTCTATGGAAGCATTAAAAGCTTTTCGCTATTTTGTTGAATTATTGGAGCAAAATAATATTCAAACGACATTTGACCCTAATTTACGCCCTCAACTTTGGGCAAGTCAAAAAGAAATGGTTACGACAATTAATGAGTTGGCAACACATGCGGATATTATTTTACCTGGTATTAATGAAGGGGAAATCTTAATGGGAAGTCGCCAACCAGAAGAAATTGCTGATTTTTATTTAAATAATAGTTCCAAAACGAAAACTGTAGTCGTGAAATTAGGTGCGGAAGGCGCTTATGTGAAACAAAAAGACGGTTCTTCATTTACAGTTCCAGGATTTCATGTAGAGGAAGTAGTTGATACTGTGGGAGCTGGTGATGGTTTTGCAGCTGGTTTAATTACGGCATTAATCGAGGGCGAAAACTTAGAAGCTGCTGTACTTCGAGCAAATGCTATTGGTGCTTTAGCAGTACAATCTCCTGGAGATAATGATGGTTATCCAACACCTGAAGAATTAGCAAAATTTTTAGCAGAGAATGGGGTGTCCGTATCATGAAATTACAAGCCGCTATTGATCGAGTGACCTTAGAAGAAGCCTGTGCTTTAGCATCGCAATTAGATGGACGTGTTGATATCGTAGAGATGGGGACTTCTTTAGTTAAAGATTATGGCAACGTAGCAATTGAAAAATTAAGACATGTTTTAAAGAAGAGTGCATTATTAGTCGATAGTAAAACAATAGATGAGGGTGCATATGAATTTAATCAAGGATATACATTTGGTGCTGATATTATAACGGTAATGGGAGCAGCTTCCTACGATACCTTACAAGCATGTTATGAAGTTAGCCAGCGATACAATAAGACGATGATGATTGACCTATTGGAAATTCCAGATGAAAAAATCCAACAAATACTTGATTTTCCTGAAGCAATCTATGCGATACATCATTCAGTTGATAGAGAAACAAAGCAAGATGCCATTTCAAGTGTAGCTTTGTTTCATGAAAAATTTCCACAAATTAAACGTTTGGCTATTGCAGGCGGGATAGATTTAAGCCAAGCTACTGCTCTAGCACAACAAGATTTAGTGGAAGTTGTCATTGTTGGTTCAAAAATTACAAAAGCTTCTTCCGTAGATAAAGCAGTTAAACGATTTATGAAGGAGATTAAAAGCGATGATACAGTCAGTTATGAATGAAATAAATGAAGTAATGAAATTAGTAAGCGAAGAAGAAATTGAAGCGGCGTTACCTTTTTTTAAAAAAGAAAAACGTATTTTTATAACTGGTGCTGGTCGTAGTGGCTTTCAAGCAAAAGGATTTGCAATGCGTTTAATGCACATTGGTTATCAGGACTACGTGATGGGAGAGACCATTACACCATCTATTCAGAAAGGAGACACTTGGGTAGCTATTTCTGGTTCAGGGACAACGAAAGGTATTTTAGCAGATACAGAAACTGCAAGAAACCTAGGCTTAGATGTGATTGTGCTGACAAGTGATGTATCTTCTCCGTTAGCAAAACTTGCTGACCGAGTGATTATTATCCCCGGAGCAACGAAAACAGGTGCAGGGTTAAAATCTATCCAATTGTTATCAACTTTATTCGACCAAACCGTGCATATTACTTTAGATATTTTAACATTAAAATTGGCACAGAGAGATGAGACGTCTAATGCTGATGCTTTACAAGAACATGTGAATGTGGAGTGAATGAGATGAAAAAAGTAGAAATACTCAATAAAATCGCGCATGCAGGTATTGTAGCCGTAATTCGAGGAGAAACTTCTGCTGAAGCAATCAAAAGTAGTCAAGCAATTCTTGCAGGAGGTATTCAAGGAATAGAAGTCACATTTACTGTTCCGCAAGCAGAAACAGTCATTTATGACTTACAACAACAGTATCAAAATCATCCGGAAATTGTGATTGGAGCGGGGACCGTTTTAGATGCTGTCACAGCTCGAATTGCAATTAGTGCGGGTGCTCAATTTATTGTTAGTCCGTGCTTTGACAAAGAGACAGCAAAATTATGCAATTTATATCAAGTGCCTTATTTACCTGGATGTATGACAATCACTGAAATAAAGACAGCATTGAGTTATGGTGCAGATATTATTAAGTTATTTCCGGGGAACCTTTCAGGACCGAGCGCCATTAAAGCTTTCCGTGGACCATTGCCAACAATAGAAATTATGCCTACAGGTGGCGTCAGTCTAGAAAACCTACATGAATGGTTTGAAGCAGGAAGCATTGCAGTTGGTGTCGGTGGTAATTTATTAGCGCCCGCTAAAAATGGTGATTTTGATAAAATGACGGTTTTAGCTCAACAATATTACCAACGATATCAAGAAGTTATTCATTTAAAATAAAAAATTAAAAAAGAGTTTGCAGCGATGGTTGCAGACTCTTTTTCAACTGACCAATTCATGGTATACTAAAAAAGTTCGTGAATACGATGAAGTATTCAACATGAGTTTGAAAGGAGTAACTATTTTTTAATAGTGCACATACAATGAATAATCCAAATTTAAAACAACAAGTAGATAGTCGCCGTTCATTTGCAATTATTTCCCATCCGGATGCCGGAAAAACGACAATTACCGAGCAATTATTGCTATTTGGTGGTGCGATTCGCCAAGCAGGAACAGTTAAAGGGAAAAAAACAGGCAATTTCGCTAAATCTGACTGGATGGAAATTGAGAAACAACGTGGGATTTCGGTAACGAGTTCTGTCATGCAATTTGATTACGAAGGGAAACGTGTCAATATCTTGGATACCCCAGGACATGAGGATTTCTCAGAAGATACCTACCGAACATTGATGGCTGTCGATAGTGCCGTGATGGTTATTGATAGTGCTAAAGGGATTGAAGCACAGACGAAAAAACTTTTCCAAGTTGTTAAACGTCGTGGTATTCCGATTTTCACATTTATTAATAAATTAGACCGTGATGGCCGTGAACCATTAGATTTATTAGAAGAATTAGAGGAATTATTAGATATTGAATCTTATCCGATGAACTGGCCAATTGGTATGGGGAAAGGAATGGAAGGTCTTTATGATATTCATAACAATCGAGTAGAATTATATCGACCAGAAAATTATGACGGTGAACGTTTAATTCCATTAGATGACAATGGAGAAATCCCTGCTAGCCATCCATTGACAGAAAAAAGTATCTATACACAAGTTTTAGAAGAAGTAGAATTGTTAAAAGAAGCTGGCGATGAATTTGATACTGAAAAAATTGCACACGGGAATCAAACACCAGTCTTCTTTGGTTCAGCTTTAACTAATTTTGGTGTCCAAACATTCTTAGAAACATTTTTACAATTTGCACCAGCACCATATGGTCACAAAACAATGGATGATCAAACAGTAAGTCCGTATGAAGAAGAGTTTTCAGGCTTTGTTTTTAAAATCCAAGCGAATATGAATCCCGCTCATCGTGACCGTATTGCATTTGTCCGTATTTGTTCAGGAACTTTTGAACGAGGAATGGATGTAACCCTTGAACGTACAGGTAAAAAAATGAAATTAAGTAATGTCACACAGTTTATGGCTGATGCACGTGAAAATGTACAAGAAGCAGTAGCTGGCGATATTATTGGGGTTTATGATACAGGGAATTATCAAATTGGCGATACATTATATGAAGGAAAATTAAAAGTAGCTTACGAAGAGCTACCATCATTTACACCAGAATTATTTATGAAAGTCACTGCTAAAAATGTGATGAAACAAAAATCTTTCCATAAAGGTATTTATCAATTAGTTCAAGAAGGTGCTATCCAATTGTATAAAACCTATTTAACTGATGAATATATTATCGGTGCAGTCGGTCAACTACAATTTGAAGTATTCCAACATCGGATGTTAAATGAATACAATTCAGAAGTAATTATGACACCAATGGGCCATAAGATTGCTCGTTGGATTGAACCAGAAGATTTAGATGAAAAAATGAGTTCAAGCCGTAACATCTTAGCCAAAGACCGTTTCGACCAACCATTATTCTTATTTGAAAATCAATTTGCGGAACGTTGGTTTGCGGATAAATATCCAGATGTGAAGTTGAAAACGTTGATGTAATAGTGATACGTATATTAGTCCTCTTTTGTTGAAAGAGGGCTTTTTGTATAGCTAGACAGCGAGTAGTTCTATTTTTGGAAATCAAAAACACCATAGAACAAGTCAACTTACTTAACTTGCTTTACGGTGTTTTCAATTAATTAAATAGCTTTAGGAATTGAAATTTCCACAAAATTATCATTAGTGATTGTGGACATATTAGCTGTGTCTAATGATTTAGCTGTACTTTTTTTTAAGAAGTAGTCTTTAATTGTTTCAATCTCTTGTGGCAAAATATTTCGTTTATTATTAACCATTAAAATTTCATTGTGAAGTGGAGCTACTGTATAGACGACGGTTGTGTCTCCTGCAGTATAAACCTTGACCATTTCAGCATCAGTGTTTTCTAATTGCTGTAAAACTAATCTGGAGTGGCTATTTGTCACATTGATTAATTTCATATTTTTCACCCCTCAATTTATATCTTCTACTATTAATTATAAATTTTTTTTGAAAAATGAAAAGAAATAGCACTTGAAATGAGCAAAAAAACTGAGAGCCACGATTCGTAACTCTCAGTTTTTTTTAATTTTAATTTTCTTGTTCTGGATTCTCCACAACACTTGTATCCGCTGCTTGGACAATAATTTTATCGTCTTGCATAGTTGCTTCTAACTGAGTGATTTGTGGATGATCTAAATAGAATTCTGCGATACCATCTTCGATTTGTTCTTGAATGGTGCGTCGTAATGGACGTGCGCCCATTGAAGGATTGTATCCCAATTCAACTAGCTTTTCTTTGACTTCTTGTGTTACGTCAATGTGTAGATGTTGATTTGCTAACATATCATTGACTTCATCAAGCATTAAGGAAACAATTGTTAATAAGTTTTCTTTGCTTAATGGTTGGAATTCAATAATACCGTCGAAACGATTTAAGAATTCTGGTGTGAAGTAATTGTGCAATTGATTCAAGATTGATTTGGTAATTCCTTCGCGAGAGGCACCAAAACCGACATTGGCTTCGGTTTTACCAGATCCAGCATTACTTGTCATGATAATAAGTGTATCTTTGAAGCTCACTGTTCGACCTTGAGCATCGGTCAACCGACCATCGTCCAAGATTTGTAAGAACATATGCAAGACATCTGGATGGGCTTTTTCTATTTCATCCAATAGAATCAAGCTGTATGGATTACGGCGAACTTTTTCTGTTAATTGACCCGCTTCTTCATAACCAACATAGCCAGGAGGTGAACCAATTAATTTCGAAATACTGTGTTTTTCCATGTATTCAGACATGTCAAAGCGAATCATTGAATCTTGTGAGCCAAACATTTCGTAAGCTAATTGTTTAGCAAGCTCTGTTTTTCCGACTCCTGTTGGACCTACGAATAAGAATGAGCCAATCGGACGATTCTTTTTGCTTAGACCAACACGATTACGGCGAATAGCTTTAGATACTTTATTAATGGCTTCTTCCTGTCCAATAACGTGAGCATTCAAATCATCCGCAAGATTTTTCAATTGTGTTTGTTCTTTTTCTTTTAATTCACCAACTGGAATACCTGTACGTTCTTCCACAATTTGTTCCATTGTTTTTTCATCAATGATTGGTGTTTCTTCATCACTGACTTGGTGTTCTTTCATTTTTTTGAACTTATTGATTTGATCTCGATAGTAAGCAGCTTTTTCAAAATCTTCTTCTTGAGATGCTTGTTGTTTTTGTTGTTGAGCTTCAGCTAATTTTTTATCGATGACTTTTGGATCAACGAATTGAATTGTTAAGTTTTCTTTTGAACCAGCTTCATCCAATAAATCAATAGCTTTGTCAGGTAAGAAGCGATCTTGAACGTAACGGTTAGATAGGACCGCAGCTGCACGAATGGCTTCATCGGTATATTTTACATGATGATAGTCTTCATAACGTGGTTGCAAGCCTTTTAAAATGGTAATGGTTTCTTCGACAGAAGGTTCATCGACACGTACAGGCTGCATACGACGTTCTAAAGCAGCATCTTTTTCGATGACACGATATTCAGCTAAGGTTGTTGCACCGACCATTTGTAATTCGCCACGCGCTAATGCGGGTTTTAAAATATTTCCAGCATCAAGGTTGCCCTCGCCAGCATTTCCTGCACCAACGATTTCGTGAACTTCATCTATGAAAAGAATAACATTTTCAGCAGCTGTAATTTCATGAATTAATTTTTGCATTCGTTCTTCAAATTGCCCACGAATTCCTGTACCTTGCACTAAAGAAGCAACATCTAAACGGATGACTTCTTTGTTTAATAATTTTTGTGGGACATCGCCGTCAACGATTTTTTGTGCTAATCCTTCAACAACGGCTGTTTTACCAACACCGGGTTCACCGATCAATACTGGATTGTTTTTTGTTCGGCGATTTAAAATTTCAATGACCCGTTTGATTTCTGAATCACGTCCGACAACAGGATCAATCTCACCATCACGTGCTTGTTGTGTAATATTTATTCCATATTCACCTAAAATACCTTGTTGACCATTATTGGTAGGTGGTTGTTGCCCGTTAAAATTATTTTGATTGCCACCTGCTTGTGTAGGTGGTGTTTGATTATAAGCTGAATTTCCTGGTTGCATTTGTTGAGACATTTGTCTGAAGAAATCATCTAAGCTACCAAAACCAAACGGATCTTGTTGCATGGCACTCATTTGATTTCCTTGTCCTTTGATTTTTTGATAACAACTTTGACAATAATCAATTTGTTTTCTTTGTCCGGCTACATTTGCATATAAATGAATAGTTGCTTCATTTTTTCCACAATTTTGGCAAAGCATAGTGTCTCACGACCTTTCAATTTGTTTCAAAGGAAAAAGTTGAAATTTCAACTGACCAACTTTGACCTTTGATTCTATTATACAATTTTTTAGATGATGTGCAAGTAATTGAACTATCAAAAAGAAAGTGAATACTTGCGGATTATAGGAAAAGCTATATAATTTCTTTAGTCAGTAAAAGAATGGAGGAGAGAACATGGTTGATGAAAATCCATACACATCATTAATTGAACAATTAATGACTGGAGAAATACCAGAAATAGTTGTTGAAAGAGATGATTTTTTTACCTTTCGAGAAGTTTGGAAAGAGCATCCGCAGCGCGTCCAAATAGTGGGTGAAGCTGATTTAAACGGGAAAATTATTTATCGCTATCAACCGGATCGTAAATAAAATGCTATTTTATTAGGAATTGATGGAATAATTCAGGAAAACGGTTGTCTAACTAACAAAAAAATGGTAATCTTAACAATTGAAAGGGTCGTTAATTCTGTTTTGTTTCATGGGAGTTGACAAAAGTAAGCCCTCACAAAAATTTATATATCACGAAGGAGATTGATAATATGGAAAAGAAAGATTTTCACGTAATTGCTGAGACAGGAATTCATGCACGTCCAGCTACATTATTAGTTCAAACAGCGAGCAAATTTAACTCTGATGTTAATTTAGAGTACAAAGGTAAATCAGTTAACCTTAAATCAATCATGGGCGTTATGTCTTTAGGTGTTGGCCAAGGTTCTGACGTTACTATTACAGCTGAAGGTGCAGACGAAGCGGATGCAATTGCAGCAATCGTTGAAACAATGAAAAAGGAAGGATTGTCTGAATAATGGTTGAAATGCTTAAAGGAATTGCGGCGAGTGATGGAGTAGCAGTTGCAAAGGCATATCTTTTAGTTCAACCTGACTTGACTTTCCAAAAAGTTACAGTTGAAGACACATCTGCTGAAGAAGCACGTTTAGATGATGCATTAGCTAAATCAACTGAGGAGTTGCAACAAATTCGTGATAAAGCTGCCCAAGCTTTAGGCGAAGAAGAAGCACAAGTATTTGACGCTCATTTAATGGTTCTGAGTGACCCAGAAATGATTGGACAAATCAAACAAAACATTTCAGATAATAAAGTTAATGCTGAGTCTGGATTAAAAGAAGTTACAGACATGTATATTGGTATGTTTGAAGCAATGGAAGACAATGCGTATATGCAAGAGCGTGCTGCGGATATCCGCGACGTTGCAAAACGTATTTTAGCTCACTTGCTACAAGTAACATTACCTAATCCGTCTATGATTAATGAAGAAGTGGTTGTTATTGCACATGACTTAACACCAAGTGATACAGCGCAGTTAGACCGTAATTTCGTTAAAGCATTTGTAACAAATATTGGTGGACGTACTTCTCATTCAGCGATTATGGCACGCTCATTAGAGATTCCTGCAATCGTTGGAACAAAAGATATTACTGATAAAGTAAAAGCTGGCGATATTGTAGCAGTAAACGGTATTGAAGGGGACGTTATTGTCAATCCTACAGACGAACAAGCTGCAGAATTCCATAAAGCTGGTGAAGCTTTTGCTGCTCAAAAAGCAGAATGGGAAAAATTAAAAAATGCCCAAACTGTGACAGCTGATGGTAAACATTTTGAATTAGCTGCAAATATCGGTACACCAAAAGATTTAACTGGTGTTCATAACAATGGTGCAGAAGCAGTAGGTCTTTACCGTACTGAATTCTTGTACATGGATTCACCTGATTTTCCAACTGAAGAAGACCAATACAATGCATATAAAGCTGTATTGGAAGGCATGGATGGTAAACCAGTTGTTGTCCGTACAATGGATATTGGTGGGGATAAAGAGTTACCTTACTTGACATTACCACATGAAATGAACCCATTCTTAGGTTACCGTGCATTACGTATTAGTTTATCTGAACTTGGCGATGATATGTTCCGTACACAATTACGTGCATTATTACGCGCTTCTGTTCATGGACATTTACGTATCATGTTCCCAATGGTAGCAACACTGAAGGAATTCCGTGCTGCTAAGAAAATGTACGAAGAAGAACGTCAAAAATTAGTGGATGAAGGCATTGCAGTAGCAGACGATATTCAAGTAGGTATTATGATTGAAATCCCTGCAGCAGCTGTTTTAGCTGACCGTTTTGCAAAAGAAGTAGACTTCTTCAGTATTGGAACAAATGACTTGATTCAATATACAATGGCAGCAGACCGTATGAACGAACAAGTTTCTTACTTGTATCAACCATATAACCCATCAATTTTACGTTTAATTAAAAACGTTGTTGACTCAGCACATGCTGAAGGTAAATGGGCAGGTATGTGTGGCGAAATGGCCGGCGATCAAATGGCTGTTCCATTATTAATGGGTATTGGATTAGATGAGTTCTCAATGAGTGCAACTTCTATTCTAAAAACACGTAGCTTAATGAAACGTTTAGACACAACTAAGATGCAAGAACTTGCAAATCGTGCGCTTAAAGATTGCGACACAATGGAAGAAGTCGTTGCGTTAGTTGAAGAATACGTTGGTGAATAAGTTTTTAAATTCTTATTTGAAATAATGAAAGGCGCTACTCCTCTGGTTATTAACTGAGAGGGTAGTGCCTTTTTTTAATTAAAAAAACTAAATGCTGCTTGGTTTTATACATCAGTTAAACTAAAGGGATTTTTTTGAAATCAATAATAGCGTGAATACATTTTCTGTTTAATAATTTTTTTAATTCTAATGCATCATAGAGTTTGTCAAAGATGTGTACTTCGCTGGTTTCTAAGTTGACTACTTCATAAATTAATTTATAATCATTCATCGAATCGCCCCTAGTTTATTTATATCACTATTTGGTGGTCAAAAACCAAAATATACTTAAACGTTGCATATTTTGACTTGAACGTTATGTTTTTCATTAGTACACAGATAATTGAAAATTTGATAGAATAGTTACTAGTCAGTAAGCATCTTTTTTAACGAACAATTTTGTCATGTGATTGGATTAAAAACTTGAAATAATAAGAAATCTCAGTGATAGGAATTAAATTATTGCAAAACTAAGACTATGGTTGGAGTATTATCAAGGTATGCTATGATATACTATTTGTAATTGAAGACAAGGGAGGAGACTTTCTTGAAAGTTCTTATCTATTTTGAAAGCGAACGGCTGATAAAAAAATCAGGTATTGGTCGTGCACTAGAACATCAAAAAGAAGCATTAACCAGTGTAGGAATCGAGTACACGTTAGATCCAAATTGTGAAGACTATGATATTTTACACATTAACACTTATGGTATTAACAGTTTGAGTATGGTGAATCAGGCAAAAAAACGTGGTAAGAAAGTCATTTATCACGCACATTCAAACGGAGAAGATTTTAAAAATTCCTTTGTAGGATCAAATCAAGTAGCTACATTTTATAAAAAATATTTAATTAAATTGTATTCTGAAGCAGATCGTCTGATTGCGCCTACGATATATGCCAAAGAGATTTTAGAAAGTTATGGAATAGAAAAACCGATTAGTGTTATTTCAAATGGTATTGATTTAGCATCTTTCAAACCTAATCAAGAAAAAGAAAAGAAATTTCGAGAATATTTTAAATTAGAGGACTCACAAAAAGTAGTTATTTCAGTAGGTCTTTATTTTCATCGTAAAGGACTGCTTGATTTTGTAGAAGTAGCGCGAAAGTTCCCACAATATACCTTTATTTGGTTTGGTCATACACCATTGTATGCAGTACCAAAAGAGATCCGTCAAGTGGTACAAGGAGATCATCCCGACAATGTTATTTTTCCAGGATATATCAAAGGTGAAATTATTGAAGGAGCTTATTCAAATGCAGATTTGTTTTTCTTCCCTTCTTATGAAGAAACGGAAGGAATTGTCTTGTTAGAAGCGTTAGCTAGTCATCAGAATGTACTGGTACGAGATATTCCTGTATATAAAGGTTGGTTAGAAAAGAATAAAAACGTTTATATGGGGCAGACGAATGACGAATTTCAGGAGCTGATTGCAGCTATTATTGATAAAAAAGTTCCGGATTTAACTGAAGCAGGTTTCTTAGTAGCACAAGAAAAAAGTATTGAAAATGTTGGTTTAGAGTTAGAAAAAGTATATCAAACGGTGCTGACAGAAAAGAGAGAAGGCTATTAGCAGTTTGGAGGGAATATTGTGAAGATTGGTTTCTTTACAGACACTTACTTTCCTCAAGTGAGTGGTGTTGCTACATCAATTAAAACATTAAAAGAAGAGTTAGAAAATAAAGGGCACGAAGTTTATATCTTTACAACAACTGATCCGCATGCATCAGAATTTGAAGAACGGATTATTCGTATGCCCAGTGTGCCGTTTATTTCATTTAAAGATCGTCGAATTGTTGTTCGCGGAATGTGGTATGCGTATTTAATTGCGAAAGAATTAGAATTGGACTTGATTCATACACATACTGAATTTGGTGCAGGTATGTTGGGGAAAATGGTTGGTAAAAAAATGCATATACCTGTGATTCATACATATCATACGATGTATGAAGATTACTTACATTATATCGCTAAAGGAAAAGTATTGCGCCCAGTACATGTTAAATATTTTTCACGAATGTTTGCAAATCATTCGACAGGCGTGGTATGCCCAAGTGAACGAGTTATTGAAAAACTAGAAAGTTATGGGGTTATTCGTCCTATGCGAATTATTCCAACTGGAATTGAGATAGAGAAGTTTAAACGTCCTGATATTACAGAGACAATGAAACAAGAGCTACGCCATTCTTTAGATGTGCAAGACGATCAGCTGATGGTATTATCTTTAAGCCGCATTTCTTATGAAAAAAATATCCAAGCTATTATTTATGGCTTACCAGAAGTGATTGAAGCATTACCTAATGTTCGGTTAGTGATTGTTGGCAAAGGACCTTACAAAGAAGAATTGGAAGAATTGGTTCATGAGTTGGGATTAGATAAGTATGTTCGTTTTGTTGGTGAAGTAGCCAATGAAGAGGTAGCGTTGTATTATCAAGCCGCAAATTATTTCGTTAGCGCCTCTACTTCCGAAACACAAGGCCTAACCTATACTGAAGCGATGGCAGCGGGTACCCAAATGATTGTTGAGGGAAATGATTATTTGAATAATTTAATTAGCCATCCTTCTCTAGGGAAAACGTTTGCGACAGATGATGATTTTGCTTCTGCCTTTATTCAATATGTACAAGAAGGCATTGCCAAAAATTCTGAGGTGCTAGAAAAGAAAATGTATGAAATTTCTGCTGAAAATTTTGGTGAGAAAATGCTTGCATTTTACCATGATATGTTACTTTATTTTGAAGAATTGCAAGGAAAAGACTCTGAAGACACAGTAGAAAAATTAAAAACACGATTACGATACTTTAAATGAAACTAACGATTATTCCTATAAATATTCACGTTTTTGGCGTATACTAAAAACGTGAATATTTATTTTTTTTTAGGAGGAAATAGAATGAAAATTGGATTTATTGGAACTGGTGTCATGGGACATGCAGTAGTGAATCATTTGATGAACGCAGGGCATGAATTATTTGTTTTTAACCGTACAAAAAGTAAAACCGATGATCTTGTCGCAAAAGGCGCTACTTGGAAAGCAACACCTAAAGAAATTACTGAAGCGAGTGAATTGATTTTTACGATGGTGGGCTATCCTCAAGACGTAGAAGAAACTTATTATCAACCAGAAAAAGGTATTTTTTCAGCAGATGTAACGGGGAAAATTTTGGTTGATTTAACAACGAGCACACCTTCTTTAGCAACTAAAATTTATCATACAGCGAAAGAAAAAGGAGCAAGCAGTTTAGATGCGCCGGTTTCTGGAGGCGATTTAGGGGCGAAAAATGGGACATTGACTATTATGGTTGGCGGTGAGGAAACCATCTATCAAACTGTTCTACCAATCTTTGAACAATTTGGGAAAACCTATATGTTACATGGAGATGCTGGAAAAGGCCAACATGCAAAAATGGCGAATCAAATTATGATTGCTGGTACAATGACAGGGATGACTGAAATGTTGGTTTATGCAAATCAAGCAGGCTTGGATTTAAATAAGATTTTAGATACGTTGGCTGGTGGTAGTGCCTCAAACTGGTCAATGATTAATTATAGTCCGCGAATTTTAGCAGAGGATTACTCTCCGGGATTTTTCGTTAAACATTTTGTTAAAGATTTAAAAATTGCCTTGGATGAAGCGAAAAAGATGAAAATCGAACTACCAAGCACTAAATTGGCAGAAGAACTTTATGAAAAATTAGAAAAACAAGGATATGAAAATGATGGTACGCAAGCTTTAATTAAACTTTGGTGGCAAGATGGACAAAAACCTTAAAATTTAAAAAAATTTCGCAAAAACGGTGCATGTGGCGCGGTCATTTGATACAATGTAACAGAAATGAAAAAAGGGAGGCACTATGAATGAAAAGTTCACAATTAGTCGCTATCATCAGACGTCTTGAGGCCATGATTGAAGCACAAGACAGCGAGGTACAAGTACGACGTTTTGAAAAAGAAGGCGTTGAAAAATGTACAGTCACTTATGACAACTCGACAGAGACCTTTGAATTAACGGAAGCTGAATCTAATCAGCCGTATCAATTTGATAATGTTGATATCGTTGCAATGGAAATTTACGATTTAATTCAATAGTAAAAGGACGTCTAAAGAGGAACTTCCTCTTTAGACGTCTTTTTAATGTAACTAAATAAAATCCATAAAGGGTCAAGTATAGTTTTAGTTAATTTGATGGGAGTTGCGTACTGGCTTATAGGAATAAATAACTCATTTTCTGGTAAAATTTTTGTATGAATGATTTGCCCATAAGAAATTTGATAATGTTTACGTTGATTTTGAATTGGTAAAGAAAAGATTATCTCTTTTTGATGAATAAAATGATTGATTGCTTGGGTGTGATTAAAAAAATAATCTAATATTTCTAAATCTGCTACTAATGCTTGTGCTAATTCAAAATGCATCGCTTCTGAAAGGCTGTGTATTCTTTGGAGCATCCATGCACGATACGAAGCATTTTCTCCGGTGAAAAATTGGTTGATTTCCTGTAAGCGTTGCTCTAGCGGAATCAATTGCATGTCAGGTAATTGTTTGGTTAACGAAAGCATTGTAATATGATTAATCCATGGAAGTTGATACAATTCACTCAACAAGCGAATAATTTCAGGGAGACGTTTGTATAGTCGGAAAGGTCCTAAGCTATTAGCAGTAGCCTCTTCAGTCAAATAGATGCCCTCTTGAGTAATTGTGACATAATTATAGCGTAAAGAAAAATTCATCTGACGATTATACAAGGGATGATATTTTTGAATATAGTTACATTCCAATAAAAGGGCGTCTAGTTCAGTATCAACCTGAATGATTTCCAAATTTGCGATGTTAAAGACCATACGCAGCACTTTTTTTGAGTGTTGCGTATTTTTTTGAAAATAAGAGCGTACACGTTGATGCAAATTTTTGGCTTTGCCAACATAAATAATTTTATCTTGCGCATCTTTCATTAAGTAGATGCCGGGCGTATGAGGCAGTTGTTTAACAAAAGTTTCAATTTTTTTATTTGGATACAAAATTCTCGTCCTTTCAATCAACAACTATTTCCTTGAAGATAGCAGAAAATAAGGAAAAAAGCGAATTTACTTAATAGAAATTTAAAAAAATAACCGAAAAATACGCTTGTTCAGATTTTTTTATGCAAAAAATAGAAGAATATGGTAAAATTGTTTGAAAGTCAAAGTATATTTGGCGGGTTGCATTTTTTTTGATTTTAAATTATAGTTTGATAGTCAAAAGA
>NZ_MAEL01000014.1 GCF_009933335.1 Candidatus Enterococcus willemsii | reverse complement strand
GTATTATTTTTCATTCTGTTTTCTATACAGATATATCGACCTTTAAAAAGTCTTTTAAAAGATTAGTTTTAAAAAAGTGCTGAGAATTCCTTCCCAACACTTTTTTTCTTTATTTTGTAATTAATGTTTCTAGACTTGCTAATGCTTGTGCCATTTGCGCAATTTTGCGTAATTGTGCCAAACGATTTTGACGAACGGCTTCATCATCAACCATAACCATTGTTTGATCAAAATAATTTTCAATCAATGGACGTAACGCAACTAAAGATTGATAATTTTCTTCTACTGATTGTTCAGCAAATTCTTTCTCTAACGCAACTGTTGCTTCATACAATGCTTTTTCTGCTTCATTTTCAAATAATTCAGGATTAATATCCCATTTGTTTTCAACTTTTTTCGCTAAGTTAATCACTCGTGTCAATGCTTCCATTGATTCTTTAAAATCGGCGTCGTCTAAATGATTTTTCAAGATTTCAGCTGTTTCAAATAAACGATGAATATCTGTTTGTTCTGCATGAATGACAGCATCAATCACATCATGACGAATATCTTTTCCTAAGAAGAACTGACGAAGACGTGCACGTAAGAAATCCAATACTTCTGCCTCTTCATCTTGGAAAGTAATTCCATAACGTTCATGATCAAGATTAATTTTTTCTTCAATCAGACGTTGCAAGCCAACAAATGGGAAACGCCATTTTTTAGCGGCTAAGATACGAACAATTCCATACATTTGCCGGCGTAATGCGTAAGGGTCATTTGAACCGCTTGGACGCATGCCTGCTGCGAAGAATGATAAAATACTATCTAGTTTATCGGCAATTGCCAAAACAGCACCGACAGCAGAAGTTGGTAGTTCACCCTCACTAGATGTTGGTAAATAATGTTCACGGATTGCTTGTGCGACAGCTGGTTTTTCACCTTGTAACAAGGCATATTTTTCACCCATAATTCCTTGTAATTCTGGGAATTCACCAACCATGTTTGTCACCAAATCAAATTTGTAAATTTCAGAAGCTCGTTGTAAATCAGCCAATTCTTCAGTGGTTAAACCTACATTTTCACCAATAATTCGTGCTTCTAAACCAACACGTTGCATTTTTTCATACATTGATCCGATTTTTTCATGGAATGTCACATGTTTTAATTTATCCACACATTGGTCAATCGTTAATTTTTGGTCTTCACTGTAGAAAAATTCCGCATCTTCTAAACGGGCGATTAATACTTTTTCATTTCCTTTGATGACATTTTCAATTTTGACATCATTTCCGTTACGGACAGAGATGAAATGTGCTTGCAACTCACCGGCTTCATTACGAACATCAAAATAACGTTGGTGTTCTTTCATAGAAGTAACTAAAACTTCTTCTGGAACGGCTAAATATTTTTCATCAAAATTTCCAACAAATGCGGTTGGATACTCAACTAAATTATTAACTTCTTCCAATAAATCGGCATCTAAATCAATCGTCCATTGGTTGTCTGCTGCAATTTTATTAATTTGAGTAACAATTAATTGTTCTCTTTCGGCTGAATCAGCCAACACAAATTCAGCTTTTAATTTTTCAAGATATTCATCGGCATGATCAAAGGTTACTTCTTTTCCTAAGAAACGATGACCACGAGAGCGACGTCCTGTTTGCACATCTAAGATTTTAAACGGCACGACTTCATCATCTAATAATGCTACTACCCAATGAATTGGACGAATATATTCAAAATCGTATTTATTCCAGTGCATGGTTACTGGGAAAGTTAAGCTAGTAATCACGTCTTTTAAGCCAGTTAAGACTTCTAAGGCTGGTTTGCCTGCTGTAAATTTAGTGACATACACATATTCGACACCTTTCAATTCTTTGAAAGTAATATCATCGGTTGTTAAACCTTGGCCACGAACAAAACCTTGGGCTGCTTTTGACCAATTGCCTTCTGCGTCCAAAGCAATCTTCTTCGCAGGGCCTTTGACTTCTTCTTCTTGGTCGGCTTGTTTTTCTGAAAGATTTACCACATGAATCGCTAAACGACGTGGTGTTGAATAAGCATGGATATCATCAAAAGTTAAGCGATTGTCTGTTAGAAATTTTTCAGTTTTTGTTTTTAATTGATTCATGCTTGGTACGACTACATGTGCAGGCATTTCTTCTAAACCAATTTCAAATAATAAATTTTTTGACATGTTATTTATCCTCCTGCAATAGTTTTTCTGCTGTTTCTCGATCTAATAATGGATAACCTAATTTTTTACGTTCATCGACAAATAATTTTGCTACTTCTCTTGCCATGTTACGAATACGAGCCAAGTAACCTGCGCGTTCGGTTACTGACACCGCCCCACGAGCATCTAATAAGTTAAACGTATGGCTACATTTTAAAATGTAGTCGTAAGCTGGATGAACTAAATTCGCTTCAATACAGCGTTTTGCTTCTGTTTCAAATTTAGAAAAGTTTTCTAGCAACATTTCTTGGTTACTGATTTCAAATGAGTATTTTGAATGCTCATATTCGGGTTGTTTGAAAATCTCCCCATATTTTACGCCAGGCGCCCATTCTAAGTCATAGACACTTTCTACTTCTTGAATGTATGATGCTAGACGTTCTAACCCATAAGTAATTTCAGAAGTAACAGGTGAACAAGCTAAACCACCTACTTGTTGGAAATAGGTGAATTGTGTAATCTCCATTCCGTTCAACCAAACTTCCCAACCTAAACCAGCACATCCCATAGAAGGATTTTCCCAGTTGTCTTCAACAAAACGAATGTCATGTTCCAATGGATTAATGCCTAATTTTTCTAAACTTTCCAAGTATAATTCTTGAATGTTTTCTGGTGATGGTTTCATCACTACTTGAAATTGATGGTGTTGATACAGACGGTTTGGATTTTGTCCATAACGACCATCTGCTGGACGACGAGAAGGTTCCACATAAGCTGCGTTCCAAGGCTCTGGTCCAATGGCACGTAATAACGTGTAAGGACTCATCGTACCTGCTCCTTTTTCAGTGTCATACGATTGCATCAACATGCATCCATTGTCTGACCAAAATTTCTGTAATGTTAAAATCATTTCTTGTACCGATAATTTTTTACTCATGATTTTGCTCCTTCTCTTTTATATTCATTTGACGATGGCAAACAAAAAGTCCCTATATCTATACAAAAAGTATAGATATAGGGACGAAATAATTCGCGGTTCCACCCTACTTCCGAAAAATCGGCAGCTTCGTTTGACGTGCGCTCCCATCGCCTACGGTAAAAAGTTTCTTGCTTGGCTCTCACTCTCCCAAGTTCGCTAAAAAGAATTGGCTTTTTCCTTAAAATGTTCCTTGCGCTATTTGAATACATCTATCATAATTCGCAGCCTAGGGTTTTGTCAAATAAAAATTGTAGGATTCCCCAAATTATTTCATCGTTTCTTGTTTGACTTTATAATCAACAATATGGCGTTTTGCCAATTCTTCTGCGACTTCTTTAACTGAAATATCCATTTCACTCATTAACACAAGTAAATGATAGGCTAAATCAGATACTTCAAAAATCGTTTCTTCACGATCGTCCTTCATCGCACCAATCACCACTTCAGTTGCTTCTTCGCCAACTTTTTTAAGAATTTTTTCTTTGCCTTTTTCAAACAAGTAGCTTGTATAACTGCCTTCTTTTGGTGTATCTTTGCGTTCTTGTACTAGTTTTGCAAGTTGTTCGAGAGAGAATTTCTCAGGAATACTTTCTGTATACAAGACCTCATTAAAACAGCTTTCTGCTCCTGTGTGACAAGCAGGCCCATCTTTTTTGACTAATGCAACGAGAGCATCTTGATCACAGTCAGCCGTTAAAGAGACTAAATGTTGGTAATTACCGCTCGTCTCGCCTTTCAACCATAATTCTTGGCGACTTCTGGAATAATACGTCATTCGTTTATTTTTTAAGGTCAAATCTAAGCTTTCTTGGTTCATATATGCAACGGTTAAGACTTCTTTTGTTTCCACATCTTGTACCACCACTGGAATTAAGCCATTTTCGTCAAAAGTTAATTTCATTTTGTTGCCTCCTATAATCGTACTGGAATTTGTTCTTTTGCTAATTGGGCTTTCAAGTCGGGAATTTTCACTTCACCATAGTGAAAAATAGAAGCCGCCAATCCCGCTTCAATTTTTGGCAATTGGAATAATTCGATAAAATCTTCTGCTTTACCTGCGCCACCGGATGCAACAATTGGTAGACTTGAAATATCTGAAATAGCACGTAGTAATTCTAGGTCAAACCCTTTTTTTACACCATCGGTATCCATACTGTTAATCACTAATTCCCCTGCGCCCAAGGCTTCTCCTTGACGAATCCATTCCAATGCATCAAGACCAGTATCTTCCCGACCGCCTTTAGCAAAGACATGCCACGCATTGCCAACTCGGCGAATATCAACAGATAATACAACACATTGACTACCATAGCGTTTGGCTCCCGCTTCAATCAATTTAGGCTGACGAATTGCACCAGAATTGACGCTCACTTTATCTGCGCCACAATTCAATACTCGCTCAAAATCCTGTACTTCATTAATACCACCGCCAACAGTCAATGGAATAAAGACTTCCGATGCGACTGCCTGTAAAATATCCGTGAACAAACCACGACCTTCTGAAGAAGCTGTAATATCATAGAAGACCAGTTCATCTGCTCCTTGCTCATTGTAGAATTTCGCTAAGGTAACCGGATCATTGACGTCTTTTAAGCCCGCAAAATTAACTCCTTTGACCACACGACCATCGCGAACATCCAAACAAGGAATAATTCGTTTCGAAATCATCGTGATTCCTCCGCTTCTTTTAAAACTTCTTCTAACGTCAAGGTACCTTTATACAACGCTTTACCAACAATCGCACTGGGAATCCCAATTTGTTTGAGTGCGGTAATATCCGCTAAAGTTGCTACCCCGCCTGATGCAACAAATTCAACACCTTGGATTTGTAATAATTGTTGATACAAGGGGATATTAATTCCTTGCCCTGTACCATCGCGTGAAATTTCAGTAAAGATAATCGTTTTCGTGCCCCAAGCAGCCAATTCTTTACAAAAATCAAAGGCATCTGTTTCCGTCGTTTCTAACCAACCTTCAACAGCCACTTTGCCATCACGTGCATCGACACCGACAGCAATTTTATCGCCATATTTTTCAATCAGTTGTTTGGCTAAAGTGGGATTTTTTTGTGGCAACGTACCGATAATCACTCGATGAACACCAGCTGCCAAGCAACGTTCAATCGTTGCTTCATCACGGATTCCTCCACCGACTTCTACAAATAAATTCGTATTGGCGACAATTTTTTCAGCTGTACTAAAATAGCGTAGTTCGCCATCTTTAGCACCATCCAAGTCCACTAAATGCAAATACTTTGCACCTTTTTCTTCAAATGATTGTGCAAAAGCAACCGGATCTTCACCAAATACTTCTTGCTGTTCATAATCCCCTTGATACAAGCGAACGACTTTTTCATTTAATAAATCAATTGCTGGAAAAATTTTCATTCTTTCACCTCCGAAAATGCTTTTAATATTTGCAAACCGACTGTACCACTTTTTTCTGGATGAAATTGTGCACCAAATACATTCTGTTTTTGAACCAATCCAGGAATGTCGACACCGTACTCACTCGTTGCGATTAAACTATCTTCACAATTCGTTGCATAGAAACTGTGTACATAATAGACTTGACCACCCTTTTCAAAGCCTTTTAGCAATGGAGAATCCTGCTGTGGTTCCAATGCATTCCAACCAATATGTGGCACTTTTAAAGTAGAGGGAAGAGCCTCTTTCAGAGAAACAATTTCGCCTTTTAGTAAGCCTAAACCTTGATGTTCTCCAAACTCACTGCTTTTTTCAAACAGTAATTGCATACCTAGACAGATACCTAACAATGGCTTGCCTGCTTGCGCTAACTGTTTGATTGGTTCTTCCAATTGCTCGTCACGTAACTTCTGAATCGCATCACCAAAAGCACCCACACCAGGCAAAATAATTTGATCGGCTGCTTGTAATTCGGAAAGATTATTCGTCACGATGTTGTCGATTTCTAAAAATTCTAGTGAACGGGATAAACTAAATAAATTCCCGACACCATAATCAATAATTGCAATCATGTTTTTCCCCCTAAATAATAGTTCCTTTTGTTGACGGAATTTCATTTGGTGCCACTTCGTCAATACTTGTGGCTTGTCCTAATGCGCGACCAAACCCTTTAAAGCAAGCTTCTACAATATGATGACTGTTTTTTCCAGCAACTTGATGTAAATGAATCGCCGCACCTAATTCACGAGCAAATGCGACAAAAAATTCTTCGACTAATTCCGTATCGAATTGTGCACCAATTTTTTGGCTTGGAATAGCTAAATCTAAAACAGCAATGCCACGACCACTAATATCGATAGCAGCCATGACTAAACTTTCATCCATTGGTAGCAGGAAACTACCATAACGTTTAATGCCACGCCGTTCACCTAAAGCTTCAGAAAAAGCACGCCCCAAAGCAATGGCAACATCTTCAACCGTATGATGCGCATCCACATGGACATCCCCATCACAAACTAATTCAATATCAAAACGTCCATGACGACAAAAGAGTTCCAGCATATGATCCAGGAAACCAACTCCTGTATCGAATTTTTGCTGACCTGTACCATCAATCGCTAAGGTTAGGTTGATTTTTGTTTCTGTCGTATTTCTAGTTACTGTGGCTGTTCTCATGGTTGCACCTCTTCTTTCAATACTTGTATTAGCTGTTCCATCTCACTTTGTGTACCAATTGAAATTCGTAAATAATTTGCAATTCGTGGCTGATTAAACCATCGCACAAGAATATGCTTTTCTTTCAAAGCTAAAAATAATTTTTCACCGGCTATTGTCGCATGTTGTGCAAATACAAAGTTGCCTTGACTATCTGTCACGTCAAAGGCTAACTCACGCAATGCCTGAATCGTCCATGTCCGCGTATCAATAATCTTCTGTGTACTTTCATCGACATAGTCCTGAGAAGCTAATGAGGCCGCCCCACAAGCTAACGTCATCGCATTGACACTATACGGATTATGGCTAAATTTAAGTGTATTTAAATCATTGATTATCTCCGATGCACCAACGGCATAACCTAAGCGCCCACCTGCTAAATGACGCGACTTGGAAAAAGTCCCCACTACTAACACATTTGGATGCTTGGATAAATAAGGCACCATCGATACATCACTAAAATCACTATACGCTTCGTCCACAATAATTAATCGTTCGGGATGCTGACTGGCAAATGCGCCGATCACTTCTGGATGTAAGGCAATCCCTGTTGGTGCATTGGGATTGGCGATGACCACAGTTTCTGTTCCTTGATAATCGGCTAGTTCGATAGACAAATCATCACGTAAAGGAATTTCTGTTGCTGTTAAATGGAATAAATCACTATAAACTCGATAGAAGCCATAAGTGATGTCAGGAAATTGCACACCTTTTTCCATAAAACCTTGAAATAAAAAGGAGAGTATCTCATCGCTCCCATTGCCTAAGAAAATATTTTCTGGCGCCACCTTTAAATGTTTGGCTAAAGGCACAATGACTTCTTTACAAGTTGGATCAGAATAACGACTCAGTGTCTGCGCTGCGTCTTTCGCTGCTTCAATCACTGCTTGTGGTGGATCATAGGGATTTTCATTCGTATTTAACTTAATAATCTTTTCAGTAGCATTCTGTTCTCCAGGAACGTACGGCACAAGATGTTTAAATTGTTGATCTAAAAACCGCATCACAATTCCTCCTTTCGAACACGCATGGAACGCGCATGCCCAGATAATCCTTCCATCTCAGCAAAATCAATAACTTGGTTTGCTACTGTGTGTAATGCTTCTTTTGAGTAATACAAATAACTGCTTTTTTTGATGAAATCATCCACTGAAAGCGGTGAAGAAAAACGAGCGGTTCCTTCTGTTGGCAAAGTGTGATTCGGACCTGCAAAATAATCCCCCAACACTTCTGGTGTGTAGTGTCCTAAAAAGACACTACCTGCATGCTTGACTTTCCCTAATAAAGAAAATGGTTCTGCCACACACAGTTCTAAATGCTCTGGTGCAACTTGATTGGCAATCGCTAATGCCTCTTCGATGTCCTTAGCGACAATTAACTTGCCATTATTGTCGATTGAGTGCTGCGCTATCTCTTTTCTAGGTAATGCATCCAATTGTGCTTGCAGTTCTACTTGTACGGCTTGCGCTAGTTCTTCGTTCGTTGTGACTAAAATAGCTTGTGCCAAGGCGTCGTGTTCAGCTTGAGCAAGTAAATCAGCTGCTAACCAGCGAGGATTAGCGGATTCATCTGCAACAATTAAGACATCACTTGGACCCGCAATCATGTCAATATCTACTAATCCATAGACCATTCGTTTAGCAGTCGCGACAAAAATATTTCCTGGACCCACAATTTTATCTACTTTTGGCAAACTTTCTGTGCCATAAGCTAAAGCAGCAACCCCTTGCGCGCCCCCTACCTTATAAATTTCATCCACACCAGCTATTTTGGCTGCTGCTAAAATAGCTGTGGGAATCTTTCCTTCTGCATTCGGCGGTGTAATCATGACAATTTTCGAGACGCCTGCTATTTTAGCAGGCAAAACATCCATCAATACGGTACTTGGATAAGCTGCCGTTCCACCAGGGACATAAACGCCCACTTTCTCTAACGGAATGACACGTTGCCCCATGACCGTCCCTTGTTCATCAGTCGTGATAAACCCACGTTGAACTTGTTTTTCATGAAACTGTTGAATATTTTGTTTAGCTTGTTCTAATACAGCTAAAAATTCTGGTGTTGTTTCTTGTATGGCTGAGGAAATTTCCGCTTCGCTCACATGTAATTCAGCTAGTTTTGCTCCATCAAATTTTTTTGTATATGCGCGAATAGCTTCATCTCCATTTTGTTTCACATCTGCTAAAATTTCAGCCACCACTTCTGTCACATCTTGACTTTCTACTTCACGTGACGTTAATGCTGTAATGCTTTCTTCTGAAGTTTTCCGTATCGTTATCATAATTGTTCTTTCACCTTCTCTAACAAAGTTTGAATCAAGGATTCTTTAAAACGCCATGTTGAGTGATTGACGACTAAACGTGCAGAAGAATCGGCAATATCTTGGATAACCGTCAAGTCGTTTTCACGTAACGTCGTTCCTGTTTCGACGATATCGACAATAACATCTGATAAATGCAATAATGGGGCAAGTTCAATTGATCCATGCAATTGAATCAATTCGACCGACTGACCAAGACGACCAAAATATTTGCGTGTGGTGTTGGTGTATTTGGTCGCTACTTTCAACGTTCGGGTCGTATCTTGAACAAAATCTTTGTGTGCCGCCACGGCCATCTTACATTTTCCCATCTTCAAATCAAGTAATTCTAAGACGTTGGGTTCGGTCTCATCTAAAACATCTTTACCAATTACACCCACATCTGCCACACCATGTTCCACATAAATCGCTACATCACTTGGTTTCACAAGAAAGAATTTTAATTTCTTTTCTTCATCCACAAAAATTAATTTACGATTATCTTCAAAAATATCGTCACTAGCTAAGCCTGCATTCACTAACAAACGATAGACATTCTCTGCCATCCGTCCTTTTGGTAATGCAAAACATAAATAATCATTGACAATTGTTTCTTCATCAGCGGTGCGTCCTAAATTATTGAGGTACATCCCAAAGCCAATTCCACCTTGCGTCTTATCTTGTTTGCGCAATAACCGATCATAACGACCACCGAACAATACTGCTTGTTTCTCATTTTGCACGAATCCTTGGAACAATAGCCCACTATAGTAATCTGCATCATTTACAATAGAGAAATCAATCCGGACTTTCACATTATTAGGAAGCTTGTTTTCTGTTTGCAAGGCATCATAAAGTTGCTTTAACTTCTTCAATGCTTGGACAGCTGTTGGATTTTGCAACAAGGTGACCATTTTTTCATACGCTTGGTTAAAGTCACCAGATAAAGTAATCAATTCTTCTAACACGCGAATTTTTTCTTCGGAGACATCTGCCAATTCTGCTAATTCACGAATCACGTGATGACTTTTCTGTTGTAAAGCCTTCATAACTTGAGAATGTTGCTCAATCGGAAATAACTGGCAAATTGCATGTAAGACGCCCATATGAGACAGATCCAACACGCCACCTCCAGCAAGTGACAAACTCTCTAATGCTAGATGAAGGACTTCTAGTTCTTCGGCTTGTTGAATATCTCCAATGTATTCCAATCCCGTCTGATGAATGCGCAAGTATTCTCCATTTTGGCGATCATGACGATATACATCTTCATAATAATAGACTTTTCTGGTTTCATTTGATGGGGTATTTTTTACAATGGATAGGGTAATATCTGGCTTTAACGCCATAATTCGTCCATCACCACCAGTAAAAGTAATGACTTCGGCTTCATTTAAAAAACTTTTATTTTGGCTGTATAATTCGTATTCTTCAAAGCTACTGAGATGGTATAAATGGAAACCATGCCTCTGATAAAGCCCTCTAAGATGTAATGCAATTTGTTCCTCAGGTCGTAGTACTGAAAACAGATTTTCCAAAATCCCACTCCTAACTATTAGAAAATAATAAAAATATATTAAGAACATCATAAAATTATTTTCATTAAAGGTCAATGATTAGCTGCTAAATTTTTCAATTTTCTGTAAATTGTGTGTTGTGTTCCTTTGAATTCCTACTTTTTTTCTGAAAATAGCCAAATAAAAAATCAGAACCTAGATACTTACGTTTCCGGTTCTGATTTTTGAGGTTGCAACATATTTTCCCACGTGCCCATTTGGTCAATAAATTTTTTGCTCTTTAAATGCACACCAACATACTCTTCATATAAGGCATCAATTGTTTGGCGAATTGCTTTTTTTGTTTCTGCTTTTAATTCAATCGTTTGGATTTTATCGTAGGTAATCTGAGAAAACAATCGAATAAAATGAATAGCGATTGGTTCTGCGTGATAACGTCGAGGATCCATATCCCAATGATGTTCACAAAGAACCCCGTTGTAAGCAGAGGAGTAATCAAACTTCCCTTGCGTTTGCCCACAAACTGCGCATTTTTGCCAATTAATCGTAATACCAAATCGTTGCAATATCTGAATTTCAAAAATATTTGTTAATACTTCGCCATCATTGCCTTGATCCATCATCACTAATGCTTGGCGTAAAAAACTGTATAAATTAGGATCATAGACACGGTCTTCTATCGCGGCATCAGCCAGATTTAATAAATAAGTTGCATAACCTGCTAAAAAGATATCTGCTTGTATATTTCGATAGCTATGCACATCTTTGGCACTATTTAAAAAAGACAGTCCTTCACTGTTGAATTTACCAATATAAACCGCCTCAGTATAAGGAAGCAATGCTGGAGCGAGGGGATTATTTTTACGATGTGCACCACGAACATAAAACATCTGTTTTCCTGCAGATTCGGTAAATATTTTGACTAATTTATCTTTTTCTTTATGATTTTTACTAAATAAAATAATCCCTTTTGATTCTGCAATACTCACGATACTCGTCTCCTTTTAAAAGAAAAGCCAGATAAATCCAACAGACTTATCCGGACTTTGCTTAATAATTGTCTTCGCGATAACCAAAATCTTTCAAATAGGTTTGTTTGTCTCGCCAATCTTTTTGTACTTTGACCCATAATTCCAAGTAGACTTTGTCACCTAATAAACGCTCAATATCTTGTCGTGCTTTCATGCCGATAACTTTAAGCATTTTTCCACCTTTACCGATAATGATACCTTTTTGGCTATCACGTTCTACGATAATTGTTGCTTGCACATGAACTTTATCATTTTCATTGCGTTTCATTGAGTCAACAACGACTGCAACTGAGTGAGGCACTTCATCGCGTGTTAACATAAGAACTTTTTCGCGTACTAATTCAGAAACAATAAAATATTCGGGATGGTCTGTAATTTGATCGTCTGGGAAATATTGTGGTCCTTCCGGCATTTTTTCCGCTAAAATATTCATCAACGTTTCAAAATTATTGCCTTCTGTTGCTGAAATTGGCACAACTTCTTCGAATTCCATTTGACTAGAGTAATCTTGAATCGTTTCTAGTAATTGATCCGGATGAACCTTATCAATTTTGTTAACAATTAGGAAGACTGGTACTTGACTATTTTTCAAGCGTTCAATAATCAAATCGTCGCCTTTCCCACGTTTTTGGTCTGCACTAATCATGAATAAAGTGACATCCACTTCACGCAAGGTACTGTAGGCTGTTTCTACCATAAAGTCTCCTAGACGGTGTTTTGGTTTATGAATCCCAGGTGTATCAATGAATACAATTTGGGTTTCTGGCGTTGTATAGACACCTTGTATTTTATTTCGAGTCGTTTGGGCTTTGTCACTCATAATGGCAATTTTTTGACCAACAATGCGGTTTAGCAATGTCGATTTTCCAACATTCGGGCGCCCGATGATGGCAACAAATCCTGATGTATGTTCTGTCATGTGTTATTGTCCTCTTTTCTTAGTGGAAGATTAGCTGAATGATTTTAGGGAGAAAGATTATTGCGCCTATCAACATTGCAAAAAGCGACGTAATCAATACTGCACCTGCAGCCATATCTTTTATTTTTTTTCCTAAAGGGTGAAAATGTTTATTGGTCACCATATCGACCACATTTTCAAATGCCGTATTAATGATTTCCATGATGATGACTAAAAAAACACTTAATAATATCCAAAGCCATTCAAAGCGATTCAAGCGGAAAATAAAACCAGCTATCACAACTAGAATACCAACAATGGTATGACTTCGCATATTACGTTCATCTCGATAAACGGTTCTGATACCGGTTAGCGCAAACTCAACCGAATTGACGAACCGTTTATTCTTCTCAATGTTCTTCTTATCTTTCAAGTCCATAGGCATCCAAAATTTCCTTTTGTAATCCAAACATTTCCTTCTCATCTTCAGGTGTCATATGGTCATAACCATTAATATGCAAAAAGCCATGTAATGCCAAAAAGCCAAGTTCACGGTCATAACTATGTCCGTATTCTTTTGCTTGTTCAGCCGCACGCTCAACCGAAATCATAATGTCTCCTAGTGTACGAGGCATCTCAAATTCATCATCTTCATCGAAGATAATATCCATTTCGTCTTCGCCTTCTTCTTCCGCAGCAAAACTAATGACATCCGTTGGTGTATCTTTGTCACGATACTCGCGATTAATTTCTTGAATTGCTGCATTATCCATGAAAGTGACGGACATTTCAGTATCAGCAGGTAATTGTAAATAACCTGCTGCAAATTGTAACAAAGAATCAATATCAGCTACTTTTTCTTGTGACACAGTTTTTGTTTCATCAATAAAGGTAATCTCCATCAGTCTTCTCTTCTTTCTTGTTCTTCTTTCATTTTCTCGGCTTCAGACTTCATTTTTGGATATTTAATACGTGAATGGAAGGTACTGCATAAGCCATTAATTAATGATTTTTCAATAATTCGAATTTCTTTTAACGTTAAGCCAGAATCATCTAATTGTCCATCTAAAATGCGACCAGTAATCAAATTAGAAACAAATTCTTTGATTTTTTCATTTGTAGGACTATCCATCGCGCGCACCGCTGCTTCACAACTATCGGCAATACTAACGACAGCCGCTTCTTTGCTTTGAGGGATAGGCCCAGGATATCGAAACTCCTCTTCCGTTACTTCTGAATTACGCTCTTTGGCTTTGACATAGAAAAACTTCATCAAAGTTGTTCCGTGATGTTGACGACAAATATCAATAACCATTTGTGGCATATGCTTTTCTTCTAATAGCTGTGCGCCATCAATAACATGTCCAAAAATAATTTGTTTGCTATCTTCTGGTAATAAGAAATTATGTGGATTTTCTGCTCCTGCAGGCAAATTTTCAACAAAGAAATTGGCGTGCTTTAATTTCCCAATATCATGATAATAACAAGCAACACGCGTCAATAACGAGTAGCCACCAATTTCGGCCACCGCATTCGCACTCAAATTCGCCACCATCATACTATGATGATAAGTCCCTGGTGCTTCTTCTAATAATTGTTTTAATAAAGGATGGTTGGGATTACTTAATTCATTTAAAATAATCACACTATCATCAGTAATCAGTAATTCAATATATTGATGTAAACCAATTGTCAATAATAACGACAAAATACTTCCTGCTAAACTACAAGCAAGCGTCACCCAAGTTTGACCATTTGAAAAGTTCATCCCTTGGAAAATGACCAAAATCAGATTCATTAGAAATGGGAAGATAACCACCCATACGACTGATTTAACACCTTGATCAACGATACGTTTGTGCAACATAATCGTACCCATCAAACTAGAAAACAAATACGACACCAGAATAACTGTCAGTACGTTCGTTCCAATGGAATGATAAAAAATAAAAATAGTCGCTACCACTTGGAAAAGTGCAGCTAAAATTCCTAAACGTCTCGTTAAGAATAGACTTAACACGAGTGGAACAAACGCTGCTGGATAAAATAAAGGGACATATGGCATTAATTCTGTTTGGAAAATTTGGAAAAACTTCATGACCAAGACACTTAAAATCATCGAAATTGCGTAAAAGGTCAAATAATTTTGACGTTGTGTTTGGTCTTCAAAAGTTTTCACAAAATAAAGTAAGACGAGTATCTGCAAAATAATCGAAAAAATCATTGCAAATAACGGAAACAATGATGTGTTTTGACTCGTCATTCCTAGAAGATTCAACTTTTCAATAGCATTAGCATCAATTTGTGAACCTTCACGGACAATAACTTCCCCTTGATAAATCATAACCGGTTGCACAGCATCTCTCGCTGCTTGTTGCAATTCTTCTGTTCGACGCTCATTCAAATAAGTATTTACAACAATCCCTTGATTAACCATCGTCCGAACAGCTTGCGCTTGTGCATCAGATAAACCTCTAAACTGAATTTTATCTTCAGCTGCTTTGCGAATCTCTGCTAAATTTGACTGCCGAATTTGGTTCGCCATCTGCTCGTCAATCAAAGATAAACTTTCATCTTTCACTTGCGTAAGTTGTTCTTGACTTAATGCAAAGGCTGTTTCAAAAAATGTATTGTTAATTCGTTGATAAAAACTCAAGTCATCTGAATCGATGTTTTCAAATTCCTTTTTCAACATCGCTATCTGCTCATCTAAAGAAACATTGGCTACTTCTTCATTGTCTTTTTTATTCGCTTGGCGTTTTTGATTTTCGGCGTCACTTTCTTGTTTTACCTTATCAATCAAACGAAACAAATGCTCAACTAAATTATGTTGTTTTTGTGCAGCATCTTCCTGATAGGTGTATTCTGGCACTACCGCTTCTGCCGCTAACTTCCGTTTCTGCTCAGTCGCTGAAGTATTTTCAATCGTTTTATTGGCACGTATACTCTCTTCTGCGACTTGCCCTTCTTTATAATCAACCGTTCGTTGTTGAACACTCGATATCAATAGTCCGGTCATTAAAAGAAAGAAGACTAAGAGAACCAGTGGAACAAAAAATTTTCCTAGTTTTTCTTGAAGCTTTCTTAAAGGTTGAATAATCACTAACTTTCCCTCCTAACACAGCAAAATTCTTACACATCTCGCAATTCTGCTTTATCATATGCTTGAATAATTTCTGCTACAACAGGATGGCGGACAACATCACCTGCTTCAAATGTGGCAAAAGCAATTTTACTGATTTTACCTAATGTTCTTTCGGCATGGACCAAACCACTTGTCACACCTCGTGGTAAGTCGATTTGGCTAGTATCACCATTGACAATCATCTTAGAATTATAACCCAAACGTGTCAAAAACATCTTCATTTGGGCAATCGTTGTATTTTGAGCTTCATCTAAAATGACAAAAGCATCTTCTAGTGTCCGACCACGCATATAAGCTAAAGGTGCGATTTCAATGACACCGCGCTCCATTAAGCGATTTGTATGTTCCATCCCAAAAATTTGATACAACGCATCATAGACTGGTCGTAGGTATGGGTCTACTTTTTCTTTCAAATCGCCTGGTAAAAATCCCAAACTTTCACCCGCTTCTACTGCTGGACGTGTTAAAATAATCTTTTGAACTTGTCCTTTCTTCAAAGCAGCAATTGCCAACACAACTGCCAGAAATGTTTTCCCGGTTCCTGCTGGTCCAATTCCAAAGGTCACATCGTGTGTACGAACAGCATCGATGTATCTTTTTTGTCCTACATTTTTTACACGTATAGGCTTTCCATTGCGATCTTTTAGAATTTCCTCTTCGTACATATCAATGAATGCCCCTAAATTATTTGTCACAGACATTTTTAAAGCTGTAACCACATCTGGCGTATGCACTTGAATCCCACGTCGAATTAATTCTTGTAGAGATTTAATCACAGCAGCTGCTTGCTCAATCTTTTCTTGTGTTCCTTTAATTTGAATCATTTCACCACGCGTACGAATAATCGTCTGCGTCGTATCTTCAATCACTTTAATATGTTTATCATGCGTACCAAGCAGCATACTTACATCATCTGCTTCGGTTAATTTAATTTCTAACGATGCTTGCTCTTCTGTCAAAAACTTCCGCTCCTTTTTTGTCTGCATTCATATTAATAATACCACACTCTCCACAAAAGAAAAATCGCTTCTGCTTATCTAATGAGAGTCTTTTAACAAAAAGAATCTCTCTTTAAACGACAAAAAAAGCCGCAGACAATAAACATTGCCTGCGACGGTTCATTACGCTTGATTCAATAATTCTTTAACGATTGCATTGACTTGGTTACCATCGGCCTTACCTTTTACAGCAGGCATGACTGCACCCATAACTTTACCAAATTCCTTTGGTGAAGTTGCGCCAGTTTTTTCAATCGCTCCTCTAACAATCTGACGAATTTCTTCTTCAGTTAATTGAGCAGGAAGGTATTGTTCAACGATTGTAATTTCACCTTTAACTTTTTCAGCTAAGTCATCACGACCCGCTTTTTCAAATTCGGTCAAAGAATCACGTCGTTGTTTCATCTCGCGAGATAAAACTGTTAACTCTTCATCATCTGTCAAGTCACGACTGACCTTGATTTGTTCATTTTGTAACGATGCTTTGAGCATGCGAATGACTTGCAAGGTCTCTTTCTCCTTTGCCTTCATCGCCGTCTTCATATCATCGTTCAGTTTACTAAGTAGTGACACACTACCAGCTCCACTTCTCACAACTGAAAACTTAAAAAATTAGAATTTCTTGCGTTTTCGAGCTGCTTCAGATTTTTTCTTACGTTTCACGCTTGGTTTTTCATAAAACTCACGTTTACGTGATTCTTGCAACGTACCTGCTTTTGAAACGGAACGTTTGAAGCGACGAAGAGCATCATCAAGAGATTCGTTTTTGCGAACGACTGTTTTTGACATGTAAATTCCCTCCCTCCGAGCCTAAAAAGTAACCGTTTTTGTCATTGAAATAAAAATTTCATAACAATACTGTCCTTTAAAAATTATAGCTAAGTGTCAAAGGAGTGTCAAGTCGTTATCAGAAAAAGTTCTGACAAAAATCTCTTTTTCAGTTCTTTTTTCTGAATCAATTGAAAAAGTTTGAAAAAAATGTTTCAATCCATTAATTTTGACATTCCTCACAGCGACCTAAAATTTCAAATCGATGTCCTTCAATTTGACATCCGGGTAATTGGTCTTGAAAAAAATCCATTGGGCAAAGAGATAATTCTTTGGTTTTCCCACAAATAGTACAGATAAAATGATGGTGATGGTGTTCTGGATCATGTAAACAACAGTGAAAACGGAATTTCATTTCACCATTTAGCTCAGTTTCTTCTAAAATACCAATTTCAGAAAAGTCATGTAAGTTACGATAAATAGTATCATAACTTAAACCAGGATACTCTTCTGACATAAACTCATGCAATTCTTTTGCCGGAACGTACCGATTGCATTTGGCTAAATACGTAATCATTGCTTCACGTTTTTTGGTATACTTCAGCCCATTATCCTTTAACGTTTGTAAGGCTTGCTCAATTGAGGTTTGATTTTTCATTTTGCATCCCTCCAAATCAAAATCATTCCGATTCTTTTTACTGAGTGTATGGTATAATAAGATGAACTAAATTGCAAGCGAGGGATTTTTTTATGACAGAAGAAAAAAAAGAACCAGTATTAACCTTTTTTGTTATCTCGGATTCTGCCGGAGAAACAGCATCGAAATTAGCACAGGCTACGATGGCTCAGTATCCATCTGTAGAATTTGAGTTATTTCGTCGCACCTTTATTACAACAAAAAGTGCCTTATTAAAAACACTAGCTGATGCAAAAAAACATAATGCCATTATTTTGCATACTTTGATTGAACCTGAACTCGTTGCCTTAGCACATGAATTTTGTGAAGAAAGCGGCTTATATCATTTCGATGTGCTTACACCACCAGTAACAGAAGTTGCTCGTCGCACAGGTATTGAACCGACACGCGAACCAGGTGCTCTTCACCATCTTAACAAAAATTATTTCAAACGAATTAAAGCGATGGAATTTGCTGTTAAGTACGATGACGGGAAAGACCCACGAGGCTTTTTAGAAGCGGATGTTGTGCTATTAGGGGTTTCACGTACATCTAAAACACCTCTTAGCTTATTTTTAGCCAATAAAAATTTAAAAGTGGCGAATTTGCCTTTAGTACCACAAGCTCATATTCCTAAGCAACTATGGGAAATTGATCCTAAAAAGATTGTTGGACTAACCAATGATCCGAATGTCTTAAATGGTATTCGTAAAGAACGGATGATTGCTTATGGCTTGAATCCTGATACAGCATATTCCGATATTGAAAAAATCAAAGAAGAACTGGAATTTGCCAATGATTTGTATCAGAAATTAGGATGTACAATTATTAATGTTGCGACCTTGTCTATTGAAGAAACAGCCTCCATTATTTTAAATGAATTAGAGCTAGATGATCATAGCTATTATGTCACCGATGCAGACGAAGAATAACCAAAGAGATTCTCGCAGTTCTTAATCGAACGACGAGAATCTCTTTATTTTTTTTGTTTACTTGCCATTCATCTTAGGAATATCTTCTAAATGATAAGGTGTCACTTGATAGACATCATTCAACCAGTTGTGATATAGCAAATGTGCATTTCCACGCCAACAATTGGTTACCTTCTCCATTGACGAATCTTCAAAATAGTTCACAGGTAACTTCGTCGCAAGACCTGCTGATTGATCACGTAAAAATTCTCTTTTCAACGAATCTGTATCATATTCAAAATGTCCCAATAAAAAAATATTATGGTCATCTGTTGAGATTAGAATTGTTGCGCCAATTTCTTCATTGGATGCGACAATCTGCAAAACGTCTTCTCGAATTTGATGTTCATTAATCCCTGTATATCGCGATTGCGGCCCCATAAACACATCATCAAAACCACGAAACAAGCGATGATTAATTCTTAATCGTTGTGGATAGACACCAAATAACTTTTCATCATATTGGATTTTTTCAATGCCATAATGGTAGTATAATCCGGCTTGTGCACCCCAACAAATATGAATGACTGAGGTCGTATGTAGTTGACTCCACGCCATCACTTGAAGTAGTTCTTCCCAATAATCGACTTCTTCAAAAGGTAATTTCTCAATTGGGGCTCCGGTAATAATCAAACCATCATAATTTTCATTTTGAATGTCTGCAAAAGACAAATAAAATTTAGCTAAATGACTTTGACTCACATTCTTATGGTTATGAGAAACTAACTTCAAAAAATCCACATCAATTTGTAAGGGACTTTGGCTAATCAAGCGTAACAATTGGATTTCAGTATCAATTTTATTAGGCATTAAATTTAAAATTAATAAACGCAATGGACGAATATCTTGCTGCTTGGCTCGTTTTTCTTCGATAGCAAAAATGTCTTCTGTTTCAAGTACTGATTTTGCAGGAAAATCAGTCGGTAGTTTAATTGGCATCACTTTTCCCCTCTTTCATCACTTTTAATAAGTTGAACTCCTTTTTCTAATCAGTCATTCGTCGAAAATTTATCTCCTCCATAAAAAAAAAACGCACCCTTTCCATTACAGAAAGGACGCGCTTTGTTTTGCGTGTTACCACCTTTTTTCGTTGTTTCTTCACAAAAACAACCTCTACCAGTACAATCATACTGAGAAGCTATAACGGGCTCACCCGATAACTGTTATTCGCAGTTATTTGCTCAAAGACCATCTTCCACATTGATTCCTTGCTTCTTCCCACCTAACGAAGCTCTCTTTAAATTCCTCAATCTGTACTCTTCTTTTTCAACGCATGTTCTTTATTTATTACATTAAGTATAGCGAGTTTCACCGGTTTGTCAACATTCTTAAAAGACTTGGATGCCTTCACGATCAATAGATAATTGTTCAATTTGGGCACGTGAATCTAACGCATGTAACAATTTCATTGTTTTTTCCGTCTTATCTTCTGGCGTTAGGATAAGAATAGTTGGGCCTGCGCCACTTAAATAGCAACCATATGCCCCTTCTTCTCTGCAGATTTGGCGAATATCTGCCAAATGAGGCACGAGTTTACCACGATAACGCTCATGCCAGCGGTCTTCTTGCATCATTTGCCCAGCTAATGGTAAATTGCTGTTTAAAACGGCGGCAATCATCACATTTGCGATTGCACTAGCTTCTACCGCTTCTTTATAAGAAAAAGAGTCTGGCAACACACTACGGCTTTCGCTAGTTAATAATTCGGTATTTGGAATAAATGCAATAATGTCACATTCTGGAAAATAATGTTTGACATATGGTACGCTATCTTCTTTTCGTTCATTAAAATGACAAGCTACCACAAAATCACCAGTAATTGCCGGAGCCACATTATCTGGATGTCCTTCAATTTGAGTTGCGATTTCAACTTTACGCTTTTCTGATAAATTCAGATTACCTAAACGATTGGCTAATTCAATTCCGGCAACAATAACAGAAGAACTACTCCCCAACCCACGAGCTAATGGAATATCCGAGGTCATTTTTAATTTTTTCGGTGTTAGTGTAGGCGCTAATTTCAATGCAATTTGGAGTAATAAGTTAGTCTCATCCGTAGGAATTTCTGCCCCCAATGTATGTTGGATTTCCCAAGAGTCACTATCTTCCAAGACTTCAACACATAGATACATTGATAACGCAATACCACATGAATCAAAGCCTGGACCTAAGTTCGCACTTGTAGCTGGAACACGAATTTTCATTTTTTAAGCCTCCATTACACGCATTCTTCTTTCTAGTGTACCTTTATTAGCAACTGCTTCTTCCACTGCTGCTAGTTGCAAACGATTGATTGGTGCAGTTAAGACAACAATGCGACCATTGGTATCCACTACTTCTTTCGCTGTTACTGTTTCATTTTGTAAAATAGTTTGTAGGTCTTCTTGTCCAATACCTGTCACAGCCAAATAGTAGCTTGCAATCACTTGCTCATCTGGTGTTAGAGCTTGTGGACGACGGTATTCATTAAATTGAGGTGCTGAAATACCCAAACGTTCATTTTTCGCAATCGCAACCAAATCAGAAATAACACTAGTTGCAGTTGGTAATGAACCTGCTCCTGGTCCATAAAACATCGATTGACCAATACCTGTGCTGTTGATAAATACCCCATTGTATTCATTTTTTATAGAGGCTAGTGCATGAGTCTGTGGTACTAAAACCGGACCTACTGAAACGTTGACCGTACCTGCTGTTTTTACCGACTCACCAATCAATTTAATTTCATAACCAAACGCTTGCGCTTGCGCTACGTCTTGATCAGACAACCCACGAATTCCTTGGATCTCTAAATCAATCAACGCCACATCCATACCATAAGCAAACTGTGTTAAAATAACCATTTTATACGCAGCATCAATCCCATCTACATCATTAGTTGGATCAGATTCTGCGAAGCCTAATTCTTGTGCTTGTGCAAGTGCTTCTTCATAAGATGTACCATCTTCTAACATTTTAGTTAGCATATAATTGGTTGTTCCATTGACAATCCCACGAATATTCGTGATTTCATCCGCTAAATAATTAGCAGTTAATGTTCGCAAAATCGGAATGCCTCCAGCAACACTTGCTTCGTAGAATAAAGATACGTTGTTTGCTTTGGCAATTTCAACTAATTCGACGCCATGCTGTGCCATTAAATCTTTGTTTGCTGTTACAACATGTTTGCCGTTTTCTAAAGCAGCTGTAATGAATTCTTTGGCAGGATGAATTTTCCCAATTAATTCAATCACTGCATCTAATGATGGATCTTCGACAATTTCACTTAATTCAGTGGTTAATGTCAATTGAAATTCTTTTGCAAAAGCTTCTTTGTCTTCGCCTGGTCGAATCAAAGCTTTGACAATTGAAACTTCGACTCCTGTTTGTTCTTTAATTTTAGCTTGTTGTTCAGCTAATACTTTTACCGAACCACTTCCGACCACGCCTAATCCTAAAATGCCTACACGTAATTGTTCCTTCATAAAAACTCCTAACTGAAAGTGCGATTAAAACACGTTCATTTTTTTCTCATAATTTCTTTTAGCATACCAAAATTTCACTCAAAACAAAAGGACTTTCCATTGCTGAAAGTCCTTTTGTTTCACAAATGATGAATGTGCTTGAATGTTTGTTCTAAAATATCAAGAACATGGTGATCATCTAGACTATAATAAATCGTTTTTCCTTCACGTCTAGACTTAACAATACTATTTTCTCTCAATAATTTTAATTGATGCGAAACAGCAGATTGTTCCATAAGAACTGCTTGAGCAATCGACGTAACATTTTTTTCGCCATTTTTAAGGGTCAGCACAATTTTTAAACGCGTCATATCACTTAGCATTTTAAAAATACGACTGACACTTTCAACTTCTTGAATCGTTGGATTTTCCATGTTTTCCTCCTCTTTCAAAAACGCTAGGACGACTATCTTCACGATAATTGTCCTAGCGTTTTGTAATAGAATGACGCAACAACTCGGAAGATTCCTGTAGTTAGTATACTACTATGCGCCTGTAATTTCATTGATTGCTGCTTCTAAGTCAGCAATTTTTTGAGTAGCGCTGGCAGCATCTTCTGCTTTTACGCCAATATAGAATTTAATTTTTGGTTCAGTTCCTGAAGGTCGGACAGCAATCCAGCTTTCATCTTCTAACACATATTTCAGTACATCAGATGGTGGTGTCGTCATCTCTTCTGAAGAACCATCTGCTTTTTGACGTGTTAATAATTTGAAGTCCTCCGTTTGAGTGACTTTCATTCCAGCAAACTCTGTTGGTGCCTTTTCACGGAATGTTTTCATCAAAGCTTTGATTTTAGCGGCACCTTCTTGTCCACTCATTGTAACAGAAATGGTTTTCTCAGCAAAATAACCATATTCTTCAAAAATCTCTTGCAATGCGTCATAAACAGTTTTACCTGCTTTTTTGTAGTACGCAGCAACTTCTGCAAATAATACTAACGCTTGAATCGCATCTTTATCACGTACAAATGGTTTTACTAAATAGCCATAGCTTTCTTCAAACCCAAACATAAAGGTATGCGAATGATCTTCTTCAAATTGTTGGATTTTTTCTGCAATAAATTTGAAGCCAGTCAAGACATTAAACATGGTTGTACCATAACTTTTAGCAATCGCTGTTGGCAATTCACTTGAAACAATTGATTTCAATACAGCTGCATTTTCTGGTAGTGTTCCTGCTTGTTTATGTGCTTCTAAAATGTAGCGAATTAAAATCGCGCCAATTTGGTTACCACTTAAAACTTGATACTCGCCATTTGGTAAGCGGACAGCTGCACCTAAACGGTCTGCATCAGGGTCAGTTGCAATTAATAAGTCTGCGCCTTCTTTTTCACCTAAACGAATCGCATACTCAAAAGCAGAATGCTCTTCAGGATTTGGTGATTTCACAGTGCTAAAGTTTGGATCAGCAACCGATTGTTCTGGTTCTAAAATAAATTGTTTGAAACCAGCTTGTTTAAGTGCTTTTTCCCCAAGCATTTTACCTGTTCCGTGTAATGGCGTATAAACTAATTTTAGGCTATCTCCCATTTCGTCAATCAATTCTTGGTTAATTGTGACAGCTTTGATTTCTTTTAAATACGCATGGTCTACTTCTTCACCGATAATGTTAATCAGTCCACTGTGTTTAGCTTCTTCTTCAGTTAAAACCGGAACCTCTAATGGGTTATCGATTTCACGTACAAAACGAGTTAATGCATCTGCATCTGCAGGTGGCATTTGTCCCCCGTCTTCGCCATATACTTTGTATCCATTATAATTTGATGGGTTATGAGAGGCAGTAATCATAATTCCTGTAAATGTTTTTAAGTAACGTACAGCAAACGACAATTCAGGAGTTGGTCGTAAGCTTTCAAATACATAAGATGGAATATCGTGTTTCGCTAATGTTTTTGCAGCCTCCATTGCAAATTCAGGAGAAAAATGTCTTGAATCATAAGCAATTGCTACGCCTCGGCGACGAGTATCTGGATCTTGAGTATTCATGAAACGTGCCAGACCTTCTGTAGCTTGACGAATGGTATAAACGTTCATTCGATTAATACCTGGGCCAAGAACACCACGCATTCCCGCTGTTCCAAATTCTAAAGGTGCGTAAAACGCATCTTCCAATTCAGTTGTTTGTCCGTCTAATTCTGCCAATTGTTTCTTTAAATTGTCTTCAAGGTTTTGATGATTTTTCCATTGAGCGTAAGTTTCTTCCCAAGACATACAAAACACCTCTTTCAAATTAATTTTTCATTATTAGTATATCATTATTGATTAAGGACTGAAAGCCTTGTCGGAGTAATTCATTAAAAAAATAGAATGTTATCTAAATGACAATTTTTCATTGTTTTTTCAGATAACATTCTGCATTTTTTCTTATTTATTTTGCATCTTTTTGTGCTTCAATGTAGTTAAAAACTTCTTGCCCTGCAATACTACCATCACCGACAGCAGTGGTAATTTGACGTAGATTTTTTTCACGAACATCCCCAACCGCATACACACCAGGAATCGATGTACGCATGTTATCATCTGTTAAAATCCAACCTTCTTCATTGGTAATACCTGCTGATTGGAAACCTTCAGTCAATGGGTCTAAACCAACATAGATAAAGATACCGTTCGCTGTTTCTTCATGAACTTCACCCGTTTTGACATTTTTGACTTTCGCGCCAGTTACAACCATTTCATTCCCAACAATTTCTTCCACGACAGAATCCCATAAGAAAGAAATTTTTTCATTCGCAAATGCTCGGTCTTGGATAATTTTTTGGGCACGTAATTCGTCACGTCGGTGAACAATCACCACTTCAGAAGCAAATTGAGTTAAATAAATCGCTTCTTCTACTGCTGAGTCTCCGCCGCCAACGACTAATAATTTACGGTTTCGGAAAAACGCCCCATCACAAACTGCGCAATAAGAAACACCACGTCCTGCAAATTCATCTTCACCAGGAACTTCTAGTTTGCGATGCTCACAACCGGTTGCTAGAATAATCGTTTTTGTTTGATAGACATTGTCTCCAGCAACGACTTCTTTATAGTCTCCGCAGTCTCTAATTTCATCAACAATGCCATATATATTTTCTGCTCCAAATTTAATAGAGCCTTCGTACATTTTTTCTGCTAACTCTGGACCCAAAATCATCTCAAAGCCAGGATAGTTTTCCACTTCGGCGGTATTATTCATTTGTCCACCCGGTGCTCCACGCTCAATCATTGCGACTGATAAATTTGAGCGAGATGCGTATAGCGCAGCTGTCATTCCAGCAGGACCTGCACCGATTACAATTACATCATACATTTTTTTCCCTCCGATTGTTCAAGTACTTCATACTTTACTGCCTTCTGTTTTTTCTGTCTAACGTTATGCTTGAAAATATGATTGACTTTTCTTTCTTATACTGTACAATTTTTAAGACATTACAAATACTTACTATAAGAGAGGCACACGCTTTTGACAAGAAAAAGATTTTTTAACGCATCAGATAGTGAACTTTTCTTTCTCAGTTGGCCTATTTTCATTGAACTATTTTTACGAGTGGTTATTGGAAATATCAACGTCTGGATGATTTCTCACTATTCTGAACCTGCTGTTGCGGCTGTAGGAGCATCCAACCAACTATTGAATTTATCTGTTTTTATTTATGGATTTATTACTGTCGGAACACAAATTATTATCGCTCAGTTACTCGGTGCAGAAAAGCATAAGGAGATTAAAGGTGTCATCCAGACAGCGCTATTTGGTTCTTTCGCTATCGGTTTACTCATCAGCTTTGTTTTTCTATTCTTTTCAACCCCTTTATTGCATTTTATGAATTTAGATGCTGAATTAATCGCCATTGGAAAAAGCTATTTACAAATCTATGGCGGGAGTTTATTTCTTTCAGCAATTACAGCGGTAGTGATTGCTGTCTTACGTACACATAGCTTCACAAGACCTGCTTTGCTTGTTCCAATGGCTGCTAGTATTTTAGCTGTTATCGGGAATTATTTTGCCTTATACAGTCCCTTCGGTTTGCCAAATTTCGGTGTGACTGGTTTGGCTTTTGCCAGTGTTTTCGGAAATACAATTGGTTTAATTATTGCTTTGTTTCTATTAAATAGGCATATTGGTTTTTCGATTTTTTCTATTCGATTAAAAAAAGTTTCGCTGCCTGTCCTAAAATCAATTTTAACTTACGGGCTACCTTCTTCTGGCGAATCCCTATCTTATCAAGGCGCACAGGTCGTCGTGACAATGATTGTTGCTTCCTTAGGTTCTAGCGTATTAATTGCCAAATCTTATATCACGGCTATTTCACAATTTGTTTATTTAGTAGCTGCAGCAATGAGCCAAGGCAATCAAATTATGATTGGGCGAAATGTCGGCGCAGGTCAATTTGATCGTGCCTCAAAACGTGGCATGCGGACAGTCATCATTGGGGTTGGTGTCACCTTATTTATTTGTGTGATTACCTATTTATTCATTGAACCAATCATGGGCATTTTTACTACGAATCAAGAAGTTATTGCAATTTCCAAAAATGTTTTCCTTGTAGAAATCGTGCTTGAATCTGTTCGAGCAATCAATATGATATTAGTTGGTGCCTTAAATGCGAGTGGAGACGTTAAATTCCCGCTTATTTGTAGCTTGTTGGTCTTATGGGCGATTAGTCTACCTTTTTCTTATACCTTAGCTATTGTAGCTAAAATGGGCTTATTAGGAGTTTGGGTCGCTTATGCTATTGATGAAGCATTGCGAAGTATTCTCATGATTCGACGATGGCGTTCAGGCATCTGGCAAACAAAATCCGTCATTCAAACGGATAATCAAGCAGAAACTGTACAAATTTAAAATCTATTAGCAAACGAAAACACGAGGCAACCCTCGTGTTTTTATTTTGCTAAGTTCTCTCCATTGGAGGCAATGACTTGTTTGTACCAGTCAAATGATTTTTTCTTCATCCGTTTCAATGAGCCATGACCATTATCATCCATATCCACGTAGATAAAACCGTAGCGCTTTTTCATTTCACCTGTTCCAGAAGACACAACATCAATACAACCCCAAGGCGTGTAACCTATTAAATCAACACCATCTAATTCGACTGCGTCTTTCATCGCTGCAATATGTCGTGCAAAGTAATCGATGCGATAATCATCAATGATTTGTCCATCAATAGTCAGTTCATCAACAGCGCCAAACCCATTTTCAACGATAAACAAAGGTACATTATAGCGATCATATAAACGAGCTAATGAAATGCGTAGCCCTAATGGATCAACTGCCCATCCCCACTCGGATTCTTCTAAATAAGGATTTTTTACAGCTGGCATCTGATTACCACCTACATATTTCACATTTTCAGGATTAGCGGTTGATGCAGTCGACATATAATAGCTAAATCCAATGTAGTCCACTGTTCCAGCAGCGATGATGGCATCGTCTTCAGGTTCTTTGACAATGGTAATCCCTTCGCGTTCAAATTGTTTTATTTTATGAGCGGGATAATATCCTTTTACTTGTACATCAATATAAAATTCTTGTTCACGATTAAATTGCAGGGCTTCCAAAACATCTTCCGGGCGACTCGTCATTGGATAACTTGGAATATAAGCCACCATCATCCCAATTTGGAAATCAGGATTAATTTGATGCCCCAATTGAACTGCTTTTGCACTAGCGACAAAGAGATGATGAACTGCTTGATACTTACTTTGTGCTTCGCTACTATGAATGCCGATTTGCGTCCAACTTCTTAAAAAATTAATTTCATTGAACGTCATCCAGTATTTCACTTTCTCTTTATAACGTGTAAAAATCGTTTCACAGAAAAATAAGAAGTAATCAATTACTTTGCGATTTGACCAACCGTCATAATGATCAGCCAAATACATCGGAATATCAAAATGATTAATTGTCACAACCGGTTCAATGCCGTATTTCAAACATTCATCAAAAACCGCCTCGTAAAATTTTAACCCTTCTTCATTTATTTCATCTGTTCCTTTCGGGCAGATTCGTGCCCAAGAAATGGATAATCGGAAACATTTGAAGCCCATTTCTGCAAACAGTGCGATATCTTCTTTATAGTGATGATAAAAATCTGTTGCAACGTGACTTGGATAATATTTTTCTGGATCAACATACCCAACCGCACCTTCGGGTAAACTTTCAGAACGTGTCACTTCTTTAATCTCGCCTTCTTTGGTTTTAAACGTAATCATCCGCGGTTGATCTTTATTCCCGCCAGTAATGGCATCTAAGGTGCTTAAACCTTTGCCCCCTGATAAATAGCCACCTTCATATTGATTGGCAGCAGTGGCACCGCCCCATAAAAAGTCTTTTGGAAAACCCATAATTGTTCATCCTTTCAAAGAAAAGCCATGCAACAGGGCTTGTCACATGGCTTTTCTACATTATTAATTATTTGATAAATCTTCTCCGTTTGAAGCAATCACTTGTTTGTACCAGTCAAATGATTTTTTCTTCGTACGTTTTAACGTACCGTTACCTTCGTTGTCTAAATCAACGTAGATAAAGCCATAACGTTTTTTCATTTCACCTGTTCCGGCAGAAACAAGGTCAATACAGCCCCAAGTAGTGTAACCTAGTAAGTCAACACCATCTAATTCAACGGCATCTTTCATCGCTTGAATGTGTTGTGCAAGATAATCAATGCGATAATCATCTTCTACATAACCATTTTCATCTGGAGTATCCACAGCACCTAAGCCATTTTCAACAATAAATAATGGTTTTTGATAACGATCATAAATATCATTCATTGTAATGCGTAGTCCTAGTGGATCAATTTGCCAACCCCATTCACTTGCTTCCAAGTATGGGTTTTTAACAGAAGCAAAAATATTACCTGCTGTTTTTTCATTTAATGCTGGATCAGTTGTTGCTACGCGTGATGAGTAGTAAGAGAATGAAATAAAGTCCACAGTGTGTGCTTTAAGAATTTCCTCATCGCCTTCTTCCATGGCAATTTCAATCCCTTTGCGTTCTAAATCTTTTAAGAAGTACGCTGGGTATTCACCACGTGATTGGACATCGATAAAGAAGTAGCTTTCACGATCTTTTTTACGAGATTCAAAGACATCTTCAGGTCGACAGCTGTATGGATAATAACCACCTGCTGCTAACATACAACCTACTTGGTTTTCTGGATCTACTTCATGGGCAATACGTGTTGCAATAGCACTTGAAACTAACTCATGATGCGCTGCTTGGAATTTCACTTGCTCTTCGTTTTCGCCCTCTTCAAAGTAAAGTCCTGCGCCCATAAATGGTGCATGTAAAATCATATTGATTTCATTAAATGTCAACCAGTATTTTACTAAACCTTTATAGCGATTAAAGATGACTGTACATAATCTTTCGTAGAATTCCACCATTTTACGATTGCGCCAGCCACCGTATTCTTTAATTAAATGCATTGGGCAATCAAAGTGAGTGATTGTTACTAACGGTTCGATACCATATTTATGACATTCTTTGAATAAATCTTCATAGAATTTTAGACCTTCTTCGTTCGGCTCTGTTTCATCACCATTTGGGAAGATTCTTGTCCATGCAATTGATAAACGATAAGTTTTGAAGCCCATTTCACCAAATAAAGCAATATCTTCTTTGTAACGATGATACATATCAATCCCAACTTTTGCTGGATAATGATATCCTTCTTCAAAATCAAACATTTTTGTTTTTCCAGAAATAACGCCTAAGCGTTTTTCTCCAATTGGTACAACGTCGACGTTTGCTAAGCCACGTCCGCCTTCATTATATCCACCTTCACATTGATTGGCTGCCGTTGCGCCACCCCATAAAAAGTCTTTACGAAATCCCATTATTCTCTGCCTCTTTCTTTATTAAACTAATTCTTTTGCAATCTCATCTTTTACTTCAACGCCTTCATTTTCTAGACGCTCAATTGTTTCTTTAAATTGTGGTAAATGTGCTTTATGCGCAATAAACAATTCATTCATGACACGACGAGCTGTTTCACCAGAAGGTACTAATGGATTGATTGTAAATGCTTGTAATGCTGTACCATAATCACCTGTTACAGCAGCTTCAATAGTTAGTAATTCCATAGCTTTCATCACTTGCAACCAACCTTTTTCAGCTGTTGGTAATTCGCCAAAGGCAACAGTACGAGCACCGTCTGCGCCCACATAAGCCATCACTTCTACTACACAATCTGCTGGAAGATCTGGAACTGTCCCATTGTTTTTTGTTGAAACAACAATTTGTGTATTTTTATTGGCATAAATCGAAGCAATCGTTTCGCAAGCAGCATCTGAATAATGTGCACCACCACGTTTTTCTAATTGTTCTGGTTTATGATCTAAGTTTGGATCTTTGTATAATTCAAATAATTCTGCTTCCGTTTCTTTTACTTGTTGCGCACGAGTACCAATTGTCTTGTACTCTTCTAGTGCATGTTCCAACATTTCTTCTTGGCGATAGTAGTAGCGGTGGTAACCACAAGGAATCATCTTCATTTGATGTAATTGTTCTTTGTAGAATGGTACATCAAAGATATTTTTAGGTAAGCCATTGTCTTCTTCATACAAGCGATCAATGATATCTAATGTGACGTCATTTCCTTCTAAGTCAGCGACTTTGTGCCAGTGGAAATGATTGACACCTGCAAATTTGTAAATTAATTCATCTTCTTTTTTACCAATCAAGCCAGGTTCAACCATGATGGCACCAACTGGTACATTACATAAACCAATGACACGGTCCCATTTACCATAACGAACGATTGCTTCTGTTACCATACCTGCTGGGTTGGTGAAGTTGATTAACCATGCATTTGGACATAAGCGTTTCATATCTTCGACAATTCCTAAAATAATTGGAATTGTACGGAATGCTTTAAACATACCACCGGCACCGTTTGTTTCTTGACCTAACATGCCATAGTATGCAGGGATACGCTCATCTTTCACACGAGCATTCAATAAACCAACACGGAATTGTGTCGTCACAAAATCAGCATCTTTCAATGCTTCTTCACGATCTAACGTTAAATGAACTTTTACATCGTAAGGAGAAGCATCCCACATACGTTGCGCCATTTCACCAACAATTTCTAATTTTTCTTTTCCTGCTTCAATATCTACTAACCAAATTTCACGAATTGGTAAATCATCATAACGTTTGATAAAACCTTCCATTAACTCCGGAGTGTAACTACTTCCTCCACCAATTGTTACAATCTTTACGCCTTTTGTCATTTATCAATCGCTCCTTCGAATTTATTTACAACATGATTATCTATCATGTAAATACAATAAGCAAGATAGCGAAGCTTTTTTCCAACAAAATTTACAATTCTTTCTAAATAAAAGTGACCTTTTTGTAAATAGCGTTTACATTTTTGCTTTTTATTCTATTTACCGTTACAATTCATTTACAAACTTTAATAAAATTTCGTAAACAAAGAGGTGCTTCTATGCTACTTGTTGAAAAAATGCAGGAAACAAATTTTTCACCTGCCGAACAAAACTTGGTTGATTATATTCTTCAACAAAGTACGGCAATTGACGAACAAACAATCAAAGAAATCGCAACAGCTACGTTCGTCCATCCTTCCACTCTGATTCGCTTAGCAAAAAAATTAGGCTATCAAGGGTGGTCAGATTTAAAAACAGCATTCATTGAAGAACAACGTTACTTAAATAGCCATTTTGAAGCTATTGATCCCAACTTACCATTTAAGCAAACAGATGGTCTTTTGACAATTGCCCAAAAAATTGCTGCACTTGAACAAACAACTATTGAAGATACACTTTCGCTGTTACATTATGATCAGTTAAAAAAAGCAACCGAGCTTCTCGATTGCGCAAAGGAAATTAAAATCTTTACTTCAAACGCAAATATTTTAATCTCACAAGATTTCGCCCTTAAAATGCGACGATTAAAAAAACGAACAGCAGTTGCTGAAATTATTGGCGAACATGTATATGAGGCGCATAGTTGCGAAGAAACAACGTGTGCTATTTTAATTTCTTATACAGGTGAAAATCATATGCTTAAACAAATTTTGCCCGTATTAAAACAGCAAGGAGCCAGTGTAATTAGTTTGACAAGTATTGGCGAAAGTACAATTAGTCAAGCATCTGATTGCAATTTATCCATGACTACCCGAGAAAGACTTTACTCCAAAATAGGCAATTTTACGACATCGACGTCAATTTGTTATCTTCTGGATGTATTGTACGCTGCGGTCTTTTCAAAAAATTATCATCAGAACCTTACGCATTTAATCAATTTAGGTGAAGCCTTTGACAAACGAACCAGCACCTCACCTGTCATGGAAGAACCTCCGATGGCTTTACTTCAATTTACCGACTCCTTTTTACCTAACTAAAATTTAATTAGAGCTAAAAAACGCGCCATCGAATACATAATCGATAGCGCGTTTTTTTACGATTGCATTGATTGCAATTGGTACATGTCTGCATACAATCCTTGTTGAGCGATTAAACTTTCATGATTTCCACGTTCCACTATTTTTCCTTTATCTAATACTAAAATCAAATCAGCATCACGAATGGTCGATAGACGATGAGCGATGGCAATAGTTGTACGACCTTGACGCATGTTGGCAAGCCCTTCTTGGATATACCCTTCAGTCTCTGTATCGATATTTGCTGTCGCTTCATCCAACACTAAAATTTTCGGATTGGTGACCATCGTTCGAGCAAAAGAGATCAGTTGACGCTGACCACTTGAATAACTCGCTCCTCGTTCAATCACTTTGGCATGATAGCCGTCAGGTAATTGCGTAATAAATTTATCCGCTTGGACAAATCTCGCCGCTTCAACGACTTCTTCATCGGTAATGTCTTTGTTAAGTAACCGAATATTATCAGAAATATCTCCGTAAAACATAAAGGCATCTTGCAAAACAAGTCCCATTTTTTGGCGCAATTCTTCTAAAGAAAAATCACGAATATCTTTATCATCAATCAAAATTTGACCTTCGCCAAATTCATAAAAACGCATTAGGACATTGATAATCGAACTTTTCCCACTACCTGTATGTCCAACTAAAGCGACGGTCTCTCCTGGATTGGCAATAAAGGAAATATTTTGCAAAACATTGTGTTGCCCATCATAAGAGAAACTAACGTTGCGAAATTCAATTTTTCCAGCTAAAATCGTTTCATTTGCTCCGATATTTTGTTGTGGTGTGTATTCTTCATCATCCATAATCTTCAAGATACGACTTCCTGCAACAATCCCATCTGTGAAAACACTTAATGAATCCATCATTCGCGTCATCGGATTAAAAAATCCTTGGACGTAGGTAGTAAACGCATAAATCATCCCTGCTTCAACTAAAGTCGTCAACGCATCGAAACCAAAAACTGTTAATGACAAAGCAACTGCTAATGCATAAAGCAAATTGATAATCGGTGCCAATAAAAGTGAATTCATGCGAATCATCGCATACCGTGTTTCTAAATACTCATCATTAGTTGTCTCGAATTCTTGCTTCAAGCGTTTTTCTTGTCGGAATTGTTGAATAATGCGCATCCCGGAAATCGATTCATTCAGTTTGGTATTCAACTGACTTAAGCGTTCACGCATTTGACGATAAACCCGCGAGCTATATTTCTGGTAATACCAAATAACAAAAAGCAAAATAGGTAAAAAAATTAGATTCAGCAAAGAAACTTTTACACTAATTTGAAACATTGCCACAAATGACGTAACTACCGCAAAAATTCCGGTTAAAACAGATAAAAAGACATACCAAAATTCAAAAAGCGTTTCCGTATCATTGGTTACCCGCGAAACAATTGATCCAGCAGGTGTTTGGTCAAAGTAACGCATGCCCAAGGTGTGTAATTTTTCAAATAACTTCACCCGAATATACTGATATGTTTTCAGTGAACCCATTGAATATAGGAACCATTGAAAAAACCAAACCGTGGCTTTTAGTAATGTTCCTAGAAGATACAATCCTGCGAAAAATAAAATAATTTGCGTAGTGGCTGTTTTTCCTTTTAAATAATTATCAATCAAGGTCTGCAAAATTCTTGGTAAGAAGATATTGATGACCGAAAGAATGAAAGAGAAAAAGATAGCAACAGCAAACGTGCTCCTAAAAGGTTTCGCAAACGCTAAGAGACGTTTAATAATCGTTAGTTGTTCTTTCATAGGAATTGATTTTGTCCATTCCGATTGTCGTTGCATTATCCCTCACTCCCTTCAATTTTTGCTTCTAATTGTTGTTTCTCCCACATGCGTTTATACCAGCCATTTTGTGCAAGTAATTGTTCGTGGGTGCCACGTTCTGTAATACGACCTTCATCTACAACTAAAATTTCTTTGGCATGCATCACACTACTTAAACGATGTGCGGCGATAATAGTTGATTTATTATGACGTATCTCCTTTAGATTATGCAAAATCGCTTCTTCAGTTTTGGCATCAACAGCCGACAAGGCATCATCTAAAATGAGCAGTTCAGGTTCTACTAGCAACGCTCGTGCAATCGAAATCCGTTGTTTCTGACCACCGGATAAGGAAACACCACGTTCACCAACCATTGTGTCATAACTTTCCGGAAATTCTTTAATATCTTCATCAATTTGTGCCAAACGAGCTGCTTTCTCGACTTTTCCTTGACTAGCATGTGGCTCTGCAAATCGAATATTATCTCGAATAGTCATTGAGAATAGGAAATGATCTTGCGGTACATAACCAATCGATTGTAACAATGCATCTAACGAATACTCTTTCAACGAATGATTTCCAAATGAAATATTTCCTGTAAAAGAATCATATTCTCGCATAATTAATTTCAGAAGCGTTGTTTTGCCAGCCCCTGTTTTCCCAACAATCCCAATAACTTCTCCTTCGTCTAAAGAAAACTGAATATCTTCTAATACAGTCTCTTCCTTGGGATAACTAAAGCGTTCAATATTCACTTGTAATTGCCCTTGAGCTGGTGTTGTTACCGCATCATCTGCTTCAATAATATGCGTCTGCTCACGCAAAAGTTCTGCTACACGATCGTAACTCGCATTGCCGCGCTCCAACACATTAAACAAACGTCCCATAGCAAACATCGGCCAAACAAGCATCCCAATATAACTGACAAATGAAACCAATTGCCCAATACTAATAACATCTTTCATAATAAAATTACCACCGACAATAATCGTTAAGACGTACGACAAACCAATCACTATTGTAATAAAAGGATCAAACAAGGCATCCAAAAAACTCACCCGGCGATTTTTAACAATCGCATGGTCAATTTTCTCTGAAAAATCAGCAATATCTTCTTTTTCTTGTCCGAACGTTTTAATTACTTTCATACCAGTGACACTTTCTTGCGTCTTATCATTAATGCTGGAAAAAGCTGCTTGCGAATCACGAAAGGCATCATGAAGTTTTGATCCTAACACCCGTGACGTAAGCGCTAGTAACGGTAACGGAATTAAAGCAATTAGCGTCAAACGCCAATCGATAAATAAAATCATAGCTGCAATCGTCATACTACCAGTAATAAATGAATCGACGAACGTCAGCATACCTGCACCTGCCACATTTTGAATCGCATTCAAGTCATTGGTTGCATGTGCCATTAAATCACCCGTACGATATTTTTGATAAAAAACCGCATCCATTTTAGTGAAATGAGCGAATAGCTGTCTACGTAAACTCTTCTCTAACCGAGCAGCACTCCCCCAAATATGTGTCCGCCAAATATAGCGAAAAATATACTGTCCCAATGCAGCAGCAAATAAAATAAAAACCCAGAATAACACCGTATTGAATCGAATGTTTTCAGCTGCAATCTCATCAATAATAATACCAATCACCTTTGGAGGTACTAACTGCATCACAGAAACGACAATTAATGCTGTGACACCAATCAAATAACTTTTACGTTCTTGTCTAAAGAACCAACCCAACTTTTTAAAAATCGACATTTCTTTCCTCCTTTATTTTTATAAGACAACAAAAAAACGGACTGAAAATCAGCCCGCTTAAATCAAAATTATTTTTGATTTTTCATTTGTTGCATCATTTGACGAATTTTTTTCTCAGACGGTTTTTGTCCCATATTCATCATCATCATACGCAACATATCCTCATTAACGGGAGGATTTTTCTTCAAGTAATCTTGCATGTATTTACGTGCCAAAAAGAAGCCGCCGATTGCACCGACAACTAAAGCGATAACTGCAATTAAAATAACGATTCCTGTACTCATTTTAATTATCTCCTTTCCCTGTATACTCTCAGTGATATATTTTACTAGAAAAACAAACAAAAGAAAAGGAAGTTTTACGAAATCACGTAAAATTTCCTTTTCAATAGGCAAATGCTTTCAATACTTGAGCTTTCGCGCTCTAATTAGTAAACGCTTATCGAGGAAATAATAATGATCGTTGTATCAATTTCCTTAATCATTTGCGCCCATACTTGCCGTTCTGGTTGCTTTCTTAACTCCTTGATTAACTGTTTCATCTCTACCATTTCCACCTTAGAAAAATACTGTTTCAATTGCTTACTTGCTTCAAGCAAACTTAATAGAACCATGGTTTCATTTGATATATCTTGCGAATCAATCTCTTGTCGAATCATTTGAATCACTTGTTTTCTTTGGACGGAATTGACAGAATAGCGGTCTTTTGTATCTTGTTCGATCAGTCTTTTCTCTACTAACGACTTACCAATGGCAGACTCCAACACATGCAAACGCTTATTACTTAAGGTACTTGCATAATACTCCGTTAATTTTTTAACACTTGCTTTCTTTAAATTTTTGATTGCCGTGTACAGCGGATTCAAAGCTTGGAGTTCTTCTGGTAAGTCCTGCATAATTACTAACTTCTTGTTTTCAAGTGTAATGACTTCATGAAAACACAAATCCGAAAGTCCTGCCGCTACCAAGCCCATCGCTAGGCGATAATTGCCCATAGAATATTGTCCCTTTTTTGGCAAAGTTAGTAAAAAATATTCTTCTGCTAGCATCTGTTCGCCTCCTAACTTAGTGCAACATCACGTTTATTAAACAACCAATTTGTTACGATATAAATCACGAGACTATAGATCAACAAGCTAAATGCCATCTGTCCATAACTTAAGTATAAATCCAACGCACCGCTACCTTCAACCGAAACTGACATCCCCGCTGTCCCTAGTGATTCACCCATTGCTTCAGGAAGTAAATTCTTAATATTTAACATATTAAACATATTCCACTTCAACCAAGGATATTTCTGCATCGCTAAGGTTAATAAACCATTAATCATACTGCTACCAAACAAAACACCAATCCCTAAACCAACTGCCAAACTTTGTGAGCGAATCACGGCTGAAATAAAAATAGTTAGCGAAAGGTAAAGTAAAATTAATAATAAATTAGTACCTGCATAACTCAATGCAACTATTAATGCAGATGCCCCATTAAATCCTTCCACTACATTCATTGGTGATTCTGCTGTTAATAACAAATTACTAGCAATGAAACTACTAACAAACAAAATAACTGTTCCGACAACCGCATATAGGAAAGCAGTAATAAATTTTGCCGCTAAAATTTGTGTTCGTGAGTAGGGACGAATGAGTAAAAATTTAATCGTACCACGACTAAATTCTTCTGCCAACATTGATGCAGCAACAATCACCACAAACAAGTTTAAGAATGACGTCATATCTGTTAATCTTGAAAAATTATCATTGGCGAGCATCTCACCGCTACTAGCAATTCGCATCACCCATGTCAAACCAAAAACCATCATGACTAACATTACCAACATAATCCATGTTGATTTTTTCTTACTTAATTTTATCCATTCATTTGTAATTAAGACACCCATTTTAAAGTCCTCCTTCTTCGGTCCAAGCCAAGAAAGTATCTTCTAACGTACTTTGCTTCACTTTCATTTCTCTCAAACCAATACTTGCTTCAACGATTTGCTTCGCTAATTCTATTCGAATGTCTTCATCTAAAGGTATCAATAGATAATTTTTTTCTTGTTGAATATTTGTGATGCCTTGTGTTTCAAGAATTTTCATCACCGTTAAATTATCTGTTGTATCAAGTAATAATGCTCTACCAGACCCATGAATTTCGGCCATCGTTACTTGATGGGTAATCTTGCCTTTTTGTAAAATGACTAACCGATCAGCTAATTGTTCAATATCACTTAATTGGTGACTTGAAACTAAGACACTCACGCCATTCGCCTTCAACAGTAAAATCATCTCGCGGAATTCACGCATACCTTTTGGATCCAAGCCATTCATTGGTTCATCTAAAACTAACAGATGCGGTTGATGGACTAAGGCTTGGGCAACACCTAAGCGTTGACGCATTCCTAACGAGTAGGTCTTCACTTTTTGATTAATATTATTTTCTAAATGGACTTGTGCGATAATTCGTTCAATCTCTACTTTATTGACTTCTTTTTTTGACATACGCGCATATTGCATTAAGTTTTCGTAACCTGTCATATAATTATAAAACTCAGGATTTTCGATAATAGCGCCTACTTCGGTCATTGCTTCTTTAAAATTAGTATCTAACGAATAATCTAAAATATTGATTTGCCCACCATTGTGTTTCATCAAGCCAACAATCATTCGAATCAGCGTCGTCTTACCTGCACCATTTGGGCCTAATAAACCAACGATTTCACCTTTTTCAACATGGAATGTCGCACCATGGATAATTTGTTTATTGCCGATTTTTTTCGATACATTTTGAATACTTAAGACATTACTCATGAATTCCCCTTCTTTCTTCTACCACATTTTTTAACAAATAATACAAGATGCCTAAACAAATAGTTAAGGTAATAACATCACGAACGACTGTGCCAAACAATGTATTAGCAATCGTTACACTGATAACTCCATTCTGAATATGTGCAGATAGGTCGATTGTTTCACTATTTGATCCACCAGAAACTACACCTAAAAGTAAAACAACTAGAATGAACGTACTAAATTTTTGTGCAACTGGTATAAAGCGTTTTACTACTAAATCCGCTAACATCCCAAGAGCTTGCGTAACACCTAGGAAAGTAATCACTACTTCTAAATAGAAGGCACTAACAATAGCTGCTGTCTGAATAGTTGGCAAATAGACTTGTTGTGAAAAAATTTGCCCAAAAATACTACATCCTAGATATGATAAAATAGCTGATACAACTAAAAAGATGATGCTATAGCCAAAATTCGCCATCATTAATCTCTCTGTTTTGACCGGTAATAAACAAAAGCGTTGGTCACGCCAAAAGCGAGCAAGTCGGATTGTCTCTATGATAATCCCTGCTATCATTATGATAGTCATCGGAATGAGATAAATTCCTTCTAAATAACCAAAGCTCTGGCTATTGGTATATTCTGACATTTGATAAATTAAAAAACCTTCTAGCGCAAAAGCTATAACGAAAAAAATTAATCCTTTTTGTCTATTTTCCCTCGCGATTTGTTTCGTTATTTCCCACATCATACTCACCCCTTCGTCACTATTTCCCGATAAATACCTTCTAGCCCTAGCTGTTGGCTTTCTCGTAGTTCTTCTATTCCGCTATGAATAGCGATTTTATGATCAGCAATGATTATCACTTCATCTACAATGTTTTCAATTTCATTCATTTGGTGAGTGGTCATCAATAAAATTGCTTCTTCATTAAACCAACGTAACAATGATTGAATGATTTTTTCACGAGACAATAAATCAATGCCACTTAACGGTTCGTCGAGTAAAAAAACTTTCGCATTTCTTGCTAAAGTCATTGCCAAGGCTGCTTTTTCCATTTGACCTCGAGAAAGAGTTTTTAATTTACTCGTTGAATCTAATTCCATAAATGCCATTAGCTCTTGAACTTTCTTACTATCAAAATCGGCGTAGAATCGTTGATAAAATGTCATTACTTGGCGAATCGTCATCTCTCTCGGGAAATCTTGTAAAGAAATTAATAACGCCACGTTTTCTTTCGTTTTTGCACCAATTGCTTGGTCATCAATGGTAATATGACCTTTCCAACCGCGAGCAAGTCCAGCTAAAATACGTAAAATACTCGTCTTACCCGCACCATTCTCTCCTAAAAGTGCCACGATTTTCCCACCTGTTAATTGAAAACTAATATTATCTAAAATCGTTTTTCCTCTTTTTTTATAAGAAACATCTTTTACATCAATCATTGTCATTGTGCTTCACCTCGATAAATCGTTGAATTTCTCGAATCGCTTCATCTGTAGACAAACCAATATTTGCCATTTTTTGCAAATAATCCTTCACGACTTCATTTTTCTTTTCTTCTTTCAGAGCGGTTAAAATTTGTTGATTATCTGTAACAAAACGCCCTCTTCCACGAATAGAATATAATATTTCCAAACGTTCTAATTCCTGTAACGCACGTTGAACCGTATTTGGATTCGTCGATAATTCCATTGCTAACTCTCTAACTGCCATGACTTTTTCCCCCGGTTTTATTTTTTCTAACAAAATTTCTTGAATGATAAATTCCATAATTTGACTATAAATTGGCCGCCCATCCGAGAAAATCATCTAAGACACCTCCACGTATTAGTGTACTAACAAAATAGTACACTAATACAAAAAAGCTGTCAACAATAAAAAAACAGCTAGAGAATTCTCTAACTGTTCCATCTTATGATTGAAATCAGCAAAAAATATGAAAATCTTCCTCTTTGCTAACCCTATTGTCAATTTTTTACAAAGGTCATTATTTTGTCCACCGTAACCGATACTTTTCTTTCGCATCCTTTTATAAAAAGACTGTAGACTTCAGCCATTTTTGACTTCGTCCACAGTCTTACCTAAACAATTAAAAACTTCTAAATACCTGTTGCTTCATTGATTTTATTAATAGTTATGCTTCTTACCGTCCATTTTCTATATAGAGTCAATGAACGTGTGAATTCTAAAGATGACTCTTAGCTACTTCATTCGTTTGTACAAATATGCTTTGTATTATCAAGTTTATTTAATGATATATCCCAGCCATTCTCTAAACTCACATGCCAAATGATATTGATGCTTATTTAACATAAATTTAGGTACCATACTAGGAAATTCCACCAGTGCTTTAAACCTTATGCCATTTTCTTCTCTTTTTATTTGATGACGTACCCCTCCAATGACTGTTCCGTCTTCTAGTTTTGCACATCCTGCTAGTTGTACAAGATAGCCCTCACTTCGACTAGATGTCAAACCACTTTCATCTCCATAATGCGCAAAAAATCTTGTTGGTAAAGGTGACCCACCAGTCATTTCCACAACTTCTTGAATATTATCACCGATACCTAACAATACAAAATGATCCGGATTAGTTGCTAAGTTCATGAAAAGGTGTTCCTGCGTATTTTCAAGCATTATTTTTTTTATATCATCCATCACTCTTTCTGGACTCAGGGTTGTTGGAATAAAAAATTCAGTCATGCTATATCTTCTTTTTCCTCTAGAGAGCAAAGCAGTCATCTTTGAAATAAGATTACCAATTTTGTACCTATTTTTGAGAATTCTCCTTAGTTGTTCAGGCTTTATCGATGCTTTAAACCGCCCCATGTCTTTTCGGGCTGATTTAATATTTGGTGCTTCCGATGGATTAGTTAGGTCATATCCTCTCTTCATAAAAAACTGATATTGATATTTCAATCTTTTAAATTCCCAAGCATCAATTTCCTCATTCGAAACTCTTTTGTTATTGATAAAAATATCCATAATCTATCATTCCTCATTCCCCTTAGTTAATTTCTTTTGATATTCTTCTATACTAAATGAAATTTTATTTAATATTTCCAATAGAACGAGCTGTTGTTCTGGAGTAAAATGCGATAATTGCTGTTTTATTGTTGAATAAAGCCCATCATGGAGTGTCGCATGTGATTCATTTACACTTTCACCTTTTTTTGTAAGAACAAGCTGTTTATTTTTTTTATTTTCTTCCACTTGATAAATTCGAACCAATCCTAATTGGATTAATTTAGGTATTTGTTGAGAAATACTTCCTTTCGTCACACCTAATTTCGCTGCAATTTCAGTAATTGTCGATCGTGGGTAAGTGCCGATAGCATCTATTAAGTGTAAAAGACTTGTACTTATTTGTAAATCAGGTGTAATGAGTACCGGCTTCTTTTGAATTTGAGTTAATTTATTATTGATTTTCAAAAATTCTTCAACAAATTGTTTAAATAATTCATTTGTTTCCATTGTTGTCACCTCTCAACAAAATAGTATAGCACTATACTATTTTCGTCAAGTCATTAACAAAAAGTAGAGACTTCAGTCGCGAAGAACTCTACTTTTAAAATTATTCCATACGAATCGTCTATCCATACTTTCTAATTCTTACTATTTTTTTCTAAACTAATTAGGACTTATTAAACGAAAGACTCATCCAGAACTAATAATTAATATTGATTAAATAGGATAGGCCAATTAATACTTACAAAAGCCTTATACTCCAAAAAATAAACGAAGAGCGAACTCTTCGTTTATTTTTATTGATTCATAATTTTCTCTAACAATTCAGGGTCAAATACACCTGATTTTAACATCGCAATTTCAAAGCCATAAGGTGCTTTTTTATTCTTTTTATCTGAACCAACATACGGTGTTTCCAAAATTTTTGGTAATTGCAATAGTTTTTCATGGTGCACGACTTTATGCAATGCCTCAAACCCAATTGTTCCAAAACCAATATTTGCATGGCGGTCTTTGTGTGAGCCTTGAGGATTTTTAGAATCATTGACATGAATGACTTTCAAACGATCCAAACCAATCACTTTATCAAATTCTTCTAATACGCCATCAAAGTCCTCTTTCACATTGTAACCAGCATCATTGATATGACAAGTATCTAAGGTCACTGACAACTTATCATTTAACGTGACACCATCAATAATTGCAGCTAACTCTTCAAACGTCCGGCCAATTTCTGTCCCTTTTCCGGCCATTGTTTCTAAAGCAATTTGAGGAATTTGATTCTTATCAAGGACTTCATTTAAGCCTTTAACAATTTGAGCAATCCCTTTTTCAACACCTTCTCCGACATGAGCACCTGGATGCATGGTGATTTGCGTCGCACCTAAGGCTTGGGCACGGCGAATTTCCTCACGTAAAAATTCAATAGCAAAACTAAAATTTTCTAGTTTAATCGTATTTCCTAAATTAATGATATACGGTGCATGAACGACCATATTTGATAATCGATGTTCGCTCATAAATGCCTGTCCTGCTTCAATATTCATTTCTTCTAAAGGTTTACGACGCGTATTTTGCGGCGCTCCTGTATAAATCATAAATGTGGAAGCTTGATAACTAGCCGCTTCTTCTGCAGCCCCTATTAACATTTTCTTTCCACTCATTGAAACGTGCGATCCAATCAACATAAAGTATCCTCCTACAATTTCGCTAACATTCTAAAATACTACTATACACTTGTACCTAAAATTAACACAACCAAAGTCATCAACGGCAAACTCAACAAGAAACTAATCGATGAAGCAAAACCAACTACTTCTTCTTTTACGCCCGCTAACACCGAATTAATTACTCCAAATAATGGAATTGGTGTAATAGCTAGCAAGGACAAAATAACTTTTTGCAAATGCGGGATTGGTAAAAAATAAAAAGCGACAATAATCGCAAGCCCTACGCCGTAACGAATGCTTAATAGCTTCACAACATCACGCACAGCACTCTTCGGTAAGCGTAGTTCTAAATACAGACCAATCATAAACATAGATAAAAAGACATTTGCTGAAGCGACTGGTTGTAGCATTGTCAAGAAGCTATCTGGTAATGTAATATTTACGATACGAAGACATAACATCACTAAATAACAAGTAAATGGAATGGAACGAACCAATCTTAATGCGATTTGTTTTGGATGAAAACTAGTGTTGTTTCCCACAAGTCGATCTACAACAATATTGGTTCCTCCACACAACATAATACTATTTCCCATATCAAACATTGAGATGAACGGGACGCCCATCGGTAAAAAACCTTGGACAAATGGTAACGTAAAATTACCAATATTAAAGCCTGATGCACAATACATATATAATTGCTGTAGTTTGGCTGAATCTTTACGCGAAGCGAACCAGGCAATTGCTATTTGCACAAGTGACCAGACAAATCCTATAATAATAAATAATACTAAATCAGCTTGCATCGACAATTTCGCCAAATTGACAATAACTACTGCGGGTAACGTGACATTAACAATCACAACTGACAAGGTTGTTCCATCAGCTTTTGAAAGTAATCCAACTCGTTTTAAGAAAAATCCCAAAAGAATAATCAAAAATAATCCGACTGCTTGAATCAATATTGCTTCCACTTTTTGTTGCTCCTTTACAAAAAAAGAGACTGTTAAATAACAATCTCTTCGGTTTGATTAAAATTGTAACAAGAAATACTTTTTCTTGCCGCGACGGATAACTGTTGCTTCTCCGATTTTATCTGCATCGCTCAATTCATAGGTTGTTTCTTGGACACGCTCTCCATTAATGTAAATCGCACCATTTTGGACATCTTCACGTGCTTGACGTTTCGAAGGTTCAATTCCTGCTGTAATCAATAATTCGATTAAGTTTAAATTGTCTTCTGCTTGCACGTTATATGTTGGTACACCTTTGAAACCTTGTTTGATTTCTTCGCTAGATAAACTCTTAATCTCGCCACTGAATAACGCTTGAGAAATGCGTACCGCTTGTTCGTAAGCTTCTTTTCCATGAACAAGTGTCGTCACTTCTTGTGCCAAAGCTTTTTGAGCAACACGTTTTTCAGGTGCTTGATTGAAGGCTTCTTCAATGTCAGCAATTTCATCTAAAGATAAGAACGTGAAATATTTTAAGAACTTAATGACATCACGGTCATCTGTATTAATCCAAAATTGGTAAAACTCATATGGTGTTGTTTTTTCTGGATCCAACCAAACGGCATTACCTTCAGTTTTTCCAAATTTTGTACCGTCTGCTTTTGTAATCAAAGGCATCGTTAAACCAAAACCTTGGACTTCTTTTTCACGACGTAATAACTCAATTCCTGAGGTAATATTTCCCCATTGGTCACTTCCACCTAGTTGTAATAAGCAACCATGTGTTTCATATAATTTTAGAAAATCATACGCTTGTAACAATTGGTAAGCAAATTCTGTATACGAAATCCCCGATTCAATTCGACGTTTCACACTTTCTTTACTCATCATGTAATTAATTGTAAAGTTTTTACCCACATCACGTAAAAAATCAATCAGTGAGATAGAACCTAACCAATCATAGTTATTTGCAATAATTGCTGGATTTGTGTCGTCGTCAAAATTAATAAAACGAGACAATTGATTTTTAATGCTTTGTGACCAGTTTTGAACGGTATCCAATGTATTTAATTGACGCTCTTGGTCTTTAAATGATGGATCCCCAATCATTCCAGTTCCCCCACCGACTAACGCAATCGGCACATGGCCATTTTGTTGGAAACGACGAAGCATCAAGACTGGCAATAAATGACCAATATGCAAGCTATCTGCAGTTGGGTCGAAGCCGACATACAATTTGACAGACTCTTCATTTAATTGTTTTTCTAATGCTGATTCGTCTGTTGTTTGATGAACTAAGCCACGTGCTTTTAGTTCTTGAAAAAAGTCTGAACTCATGTAATTTTCCTCCTCAATAAATACTCATTTTTCATATTAACTGAAAATCCAGTGAAAGAAAAGAGAAACTATCAAAAAAACCTTGATTCTACCCTAAGAATCTTTAAAAAGACTAAAATATTCTACTCATTCGAATAAAACACTTCAAAAATTTTTGGAATCAACCGATTTTTTTGTTATAATCAAACGGAATCAAAAGAAAATTGAGGTGACTAATTTGTCCCAAAAAGGAAAAAAAATAACACCAAAGAAAGAAGGCTCTACTGGCTGGTTTTATTTTAATGTCGTAATCCGAGTGATGCAGTCTTTGATTTTAGTCGGTATTTCTTTAATGTTAATGCTTGGTGCATTGGGTGCTGGTATTGGTTTGGGATATTTTGCCTACTTAGTAAAAGATACTGATCCTCCGACCAAACAAGAATTGCAACAAGATTTAGGTAATATTACCGAAACATCTAAGTTAGCCTATGCAGATAATTCATCGATTGCCACCATTCGTTCTGATTTATTCCGAACAAGCATCCCTTCTGATCAGATTTCTGACTGGTTGAAAAAAGCAGTGGTTGCCACCGAAGATGAATATTTTTACGAGCATAAAGGCGTTGTGCCAAAAGCTGTTTTACGTGCCTTAATCTCAGAAGTAACTGGGATTGGTAGTAGCGGTGGTTCTACTTTAACGCAACAATTAGTGAAGCAGCAAATTTTAAGCGATGAAACAACTTTTAAACGTAAAGCCAATGAAATCTTACTGGCAATGGAAGTGGAAAAGAATTTTTCTAAAGATGAAATCATCGCAATGTATCTCAATATTTCACCTTTTGGTCGAAATAATTTAGGTCAAAATATTGCTGGTGTTCAGGAAGCGGCGCAAGGGATATTTGGTATCAATGCAAGCGATGTTAATTTACCACAAGCCGCATTTATTGCTGGTTTGCCACAAAGTCCTATTTCTTATAGCCCCTATACAAACAGTGGCGATTTTCAAGATAATTTAGAATACGGCTTAAACCGAAAAGATTTTGTGCTCTTCAGTATGTATCGAAATCATGATATTTCGAAAAAGGAATACGAAGAAGCCCTTGCTTATGATTTAACAGCTGATTTTAAACCAAAAGGAACGCCTGACAATGACGAACAAGGCTTCTTATACAACACTGTCATGGGTGAAGCATTAAAAATCGTCGCAAAACAATTAGCAGATGAAGCGAAAGTTAGCGCTGAAGATTTTGCAACAGATGAAGTGTATCAAGATTATCTTCAAAAAGCAGAATTCAAATTAGCCAATGGTGGGTATACGGTTCAATCAACAATTGATAAGGATCTTTATCAATCGATGCAAGAAGCTGTTCAAAATTATGGTTACATGTTAGATAATGGCTCAAGTATTGAAGTCGGCAACGTGCTAATGGAAAATAATACTGGGAAAATTTTAGGTTTTATCGGCGGACGTGATTATGCAAGCAATCCATATAATCATGCGTTTAGTTCAAAACGTCAAGCAGGTTCTGCAATCAAACCCGTATCAGTTTACGCACCAGCATTAGATCAAGGTTTAGTTGGTAGTGAATCTCGTGTTTCTGATTACCCAACGAATTGGGAATTTGGTGAAGATGCCGGCTCTCCGATTATGAATGCAACTAATGCTGGTTCAAAAACATTCCAAACCGTTCGCGAAACGATTGTTCATTCAAATAATATCCCTGCTAGACATTTATATCAAGAAGTGTTAAATGAAATGGGGTCTCCAACCTTTGTTTATGATAATTATTTAAAAGAAATGAATTATCCCGATACCCCTGTCTGGCAATATGAATCTGCGCCGATGGGTGTAATGGAACTCACTACGTTAGCTCAAACAAATGGATTCCAAACCCTTGCTAATAAGGGGGTCTATCAAGAAGGTTATATTATTGAATCCATTAAAGATTCGAAAGGTAACGTTCTTTATCAACATGAAGCAGCACCTGTTCAAGTATTTTCACCAGCTACTGCCTCTATCATGAATGATTTGATGCGTAGCGTTTTAACAGAAGCAGTTACCACACCATTCTTATCGAACCTTAAAAACTTAGATTGGAATTTAGGCAATGCTGATTGGGTTGGTAAAACAGGAACAACCGATGAATATGTTGATTCATGGCTAGTTGTTTCTACCCCTAAAGTGACCTTGAGTAGCTGGTCTGGGCGTGAAGACAACAAACCAACTGATCAAGATGCAGGCCGTCGAACGGCACAATATATGGCATATTTAGCTAATTCTATCTATCAGACAAAACCTGATGTGATTGGTGTGAATGATAAATTTGAACTTGATTCAAACGTAAACACTTATCAAGTCTCTAAATTTACTGGAACCAAACCAGGTGGAAAAGTCACTGTCAATAATCGTTCAATCAGCGTTCCTAATGAGACAGTTGCTTCCTACTGGGCAAAAGGTGGGCCCGCTAATGCTAGTTTCAAATTTGGTATTGGTGGTACCGATGCTAATTATGCTGATTATTGGAAAAAAGCAATCCCTACTCCTTCAAACCAAAGAAGAGCAACCCCCCCTAAAAAAGAGAAAAAAGAAGAAAAGAAAAAAGAAGATTAGTTTTCGCTCCAAAAGTCCTTATGGCTTTTGGAGTTTTTTTACATAAAAAAAGTTCGGTAGCAAGCTACCAAACTTCGACTTTATTATTTTGTTGAACCTTTTTCTAAAATGTTGTATGGTAAAACAATTGTTTTTTGTTCAACATCTTCTTTATTCATCATTTTTGTTAATAGACGCATGGCAACCGCACCGATATCATATAATGGTTGACTCACACTTGATAATCGAGGACGAGCAACATCTGTTAATAATGAGTTGTTACTTGTGATAATTTCAAAGTCTTCTGGCACTTTGACACCACGATCATATAAACCATCTAAAATACCAATAGCTAATTCATCATCTGTAACATAAGCAGCTGTGGCGCCACTATTCAATAAACGTTCAACTAAAGCTAAACCGTCTTTGAAAGAATAAGGTGCTTCAAAAATTAAACCTTCGTTGTATTCCAAGTTGTTGTCTTTCAAAGCTTCTTTATACCCATTCAAACGATTTTGACCATTGATTGGATCAATTAAAGCACCACTAATGAAAGCAATTTTTTGATTGTTTTTTGCTAATAAGCTAACAGCTTCTTTTGTCGCTGACGTATAATCAATATTTACACTACCAACTTGTTCATCCGGATCAATTGAACCAGCTAAAACAACTGGAGTTTTTGAACGTGAAAATTCTCCACGAATTTCATCTGTAATACGGTGACCCATAAAGATGACACCATCTACTTGTTTTGCTAATAAATTATTCAATACATTTACTTCTTTTAGGCTGTCGCCATCAGAGTTTGCTAAAATAATATTGTATTTATACATCGTTGCAACATCATCAATACCACGAGCTAAAGAGGCAAAAAACATATTGCTGACATCAGGAATAATCACACCCACTGTGGTGGTTTTTTTACTAGCCAAGCCTCGAGCAACAGCATTTGGGCGATAATCAAGACGATCAATTACTTCTAGTACTTTTTTACGAGTGGCAGGTTTGACGTTGGGATTGCCATTTACAACACGAGAGACTGTAGCCATCGATACATTTGCTTCTCTTGCGACATCATAAATAGTAATAGTTTGTTTCTCCATATTCTTTAGTTCTCCTATCCAATTCCATTTTCTGAAAATACGGTTTACATTTCTTAGATAGAATAGCAAATTTCTTCAACATTTGCAACCGTTTTAGTTTCATTTTCATGAAAATAACAACTTGCTTCAAACTTTTTTAAGAATTTAGTGATACAATAGAAGAAAAAGAAAGAAGGTTGTTTATGAATCAAGAAAAAATACAAGAACTCAAACATTGGATGAGGAAAGAAAATGTTGACGTTACCTATATCACGAATCCAAATACAATTGCCTATCTCTCTGGCTTTACTAGTGACCCTCATGAGCGTGTTCTAGCGTTGTTTCTTTCTACTAGCCATGACCCATTTTTATTTACCCCTGCTTTAGAAGCCGAGACAGCTAGACAAAGTAGTTGGCCTTTTGATGTTGTTGGTTATTTAGATACAGAAAACCCTTGGCAAGTGATTGCTCATGAAATTAACAACCGTTATGGTCAACCCCAACAACTGGCAATTGAAAAAGCGACCTTTACATTAGATCGCTTTGAACAATTACAACCATTTTTTGCTTCAACTGACTTTTCTAAAGATGTCACACCCATCATCCAACGTATGCAATTATGCAAAACTTCGCAGGAAATCGATATATTGATAGAAGCTGGACAATGGGCCGACTTCGCCTTTGAAACGGGTTTTGCAGCAATTAAAGATGGAGCAACAGAAGAAGAAATTGCAGCAGAAATCGAATATCGCTTAAAACGTAAAGGTGTCGCGCACATGTCCTTTGATACAACCGTCCTTGTAGGACCACATGCAGCTAGTCCACATGGTGCACCGAATAAAACACTTGTGCAAAAAAATGAGCTTGTGTTATTTGACCTTGGAGTTGTTTGGAAAGGCTATTGTAGTGATGCTACGCGAACAGTTGCTTATAAAGAACCAACCGCTTTCCAAAAAGAAGTCTATTCAATTGTTTTGGAAGCACAACTAGCCGCGCAAGCAGCTGTGAAACCGGGTGTTACAGCTGGTCAGCTTGATAAAATTGCGCGTGATATTATCGAAAGTTACGGATATGGCGATGCATTTAATCATCGCTTAGGTCATGGGATTGGCACCTCTGTCCATGAATATCCGTCACTTGTGGCTGGCAATGATTTAGTCATCGAAGAAGGCATGTGTTTTTCAATTGAACCTGGTATTTATTTGCCAAATCAAGTTGGCGTACGAATCGAAGATTGTGTATATGTGACAAAAGACGGCTCACAACCATTGACTCATACTTCCAAAGAATTACTTATTATTGATTAATCCGAAATAAAAAATCCGAATGCTCGTAACAATTTCTTGACGTAAGCATTCGGATTTTCTTCAATTATCTTTCTCTTCAATTAAAAAAAGTTTTGCATGATCCACAACTTTCTTAGTAGTTGAGACGAATTCATAATGCACCACGAATGAATAAGTTTGTTGTTTAGCAGACAATACTCCTGTACAAGCACCGAATTTACCATGACTAATACTTGAAATAATTTTTATTCGTTGAATTTCTGTGATTTGATCAGCTAACTCAGTGCTCACTTGTCCCACAATTTCAAACCATTGCTCAGTATGTTGCTCCTTAAAATTTTCTAACTTTTCTTGGAATATCGCAAGGGTAAATTCTTCCACAAACCGGTTTTTCGGTGAATTATTACATGTATTACTACGTTCAATTTGCATCTTCGTACTCCTTTTTAGCAAAAAAGATGGGGCTTATGCCCCATCTTGCTTATACTTCTGGATTATTTTCTTCAAATTTTTCTTTTAATTCTTCGACTGTTTCTTCAAAGTCTTCTGTTGGAATTGGTTGAGTTTCCTCTACTTCTTCTACTCCTTCAGCAACAATTTCTTGTGCATCAGAAACAGTGTCTTTCACGTCAATGACGATATCTTCTGCGACATCTTCGGCTTCATCGGCCACATCTTCCGCATTTTTTTTGAAGCGTGAAGCAAAATCATTTGTATCTTCAGCCACATTTTCTACAGCATCTTCCGCATCTTCAACTGTATCTGATGCTTTGTCTTTCAAAGTTTGGGCCAAATCTTCGGCTTGCTTGCCTAAACTGCTTGCCTTTTCTTTCGCAAGATCGGCTAAATCTTCCCCTTTTTCTTTGGCGATATCCGTATAATCTGATGCTACATCTAATAAATCATCGACTTGTTTCCCTAATTTATTACGTAATTCTTTTCCTGATTCTGGTGCTAACAACAAAGCAGTTACTGCAGCTGCTGTCCCTCCGATAATTGCACCTAATAAAAAGCCACCGTTTTTACTCATTTAAATCACTCCCGCTATTTTTTTGTTTTTGTTGGTTAAAAAATTTCATTGCTGTTTGACCAACTTTTCCTGCAATTGTTGCTTGTGCAGTCGTACGACCTAAAGTCCCTAAACGAGAAACAAGATTTTTACTTGAATAATTTAATTCTGATACACTTGTACTCAAGTCAGCAACTGCTGTAAACAATGGATCTATTGTCGCTACTTTTTGATTTACATCTTGCAATAACTCATTGCTTTTCACCAAAAGACCTTCAACTTCTCGAGTTAGAATATCTACATCTTTGGTGACTACACTAATTGTTTTATTCGCTTCCACAACGGTTGTTTGCACAGATGCAACTGTTTTTTCAACTTTTAATAATACGCGGATTAAGAAAAGTACCAATACTGCAAAGGCAATAGCTGCGATTAGCCCTGCGATTCCTCCAGCTGTCATAGAAAAACTCCCTTCCAACTCTTATTATATAGCATATCATTTCAAAATTTATTATACAAATAAAAGCGATGCCATGAAAGCTTTTTTTGAAAAGACCTTATTCCATCAAAGAGTGGAAAAAGGCCTTTTTGTTATTTTTCTTTGGTCGATGTTGTTTCTTTCAAGACTGGTTGTTCTTTTTCTTCTAGCATTTTTCCTAGCTCAATAATGTAGTCTTTTAAGCCAATCTTGATTTCAGGATGTGTTAAACCATAATCAATACTCGTTTTTAAAAAGCCTAATTTATCGCCGACATCGTGACGTTGACCTTTAAATTCACGCGCAAATACACGCTGTGTCAAGTTTAAGGTATCAATAGCATCTGTTAATTGAATTTCATTCCCTGCGCCAGGTGCTTGATTTTCTAAAATATCAAAAATTTCTGGTGTCAGTAGATAACGTCCAATAATGGCTAAATCGCTTGGTGCATCTTCAGGCTGTGGTTTTTCGACAAAGCTTTTTACATTATACAGACCTTTGGTTACTTCACCTTCTGGATTAATGATGCCGTATTTTGATGTCTCTTCATGCGGAACTTTCATAACCGCAATGGTTGATGCATGTGTTTTTTCGTAGTCATTAATTAATTGTTTTGTAAGCGGCACTTTGTCTTCCATCAAGTCATCGCCTAGCATGACAATAAACGGTTCATTACCAACAAATGCTTTGGCTTGTAAAACGGCATGCCCCAATCCTCTTGGGTGCGTTTGGCGGATAAAGTGTAAATTCACTTCAGTTGTTTCTTCTACAAGCTTCAACAGCTCATCTTTGCCTTTTTCTTTTAAATTCATTTCTAGCTCTAAATTCGCATCAAAGTGATCTTCAATCGGACGTTTCGCTTTACCAGTCACAATTAAAATATCTTCAATTCCTGATTTTAACGCTTCTTCCACAATAAATTGGATGGTTGGTTTATCTACAATCGGTAACATTTCCTTTGCCATTGCTTTCGTTGCTGGTAAAAATCGTGTCCCTAAACCAGCTGCAGGAATCACGGCTTTTTTGACTTTCATCTTGTCCCCTCCTTCATGATTAAGAAAATTCATTTTCTACTTTACCATCACGAAGCATAATTTCTTTTGCTGCTTGATGGATATCTTTTCCTTCATACAAGACATTGTAAATGGTTTTGGTAATTGGCATATCAACATTTAGACTTGTTGCTAGCTCCATAGCTGCTTTTGTGGTAGCCACGCCTTCGACAATCATTCCCATATTTTCAAGGACTTCATCTAGTTTCTTTCCTTTACCTAAAAGATTGCCCGCACGCCAATTACGTGAATGAACACTCGTACCCGTCACAATCAGATCGCCGACACCACTTAAACCGATAAAAGTCAATGGATCAGCACCCATTGCGACACCTAATCGACTAATTTCGGCTAGTCCGCGTGTCATAATCGCAGCTTTGGCATTATCACCAAATCCTAAGCCAGCAATGGCGCCTGCACCAATAGCAATAATATTTTTCAATGCGGCCCCTGTTTCCACGCCAATTACATCAGTATTCGTGTAAATACGGAAGTAATCGTTCATAAATAAATCTTGTACATAGTTCGCAGCTTCTAATTTTTCGCTAGCAGCTGTAATCGTTGTAATATCATGAACAGCCACTTCTTCTGCATGACTTGGTCCAGACAATACGATAATTTCTTGACGCTTACTTTCTGGAATTTCTTCTGATAAAATCTCTGAAATGCGTTTGTGCGTTCCTTGCTCTAAACCTTTTGATGCATGGATGATATACGGCTTTGTATTCACAGATATTGCTACTTCTTTAGCCACTTCGCGAATGGCTTTCGTTGGTACAACAAATAAAATGGCATCAACATCTATTACGGCTTCTTTTAACTCTTTAATGCCTTTGATACTCGTAGGGATTTTAATATTTGGTAAATAATGTCTATTGGTATGGTATGTGTTTATTTCATCAATTTGTGCCGGATTGTGTCCCCATAACTTGACTGTATGGCCATTTTCAGCTAATACTTGGGCTAACGCTGTCCCCCAAGAACCTGGGCCTAAAACTGCAATTTTTTGTTTCACAATGGAAACCTCCTCTAATTCATAACAAATTATCTTCAAATATATAGCTCAATTTTATCATATTCTTCTTCATCTGTCTGGCTAGATTAAATACTCATTGGAACCACGTGAGCGATCATACTCCTTCAAACTTGTTTGTTTTTTACGACGCCAAATCAATACGATCCAACCATCAATAAATAACAATAAAGACAATAATTGAGATACGCGAATTGAACTAAACAAATATAAACTATCGGTTCGCATACCTTCAATAAACATCCGACCAAAGCTATACCAAAGGATATAACTTAAAAAGACTTCTCCTTGTTTCAATAAACCAGTCTTTTTACGTAAGAATAGTAACAACACAAAGCCAATGACATTCCAGACTGACTCGTATAAAAATGTTGGCTGTCGATAAGCCCCTTCAATATACATATTATTAATAATAAAATTCGGCAAATGAAGTTTTTCTAAAAAAGCACGTGTGGTTTCGCCACCAAATGCCTCGTGATTCATAAAGTTCCCCCAACGACCAATGCCTTGTGCTAATAAGACACTAGGTGCTGCAATATCTAAAAAGGTCCACGTTGAAATAAAATGACGTTGGCAATAGATATATAACCAAATACCACCTGCGATTAAGCCTCCATAAATTGCTAAACCACCAGAACGTATATTAAAGACCTGCATTGGCTCTGCTATATACGGCTCAAGATTAAATAAGACATAATATAGACGTGCACCAATAAATGCTATTGGCAAGGCAACTAACATAAAGTCTGATACATCATCTTGTCGCATCCCAACTCTTAAGGATTCTCGAGTGCTAAGCCACATTGCTATCACGACACCTGAAATAATAATAATCGCATACCAATAGATGGCAATCCCAAATAGTTCAAAAGCGACACGATTAACTGGTTCTCCCATTTCTATCACTTCCTATACATTTGAGTTTTCTTCAATTAATTGACTTAAACGATCTTCAAACGCTTGTGTCGCATCGTAGCCCATTGTTTTCGCTCGGAAATTCATCGCAGCAACTTCGATAATAATCGCAACATTTCGACCTGTTTTAACTGGAATCTTAATTTGCGGAATATCCACTTCTCCTAAAGTCACCGCTTCATCAGACGAACCCAAGCGATCGTATTTTTTATCCTTAGCCCAAGCCTCTAAGTAAACTGCTAATTGGACTTGCATTGATCCTCGAACAGCACTTGCTCCAAATAAATTCATGACATCAATAATCCCAATTCCGCGAATTTCGATTAAATGTTCTAAAATCTTAGGTGGTTCACCAATTAATGTTAATTCATCTTGTTTATAGATATCCACACGGTCATCGGCAATCAATCGGTGGCCGCGTTTAATTAGTTCTAAGGCAGTTTCACTCTTACCAATGCCGCTGTCCCCTTGAATCAACACGCCTAAACCATATACATCGACTAATACACCATGTACATTCGTACGTAATGCTAAGCGACCATCTAAATAACTTGAAATTTGTCCTAATAAACGTGATGTAGATACTTTTGAACGTAAGACAGCAATCTTATTTTCTTCACTCGCTTGAATCATTTCATCTGAAACTTTCATTCCACGAGAAATAACAAACGCTGGTGTATCATCTGCACACAAGCGACGTAAAATCATTAAACGCTCTTCCGGCATCATTCGATGTGAGAACGTAACTTCTTTACTTCCAAATAATTGTAACCGATTGTGTGAATAATAATTAAAATAACCAGTTAATTCTAATCCAGGACGAGAAATATCAGCTGTCGTAATATCACGATCCAGTGCTTCTTCTCCGCCCGAAACAATTTCTAATTTTAATGCTTCAGCTAATTCTCTTACTTTGACGGTTTCTGTCATTCTTTTCCCTCTTTTCTAAAACCTTGGTTCCGTTTTATTTTAACATTATCAGCGAAAAGATACTATGAAAGTAAAGATTTTCTCTTAAATAAATCAAAAAAACTCTCTTTAACACAAAGGTTAAAAGAGAGTTATTCTTGATATTTCTCCATATGATGCTCAGTTACAATCATATTTACAACAGACATAATAATAGCAACTAATATGGCTGCCCCAAATGACGAGAAAGCAAAATTATATTCACCGACAAAAACAGAAGTTAACCGGAGCATCAATGCATTAATCACAAAACTGAAAAAACCCAGCGTTAAAAATGTAAGTGGTAGAGAAATAATGGTTAAAATGGGTTTAATTAGCGCATTTAATATAGATAATACAAAACTTGCCATTAAAGCCATCGCAATACTTCGTACTTGTACCATTTCAGGAAGCAACACTGATAGTGAAATAAATGTCAGCATATTGATAATCAATCGTTGAAAATAAGACACTAGAAGTCACTCCAGTCGTCTTCTTCTACTTTTTCAGCTTCTTTACGAGGACGGCTATTTGTTCGGCGATCATTATTACGATAGTATTTATTGTTATGTCCATAAGTATTTGTGCGTTCCCCGTGATTCGATGGAATTAAAATAGCCATCACAATGTATAAAATGACAGGAGCACCAATAAATGTCAATGAAAGGAAGACATAAATGATACGGACAATTGTTGGATCAATATTTAAATATTCTGCGATTCCAGCCAAAGTTCCTGTTAAGACAACATTATTATTTGATTTCATTAATTTTTTTCTCATGTTCTTTCACCATCCTTTGTTTCTAAATTGGATAGAAATGGAGCAGACATGCTCCATCCTATCTCTATTGTAACTCTATTTTTCGCTATCTTTCAAATAAATATTTCCAGTTGTTGTTGAAAGATCAATTTGAGCAATGTTTTCTGATAGACGACGGAATTGTAATAATTGATTCATACGTTCTTTCTTTTGACGAACAATTTCGTACTCAGATAGACGGCTATTGATTGAACCTAGACTTGTTTTAGCTGTCCCTTCTAAACCTAAAGTTTCTGGTAAAGCTACTTTGACATTCCCGTTAACTGAAGTGGCATTTAAACGGCGTAAATGCGCTTCTTGTAATGTCAAACGAACATCTCCATTAACTAGTGAAATGCCAATATTTTGTGGTGTAGCTGTCATCGTAACTGTCCCATTGACTGTTTCGATAATTGAATCTAAGATTTCTCCAGCTGCCACAGTAATATTTCCATTGACACCTTCGATTTCTAACATGGATGCATTGATTTGTTCAATCTGAATATTTCCATTTGTTGATTTGGCATAAATATCTTTTACTTCTAATTCATTTACTAAAACATTGCCATTTAACAATTTGACAGAAACATGATCATATACACGATTTGGTAAGTAGAAAACCAAATCAGCGCGAACGCGTTTATTTGGAATTTGGAATGACATATGCTCATCATCAACTTGAATTTGACTACGTTCATCAAAGGCAGCTTCTGGTGAGACGGCATCCATTTTGCCATATAATTTAATTTTAGCTTCAACTTTCACACCTGGTTCATCCCATGTATTAAATTGAACGTTCCCATTTGCAACACGTACATCCAAAATACTTGCTTGTGTTTCAGCGAATTCAAATGTTTTTTCGAATTTTTGAGTGGCTACACCTGGAACACGTAAGCTGACGTCTTTCCATTCCACATTGTCGCCTACTGTTTCAGAGACGGATTGGAAGGTTTTCTTCAAGAATTTGCCAAGATGTGTGCTGGCTTCTGCTACCTTGCCACCAACTTGGTTTAGAGTATCTGTCGCTTGCTCTTTCCAATCGTCTGGAAGATCAATTTTCTTGCTAATTTTTTCTTTTTTCTTATCCCATTGATTGCGACGAATATTTTTTAGTTTCGCTTCTAACGCAATTCTTTCTTCCATTAATTCATCTAATGAAGCTTCTAAATCTTGAATTTCGGCTTCAATCGTTTGACGAGACGCTAAATCTTCCTCAAGCACTTCACCTAATTCTTCTTTTGTGTTCAATTCCATCAAGCTTTCTTGAGCTTCTTTTAATTCTACGTGAATTCCTTGAATTTCAGCATTGACTTCATCTAACTCAGCAGACGCTTGGTTTGCTTCAGTAGCTAGAGCATCTAAAATTTTCTCTAATTGTTCACGATCTTCCGCTTCTTTTTGATGAAGTGCATCTTCACCATCTGAAAGGTCCTCTTCAATATTAAAATTCTCTATATCATCAATCCATTGGTTTCTGTCTTGTTTTTCTGCAGTGACTTCATCGGCTACTTTTTGATTTTGAGATTCATCTTTCGCCTTTGCAATGCCTTCCAGCAAATCCAAAGCTTCTTCCGTAGAAAGTACACCTTTTTTTACTAAATCCAAAATACGTTCTCTCTCGTTCATGGAAATTGCCTCCTTAAAGCAAATTTATTTTTTGCAAGTTTTTCTTACACACTTATTATGCCTTGTTTTACTCAAAAAGCATATAGGTCTTAAGTACCAACTTTTTATCAACCTTTAGAACAAGCAAAAATAAACGATTGGAAATTGCAGTAAACCACAATTTCCAATCGTTTATTTATATTCTGCTGGACCTTCATCACGGTTACTATTTAGCTCACTGATTTTTCCAGTTGCCAAGTAAACAATCCATTCACAAATATTTGTTACATAATCACCAATACGCTCTAAATACTGTGCAACATCCAGATAATCTGTTCCACTAACTACCGTTTCTGGATTAGCTTTCATCGCTGCAATCGTGTTGTAGTAAATAGACTCATAATATTCATTTACACGATCATCCATTTTCGCAATTAAACGCGCATCTTCTTGATCAGTTTTAACATAGGCTACTAAGACATTATCAACCATTTTTTTCACATAATCAGACATATCTGAAATCTCTTTTTCAATCTCCAAAATACGTTCTTGTCCTTTGACACGAATTGTTGACTTGGCAATCGAAACCGCATGATCTCCCATACGCTCCAAATCAGAGCTTGCCTTCATGACAGTAATAATACGACGTAGGTCAGTCGTTACTGGTTGTTGTAATGCAATCATTTCAAAACTTTTTCGTTCTAATTCTACTTCAAGTTCATTGACAAGTTCATCACGCTCGATTACTTCTTTTGCTAATTTTTTGTCATGGTCTACATATGAACGAACTGATTTATGAATAGCTTTACTAACCATCATTCCCATTTCATAAAATTGATTGTGTAAATTTAATAATTCTTCTTCAAACTGTGTACGCAACATGCTTTCTTCTCTCCTTTTGAAATTTTATTTATCAAAATTCACTACTTTAACCAAATCGACCAGAAATATAATCTTCAGTCTCTTTTTTACTCGGATTCAAGAAAATTTCTTTTGTATCATTGAATTCAATTAAATCACCATTTAGGAAAAAGGCTGTTTTATCAGAAATACGTGATGCTTGGGACATATTGTGAGTAACCATAATCATCGTGTATTTTTCTTTTAATTCTAAGAGTGTGTTTTCGATTTTTCCTGAAGAAATCGGATCTAAGGCACTTGTCGGCTCATCTAGAAGAATAATTTCTGGATTAACGGCCAACACGCGGGCAATACAAACACGCTGTTGTTGTCCACCAGATAAAGATAGGGCACTTTGATGCAATTTATCTTTTACATCTTCCCAGACAGAAGCCGCCTTTAAACTTTCTTCAACCACTTGATCAAAAACTTGTTTGTCTGTTTCTCCTTTTAATTTCAATCCGTAAATAATATTTTCATAAATTGAAAAGGGGAACGGATTAGGTTGTTGAAAAACCATCCCAATTTCTTTTCTTAAATCAACCGTATCGGTTTTTGGTCCATAAATATCTTTTCCTTTGTAAACAACACTACCAGTAATGGTTACATCCGGAATTAAATCATTCATCCGGTTTAAACAACGTAAGTAGGTAGATTTTCCACATCCTGAAGGACCAATCATCGCAGTAATTTCACCTTGATTAATGCTTAAATCAATTCCTTTTAATGCTTCTTTTTTTCCGTAGTATAGATGTAAATCTTTCGATGTGATAATTTCTTTTCCCATGATTTTTCCTCCGTTTCCCACTAACCAAAGTGTCCTGATACATAATCTTCAGTTGCTTGAATTTTAGGACGTGTAAAGATTTTAGTTGTCTCATCATATTCAATCACTTTGCCAAGATAGAAGAATGCTGTATAGTCACTAATCCGTGCAGCTTGTTGCATGTTGTGGGTTACGATTACAATTGAATACTCTTCTTTTAAGTTAACTAATGTTTCTTCTACCGTACCAGTAGAAATTGGATCTAATGCACTTGCTGGCTCATCTAACAATAAAATATCAGGCTTCATGGCAATGGCACGAGCGATACATAGACGTTGTTGCTGTCCACCAGACAACGCATGAGCGCTTTTATGCAACGAATCTTTGACTTGATCCCAAAGTGCCGCTTGTTTCAAACTTGTTTCAACAATTTCATCTAATACTTTTTTATCTTTTTCCCCATGACGTTTCAGTGCAAAGGTAATATTTTCATAAATTGATTTACTAAAAGGATTTGGACGTTGAAATACCATACCAATTCGTTTTCTTGCTTCAAATACATCGACTTTTGGTGAATTGATATCTACATCTTTGTACATGATTTCGCCAGTCACTCTCGTATTTGCAATGCCATCATTCATACGATTTAGTGAACGTAGATACGTTGATTTTCCGCATCCAGAGGGACCAATCAATGCAGTAATTTTATTTTTTTCAAATGCTAAATCGACACCTTTAATCGCTTCATTATTTCCATACCACACATGTAAATCATTTGTGTGTAAAATAAGCTCTTTATCTTCTAATGTAATGATGTTTCGCTCATCTAAATTATATTCTTTCATAGTCGCTGCTCCTTGTTCATATTAAGGATATAAATTTTTTCAAAATTTAGTTCTATTTTCACGCCGTATATCATTCCACTACCTGACTTTTTTTGCTAAGTGGAACTGACATCCTTGTTCATATTAAGGATATAAATTTTTTCAAAATTTAATTCTATTTTCACGCCGTATATCATTCCACTACCTGACTTTTTTTTGCTAAGTGGAACTGACATCCTTGTTCATATTAAGGATATAAATTTTTTCAAAATTTAGTTCTATTTTCACGCCGTATATCATTCCACTACCTGACTTTTTTTGCTAAGTGGAACTGACATCTTTATTTATCTTATTCCACGATTCATTATGCTGAGGTCATGCGTTTGTACAATCGTTTCCCAACGGCACGTGCACCGAAGTTGAACGCTAGTACAGCAATAATTAACACAGCAGAAGCTCCCGCCGATACGGCTACACCATCTGGCATCGTTCCTTCTGTATTGATTTTCCAAATATGAACCGCCAATGTTTCAGCTTGACGAAACAAACCAATCGGGCTTGATGCACTTAACGGATTCCAATTTGTAAAATCTAAGGCTGGCGCACTCTGACCGGCAGTATAAATCAAAGCAGCCGCTTCTCCAAAAATACGTCCTGAACTTAAGATAACACCAGTTAAAATTCCCGGGGTTGCTTCTGGCACAACGACGCGTAAAACTGTTTCCCAGCGAGAAAGTCCTAAAGCTAAACCTGCTTCACGTTGTGTATAGTGAACAGCACGCAAAGACTCTTCGACATTTCTAGTTAGTAATGGCAAGTTAAAGAATGTTAGAGCCAACGCCCCAGAAAGAATAGAGAAACCATATTCAAATTGAATAACAAAAATTAAAAATCCGAATAAACCAACAACAACTGATGGTAACGAACTTAAAATTTCAATCGAGGTACGAATCACATCTGTTAACCAATTCTTTTTTGCATATTCAGAAAGATAGATACCTGCACCTAAAGAAATCGGGAAACTAATAATCATTGTAATTAAAAGTAAATAAAATGAGTTAAACAACTGGATACCAATTCCGCCACCTGCTTGATAAGCTTTCGATGGTTGAGTTAAAAACTCCCAGGAAATATGAGGAATTCCACGAATCAGAATATACGCTAATAGCGAAGCTAAAATTAAGACGATAATTCCTGAAATAAAATAAAGTACACCTGTTGCAATTTTATCTGCACGTTTTGCATTCATTATTTCAATGCTCCCTTCTTACCGATAAGACGAATCACAATGTTAAATAGCAATGACATTAATAATAAAATTAACGCAAGTGACCATAGTACATTGTTTTCGACTGTTCCCATAATTGTATTTCCGATTCCCATTGTTAGAATAGACGTTAAAGTTGAAGCTGGCGTTACCAAGCTTGTTGGAATTAATGCCGCATTCCCGATAACCATTTGAATCGCTAGCGCTTCACCAAATGCACGAGCCATGCCAAACACAACAGCTGTTAAAATCCCTGGTACAGCTGCACGCAGTACAACTTTGTAAATTGTTTGCCAACGTGTGGCACCTAAAGCCAATGATGCTTCACGATAATGACGAGGGACGGCTTTTAATGCATCGACTGTCATTGTTGTTACAGTTGGTAAAATCATAACAAACAAGACAAATGTTCCAGCTAAAATACCAAAACCTGTGCCACCAAAGATAGAACGCACAAATGGTACAATCACAGATAACCCAATAAATCCATAAACAACTGAAGGAATACCTACTAATAGTTCAATAACTGGTTGTAGAATTTTTTGACCTTGTTTAGGTGATATTTCCACCATAAACACAGCTGCACCAATGGCAAATGGAGTAGCAACAATAGCCGATAAGAACGTTACAATAAATGATCCTAAAATCATTGGCAATGCACCGACCATTGGCTGTCCGTCTGGTCCAATTTGACTAGGATTCCAATTTGTTCCGAATAAAAAATCAAACAAGTTCACTTTGTTTACAAAAAAGGTCGCTAAACCTTTGCTGGCAACAAAATAGAAGATCGATAAAACCACTAAAACAATTAATGCAATACACGCAAAACTAATCATGCGTCCTCGTTGCTCCATTCGGGCACGTCTTGATTTTTTTGTTAACACTTCTTTTACATTTTCCACGAGGGTTCCTCCTCAAAAGCTAAATTTTCACTCTCACCTAGTGTACAGTTCCAACGTCAATTTTAGTTTAACGTTTTGTAAAGGATTGGCGAAGTTTGTAAATTTTGTGTAAATATCACTTAATAACTGTCGTATTTCCTTCTGCATCACGTTCGACTTTCATCTGTGAAACTGGAATATAACCTAGTTCACCCACAATCGTTTCCTGAACAGTCTCAGACAATACATAATCTAAGAATTCTTTTGTTAACGATGTTGGTTCACCCTTTGTATACATATGCTCATATGACCAGATAATCCAATCATTTGTTGTTACATTTTCATCTGTTGGCTCCACCCCATCAATTGACAACGTATTTACTTCATCCGTGACATAAGAAAAAGCAACATAGCTAATAGCTCCAGGAGTATCACTTACAATTTGACGTACCATCCCACTTGAATCTTGTTCTTGCGCTCGTTTTGATACTTCTCCGTCTAGCACCCATTTTTCAAAAGTGCCACGCGTACCGCTACCAGTTGCTCGATTAAGTAACACAATATTTTGATCAGCACCGCCGATTTCTTTCCAATTCGTAATTTTTCCTGTAAAAATTTGTTTTAATTGTTCTAAGGAAACATTATCTACACCAACTTTTTTGTTAACAATTGGCGTAATCCCTACAGCAGCGACACGATGATCCACTAATGCAGAGGCATCGATTCCATCTTTTTCTTCCGCAAATAAATCTGAGTTTCCAATATCGACAGCTCCTGATTGCACTTGACTCAGTCCAGTGCCACTTCCGCCACCTTGAACATTAACAAATTTCCCAGGATTTTCAGATTGATAAGATTCAGCTACCGTTTCTACAAGTGGTTGCAAAGCAGACGATCCTACTGCTGTAATTGACTCTCCTCGATCAATCCATTTTGCACAACCTGTCATTAAAAGTGTTAATCCAATAATTGGAAGTAATAATTTTTTCTTCATCACATATAACTCCTCATTTTTAATAGTCCTTAAAATAGAATCACCTCTATTTTACCATTATCTGAAAAACTTGGAAAATACTTCTTGATAAAAATGAGGTATTTCTTTTTTTACTTCAACAAAAAAACTGTAAGTATTCATTTTCTGAATACTTACAGTTGTCGTTTAATTAGATTTTTAAGAAACGTCTCATTGAAATAACGGATCCCAATGATCCAATCGCCATACCAATAATTGCCAATAACACACAGATTTGAATACTAAACAGTCCTGGTGCTAATAAACTATAATTGGAACGTAACAGAATTGGATTTGCAATTCGATAAAATTCTTGATAGCCAAAGAACATTAAGGCCACTGGAATAACAGCACCTAACAAGCCAATCCAACCACCCTCTAAAAAGAATGGCCAACGGATATAACCATTTTTGGCACCCACTAAACGCATAATCTGAATTTCTCGTTCACGAGAAAGAATCGTAATACGAATCGTATTTGAGATTAGGAACATGGCTACCAACAATAGTAACGCTGAACCTACCAAGCCCCATGTTCGCACACCTTGAGCAATTCCGAAGATTTTATCAGAAATATCTTCTCCATAACTTGCTTTGTCTACATATTTTGTCAGTTTCTCTGCTTCTTTCGTAATTCCCTTAACATATTGTGGTTCTGTAGCACTTACAACATACACATCTAACAATGGATTGTCTTGATCAAATAGTCCCCAGACATCTCCAAAACTTTCTTTAATACGTTCTAATTGCTCATCCTGACTTGAATAGGATACCGACTCCACATGTGGAATTGCTTTTAATTCTTTTTCAAGTTCTTTTTTGCCTTCTTCATCTGTTCCATACGTAATGAAGACAGACACGTCTACGTTATTTTCCATATCTTGTGCTAATTTTACTGTGTTCATAATGACAACTAAGAAGACACCCAATAAAGTGAGGGTAATAGTCACAGCACTGATAGATGAGATTGTCATCCAGCCATTACGACGTAAGCTTTTTAAGCTCTCTAAAATATGTCGAAAAAAGGTTCTAATCATCGTAGCCATACTCTCCTTCTACTTGATCTCGAATAATTCGACCATTTTCAATCGCGATTACTCGGTGACGGATTGTATTTACAATCGTGCTATTGTGTGTTGCCATAACAATAGTAGTGCCTTGTGCGTTGATGCGTTCCAACAATTTCATAATTTCCCAAGAATTCTCTGGATCCAAATTACCAGTTGGTTCATCGGCAATTAATACTTTCGGTGTATTTACAATCGCTCGAGCAATTGATACACGTTGTTGTTCCCCACCAGATAATTCACTTGGAAATACGCGAACTTTGTGTTTTAAACCAACTAAATCCAACACTTCCATAACCCGCTTTTTAATTTCACGTGGTTTACGACCAATTACTTGCATTGCATATGCCACATTTTCATAAACTGTTTTTTTAGGCAATAATTTGTAATCTTGGAAAACAACACCAATTTCTCTACGCATTAGCGGTACTTCACGATTTTTTATTTTCGTTAAGTTATGGTCTGCAACGGTTAGTGATCCTTTCGTTGCTTTTTCTTCTCGATACATTAATTTGATAAAGGTAGATTTCCCTGCGCCAGAAGGTCCAACGACATAGACAAATTCTCCTTGATTAATTGAAACCGAAAGATTACGGATAGCAGTCGTACCATTAGAGTACTTTTTCATTACGTCTTGCATTTCTATCATGGCTATCTATCTCTCCAATCCATTTTATTCATACTGGCTCATTATAGCATGTCAATATTTCATCTGTCTTTCAGTAAGTTACATTTTCGTTTCAATTAAATAACTTTTATTAATTTGCCTCAGTTAATTTTGATTTTAAATAGGCGTCAATAAAGCCATCTAAATCACCATCCATCACCGCTTGAACATTTCCTGTTTCATAATTTGTTCGGTGATCTTTGACCATTGAATATGGATGGAAGACATACGAACGAATTTGTGAGCCCCAACCAATCTCTAATTGTTCACCCCGAAGAGCCGCAGCTTCTTGTTCTTGTTTTTCAACTTCTAACTGATACAATTTCGCTTGTAACATCCCCATAGCTTGCTCTCTATTTTTCAATTGAGAACGTTGAGCTTGACTAGCAACCACAGTTCCGGTTGGTAAATGGGTAATTCTGACAGCCGATTCAGTTTTATTAATATGCTGACCACCTGCACCACTTGCACGATACGTATCAATTTTTAAATCATCCGGATTAATATCAATCGCAATAGCAGCATCTAATTCTGGCATGACATCTACTGAACAAAAAGAAGTATGACGACGTTTAGCAGAATCAAATGGCGAGATACGGACTAAGCGATGGACGCCTTTTTCCGATTTCAAATAACCATAAGCATTGTGACCTTTTATTAGTAATGTCACACTCTTAATTCCAGCTTCATCTCCTGCTTGGTAATCCACCATTTCGACTTGATACCTATGTTGTTCAGCCCAGCGAGTATACATTCTCAAAAGCATACTTCCCCAGTCTTGTGATTCCGTACCGCCAGCACCCGGATGTAATTCAACAATCGCATTATTACGATCATAAGGCTCATCAAGTAACATTGATAATTCATAAGTAGCAATTTCTTCATTCAATTTTTGCATTGCTGTCACTAGTTCCTCTTCAATATCTGCATCTGGCTCTTCTTGAAGCATTTCTAGTAACACTTCCAATTCCTCAACACCACTTGCCAAATGATTGAACTGATTATAGGCATCTTTATTTGCATTATTGTCACTAATTAATTGTTGTGCTTGCTCAGCATTGTCCCAAAAACTAGGATCAGCCATCCGGTGCTCTGCTTCAGCGATATCTTCTTCTAATTGTTCGAGGTCAAAGAGACCCCCTGAAGCTTGAGATTTTTTCATTCATTGTTTCTAATTGATTACGGATTTCAGCAATTTCCATTAAAATTCCTTCTTTCTTTTGATAATAAGAGGACTGGACCTATGTTATGGCCAGTCCTCTTAAAAAATACATCGACAAGTTGTCAAATTTATACGAATAGCCGTTTACTAACTACATGCCTTTTCCATGGCAATTTTTGAATTTTTTGCCACTACCACAAGGACAAAGTTCGTTACGCCCAACTTTTGCGACTTGCACTGGACGTTTTTCAGCTGTATTTGTTTCTGTTGGTTCATTAGTCTCAGCTTCTCCTTGCGCAACTTGCTCACGTTGCACATTTTGACGAATTTCAGCTTTCATGAATAGACGTGTCACATCGTATTCAATTGCCCCTACCATATTTTCAAACATGGTATAACCTTCTGTTTGATATTCCACTAATGGATTGTTTTGACCGTATGCACGTAAGCCAATTGATTGACGCAATTGATCCATTGCATCAATATGATCGGTCCATTTTGTATCAACTACGCGTAAAATAACCACTTTTTGGAATTCCAATAATTGTTCTGGACTATTTAATTGTGCTACTTTTTCATCAAATTTTTCTTGTGCACGAGACATTAAATAATCTTTCACTTCTTGGGCAGATTTGCCTTCTAAATCACTCACTGAAATAGAATCCTCATGAACTAAGACACTTCCTGCAAAATCCACAATTCCTTCAATATTAATTTGGTTGGCTTCTACATCAGTATGACCGTCAACAACACGATTAATTGTCCGTTGTACCATGTTCATCAATACATTAGATAGAGAATCTTCTTCCATGATGACTTGTTGGCGTTGTCCATAAATGACTTCACGTTGCTCACGCATCACATCATCATATTGCAAAACATTTTTACGCGTATCGTAGTTGTTCCCTTCTACTCGTTTCTGTGCTGCTTCCACTTGTCGAGAAAACATTCGACTTTGAATAACGGAATCTTCCTCTTCAATATTCAAACGGTCTAAGAACATTTTGATTCTTTCTGAGCCAAAGCGTTTCATTAAATCATCTTCTAAAGAAAGGTAGAACTGAGACACCCCTGGATCCCCCTGACGTCCAGCCCGTCCACGTAACTGATTATCAATGCGTCGAGATTCATGACGTTCTGTCCCAATTACGGCTAAGCCACCTAATTCAGCAACGCCTAAACCTAATTTAATATCCGTTCCACGACCTGCCATATTAGTTGCAATTGTAACGGCACCTTTTTGCCCTGCATTTAAAATAATTTCCGCTTCTTTAAAATGATTTTTCGCATTTAGGACTTCATGCGGAACACGTTCTTGCGTAAGCATATTAGATAGCAATTCTGATGTTTCAACTGCTACTGTCCCCACAAGTACTGGCTGTCCTTTACGATAACGTTCCTTAATATCTTGCACCACAGCATTAAACTTGCTTGTCAAAGTTGGGTACAATAAGTCTGCACGGTCATCACGAACAACTGGACGATTGGTTGGAATTTGGAAAACTTGCATATTGTAAATTTCACGGAATTCTTCTTCTTCTGTTTTAGCAGTCCCTGTCATCCCTGCAAGTTTTTGATACATGCGGAAAAAGTTTTGGAAAGTAATACTTGCCATTGTTTTTGTTTCGTCTTCAATTTCTACGCCTTCTTTGGCTTCAATCGCTTGGTGTAGACCATCTGAATAACGGCGACCATCCATGATACGACCAGTAAATTGGTCAACGATCATCACTTTGCCTTCTTGTACCACATAATCAATGTCACGAATCATAATATAATTTGCACGCAACGATTGATCTAAGTGATGGGTCAATGCGGTATTTTCGATATCGTATAGATTATCCAAGCCGAATGTTTCTTCCGCTTTTTCAATCCCACTTTCCGTTAAACCAATTGTTTTTGATTGAATATCAATTTTATAGTCTTCATCTTCTTTTAGTCGTTTGATAAAATTATCCGCACGAACGTATAATGCTGTTGATTTTTCGGCTTGACCTGAAATAATCAATGGTGTTCTCGCTTCATCGATTAAAATGGAATCAACCTCATCGACAATCGCATAATTTAATGGACGTTGTACCATTTGATGACGATAAACAACCATATTATCACGTAAATAATCAAACCCTAATTCATTATTAGTACTATAAGTAATATCACAAGCATAGGCAGCTCTTTTTTCTTCTGAAGATTTTGAATTAATATTTAAACCAACCGTTAATCCTAAAAATTCATATAACTCACCCATTTCAGTTGAGTCACGAGTAGCTAAATATTCATTGACTGTGACAACGTGTACACCTTTACCTGTAATTGCATTTAAATATACAGGCATAGTAGCCGTTAGGGTTTTACCTTCCCCTGTACGCATTTCTGGAATGTTCCCGTCGTGTAAAACAATCCCTCCCATTAATTGTACATGGTATGGAAATAGTCCCAATACACGTTTTGCTGCTTCACGAGCAACCGCAAATGCTTCAAATAATAATTCATCTAAAGTTTCCCCATTTTGATATCTTTGACGAAACTCAGTCGTTTTTTCACGTAATTCCTGATCAGATAAGGCACTTGTTTGTTCTGCTAATGCTTCAATTTTATTTGCCATTTGATCTAATCGTTTAAGTTCTTTTTTATCATTTTCAATTAAGGTCTTAAAAAAATTGGCCATTCTTGTCTAATTCTCCTTTTTCACACGTTGTTCCACTTTCATTCAAGGAAAGTCTCCCATTCATTTTATCACTTGTTTCCCTTGATTGCTACAGTTTACCTCAATTCTGCTTTTGCTTTTTTCATTTCTTAAATTTGTTTATAAAAAAACAGAAAAAAATCTAGGTGCTGTAAACACCTAGATTTCTTTTTTTAATTAATCTGTTTCGATTAAGCCGTATTTGCCATCTTTACGACGATAAACAATGCTAGTTCCATTTGTTTCTGCATCTTCAAAGATAAAGAAATTATGTCCTAACATATTCATTTGCAATACAGCTTCCTCGCTGTCCATTGGTTTTAATGAAAGACGTTTTGTACGAACGATTTCTAATTCAGAATTATTGTCTTCGTCAACTTCCTCAGAGTTAGCAAAAATTGCTGTATTTACTTCTGGAAGAGCTGTTTCTCGAGATTTTCGGTTGATTTTAGTTTTAAATTTACGGATTTGTCGTTCTAATTTATCGACAACCAAATCAATACTTGCATATAAATCTGGTGAAGTTTCCTCTGCTCGTAGTACTAGATAAGGTAATGGGATAGTAACTTCTACTTTAGCGGTTTTCTCTGTGTAAACTTTTAAATTTACATGAGCTGTTGCATCGGGTGCATCGCTGAAATAACGCTCTAATTTCCCTACTTTTTTCTCTACATAACTACGGATAGCCTCAGTAACTTCAATATTTTCTCCGCGTACATTGTATCTAAACATAACAATTGCCCCTTTCATCTACCAATTAAAGAGTAACAAAATAAATTTTGTTCTCTTCTTATCTTTATTATATCGAACTTTGTAAGAAATGCAAAAGAAATCGTTATCAAAAACAAAAAATATTTTATCTAGCTAATGATAAAGTACGAATTTCTCTAGGATTATAAGGAAGTAGAATCTCGGCTGCATGAAATAAAGTGCGACCTGTTGTGTAAACATCATCCACAATAATCACTGTTCGATTAGTTATATCTTTAGCTTTTGCTGTTGCTTCAAAAGGTTGTTTCGTAGCCAAACGTTCTTGTCGATTCTTCTCAGCTTGTGGAGATGTGTGTTCTTTTTTTATTAATAACGGGGTCGTTTTGATATTTGCTGCGTCTAAAAAAGATGTCACTTGATTAAAACCACGTTCTGAGAAACGGGTATCAGATAATGGAATTGCGGTAACGATGACATCATTTTCGTATTTAAAGTAGGATACTAGTTCTGTCACAAATGTTTGTTTTAATTGATAATTTCCTAGCTTTTTATATTGATAAATCCATTCTTTAAATCCTTCGTTGTATTGAAAAAATGCGTGATGTTTAAAGATATAATCTGGATACTGTTGCTGCCAACGTTCACACTCTTGACACTTTTTGTCAGTACCTTCCTTACAACAATACGGACAGCACTTTTCAGGGATAGGAACAAACTGTTCCGCACATAATTGACATCGCTCTTCACGAATACACCAAGGAAATAAAATTTCTTTCATTTGCAAATTGCGAATAATTTCTTTTTGGCACCAACTACACTTCATCTGTTTGCCACCTCTTTGCTAATCGATTCATTTCTTTGATTTCTCGACAAGCTTGTCGAATCGCATAAGTTTGTTGATTCAACACAAACAATACCCGTCCATAATTAAATTCTCCTTTGCGATCAACTCTACCAGCGATTTGAACTAGTGCTGATTTAGTGTACACTGCATGATTAGCTCCCATGATAATAACTGATACATTTTCAAATGTCACACCTCTTTCAAGAATCGTCGTACAAAATAATATTTGATACTTTTTTTGACGCATCTGTTGAACTTTTTGTTCACGTTCGCTATCTTGAGACGATACACAAGCCGTTTGTTCTACTGGAAAAAAAGAACGAACCGCCTGATAGACGCGTTCCATATAAGCAATACTCGGACAAAACACAAGCACCGCATTATCTTTTAACAATTGACGAAGCAAGCGAATGAGTTTTCGACTTCTATGTCTCTGGTAACATCTTTCCCACTCTTCATACCAAATAATCTCAGGAACAATTAATGGACGTTGATGAAAACGAATTGGTAGTTTCTCAATACGAAATGACTCCGCAACTTCTTGCAGTAGATGATTCGGTGGTGTTGCTGTTAAATACACAAAACGACCTTCTTTTTTGATTGATTGTTTCAAAGCAAAACGTAATTGTGGGTCACCTTCATACGGAAAAGCATCAATTTCGTCAACAATTAATAAATCAAACGCCTGATAAAAATTCATCAATTGGTGAGTTGTACAGATTGTCAGAGCATTGTAACGATATGCTTCTTCAGAACCTCCATAAAGCAAGAGTGTTTTTTCGTCAGGAAAAGTAGACACAATTCTAGGATATAGCTCTCGACATACATCAATTCTTGGTGAAGTGATACATACACGACCACCATTAGCCAGTACTTTTTTGATAATAGGAAAGATCATCTCAGTTTTTCCCGAACCAGTCACTGACCAAATCATAGAATGCCAGCCTTCCTGATAGTTTGTTACGATGGCTTTAGCGACATGCTGTTGTGGAGGTGTCAAACTGCCGTCCCAATTAAAATGAATCTTTCTTTCATGAGTTTTTGTTGCATGTTGACTGACTAATTGATGATTGCTCGTCAGTCGTCCGAACCGAATGCAAGCAGGACAATAGTAGGCACCATTAGGTAACCATACCTCTTCTTTAGTAAATGCCGTCCCACAGCGCTGACAAAAACAATTCTCAGCTACAATAATCGCTTCACGAGCAGACAATTGCTCAGAAATTTCCTGATCTTTCAAGACTGCAAGTTGTCTGCCTAGATATTCTTCCATAAACATCACCTACTTTTAATTACGCAAAAAAAAGAGAAAATCTTTTCGATTCTCTCTTTTTGTTTATTTTTATGAAGTAATGTTATTCACCAATTAATGACAATGCTTGTGCTAATACTTTTTCACCATTCATCATGCCATAGTCCGCCATGTTGATAACTTCTAATGGAATACCTTTTGGTGCTAAGCGTTTTTCAAAATCGCCTTTCATAAAGCGAACTTGAGGTCCTAATAATAAAACATTGACGTCTTTATTTTCTAAATGGCTGTCTGCTTCTGAAGCAGATACTGCAAAAATATCTGTATCCAATCCTTTTTCATCTGCTGCTTTTTGCATTTTAGTTACTAGTAAACTTGTACTCATCCCTGCTGAACATACAAGCATAATTGTTTTTTTTGCCATATTAATTCTCCCCTTACTCCAATAAAATTATTTATAGTGTATCTCCATTATAAAACAGTTTTTATCTTTGTCAACGCTATCAACGTTTTTTAATCGGTTTATTTTCAATCAACCAACTCGATTTAACTAATGGTCGAAAAACAACAAATTCTTTTTCCAGATTAATATGAATAACTTCATAATTGGCATTAATCCAAGCATAGGCACCGTTTTCTGAATGCCGATAATTATTTGACCACCAATCAGCACTTGTTCTTGCAGTTTTAGGTAAACCATTTGCGGGAAACAATAATTCATCAATTTGGGTAAACGTCAATGTCACCTGTGAACCACCGTTATTTTTTAAATAATTAGTGATAACATCATACTTCTTTTTTCTTGCGACCATTGTCATTCCCCCTTTCATCTATTATTGCGCTTTCATTGAAAAAATGCAAGAACAGCTTTTATTGAAAGTTTCGACTTTTTTTTCTATACTAGTAAAAAAGGAGCGATTCGATGTTAAATACATACCTGACAATAAAAAACGACGGGCAAGCAGAAATGGAAATCAAAAAATCTCGCTTTATTTGCTCATTGAAGCGGATAAATTCGGAGGACGAAGCCAAAGAATTTATTCAAGACCTAAAAAAAGAACACTGGAAAGCGAATCATAACTGTAGCGCCTTTGTTCTTGGAGAAAAAAATGAGATTCAACGCTCCAGCGACGATGGCGAACCTAGTGGAACAGCTGGCGTTCCTATGTTAGAAGTATTGAAAAAAAATGAATTAATGGATGTAGTTGCGGTCGTCACACGCTATTTTGGTGGTACGAAATTAGGGGCGGGCGGCTTAATTCGCGCATATGCTGGGGCTGTCTCTCACGCTTTGACTGAAATTGGTATCGTCCAAGCAATTTTGCAAAAAGAAATCTATGTCACAATCGATTATCCGCAATTAGGAAAGTTACAACATTATTTAGAGCAACAGAATTATCATACAAAAGAAACAGAATTTCTGGAACAAATTACTTTATGCGTAATGGTTGAAGATCCTGAAGCGTTCCTACAAGCTGTAACGGATTTACTAAATGGGCAAGTGACCTTTAAGGAAGGGAATTTTTCCTACATCGAAGTACCTATTGAACAAAAAACGAGCTGAAAAAAATCAGCTCGTTTTATTTTTCTAAAAAGAATTCAAATCGATTTCCAACATATTGACTACGTACATATTCAAATGGAATCCCATCTTCTAAGAAAGAAATCTGGCGCATTCGCAAAATGGCATCGCCTTTTTTTATATCTAGATAGTCGGCAATCTTTTCAGAAGCAACCATCGCCGAAATTGTTTGGTTCGCACCACTAATTTTCTTCTGTCCTTTTTCTGCTAAGACACGGTACAGAGATGATGTAATTTCAGCTTTACTAAATTCACGAATCAATTTTTCTGGGATACTTGCAACTTCAAAGCAAATTGGTATACCATCTGCCAAGCGAACCCGCTCCATTCTTAAAATCAGCTCGTCACTCGTTAACTGCAATTTCTCCATCTCACTTGAACTTGGTGAAGTAAAGAAATAAGACACGGCTCGACTTGAAGGAACACGACCTTGTGCAATCATAATTTCTGTAAAACTTGTTGTTCCTGTCATTTTTTCTTGAACTTTTCGACGTGCGACGTAAGTACCTGAACCAATTTTTCTTTCTAAAATTCCTTCATCAGCCAACGTCTGAATGGCCTGGCGCAAAGTCATACGACTCACACCAAATTGTAACGATAGCTCTCTTTCTGAAGGGAGTCGATCACCAATTTTCCAGAAATTTGCTTCAATCTTTTCTTTAATTGCATCATGTATTTGAATATATACAGGTAATGTGTCCGCCATGTTTTCACCTTTCTTTCTGTTCTTTTACTATTATAGACGGTATATACCTTCAAATTCAATGAAAAAGTAACTTTTGGGGTATTTTGTCCAAAAGTTACTTTTACTCTTAATGATTTTTCGCGCGCCATTTAATTGTATGACGTGTAGGTCGTGGTTTTGAAATTTTAACACCGGTTTTTTTCACTGAAATTTCGACATCTTTTTTCGCCACATCATAAATATGTTCGGCAGCTTCTGTAATTTTTTCTTTTAAGTTAAATGGAATTTTCATTGGATACACTCTCCTTTTTTATTAAATAACTTTATTCCTTACTCATTAGGTTATCTTAAAATAGCATTTTATTCAACAAAAAAAGACACGTTAGAAAACGTGTCTTTAGAAACTGGGGTAGCTGGATTCGAACCAACGCATGAGGGAGTCAAAGTCCCTTGCCTTACCGCTTGGCTATACCCCAATGGTGGAGGAGAGTGGATTCGAACCACTGAACCCTAAGGAACGGATTTACAGTCCGTCGCGTTTAGCCACTTCGCTACTCCTCCAAAAGGTTGTTAATCAACCTGACTTAGTTATAATACTAAATTATTTATTTTTTTGCAATACTTTTTTTCAATTTTTTTATTTTTTCTAGAAATTATTCATGTAAGTTCCATTGACGAATAATTGATTCAATTGCAAGGTCTAATGTCTTGCTTGTTCCTAGCTCTTCGTTATCCATAAAACTTTGGAATTCTTTTGGTCCATAAGCCAAAATTTCACCTATTTTTTTCTTACCAATATAAAGTTCTGTTACTTCATACGTATTCCCTTGGATGTTTTTTTTCGTTTCTTCCATGCGGACTTCAATATCTTTATTTTTTTTCACTATTTTCACCTCGCTCTCCATTTTATCACAAATTTTTTTATTTCCTAGTCTTAGCGAATATTCTTCCAATCTTTTTTCAAAAAAAGAGCTTTCTAAATTGAATTAGAAAGCTCTAAAGACTTATTGATTCGTTAACACCGCATTAGTTACATTGTATCCCGCTGTCGTTAACGCTTGTTTGATTCCATCGACTGCTTGTGATTCGACTTGAATTTCAATGATAGTTCTTGCCTCAATACGATTCACAACAATAGTTGCAATACTAAAATCAGCATCTGCTAACACTTGTGCTAGATTAGCTAAAATCCCTTTATGATCTTCTGTGATTTCAATCGTGACACGCGTGCCTCCATTGTTGTAACCAGTAATTTTCAAAAAGGCATCAAAAATATCATTATTAGTAATAATTCCTTTTAATTCGCCGTTTTCTAACACAGGGAGTACCCCAATATTTTTCGTACGCATAAGAGAAATAGCATCTTCTAACAAAGCATCTGGTGCAATGGTTTCAACTTCTTGAATCATTACATCCTTAACTGTTGTTTTATTTAACAAATAATTCACTTCATATACGCTTAAGCTAGTGGCTTTAGAAGGCATTGCTTCTTGAATAATCCCTTCTGTGATAAGACCGACTAAACGTCCTTCTTTTAAAACAGGTAACCGATGAATGTCATGTTGTTTCATCAAATCGACTGCATCAAAGATTGGCGTTTCCGGTGTCACTGTCACTAAACTTGTTGCCATAAAATCACTAACACTCATTTTTTATCCTCCTAAATACGCTTTTTTCACCGCTTCACTGGCTAATAGCTCTTTTCCAGTTCCTTCAAGCACAACTTTACCAGTTTCTAATACATAACCACGATCGGCAATTGACAATGCCATACTCGCATTTTGCTCAATTAGCAGAACCGTTGTCCCTTGTTGTTTGATTTCTTCAATAATAGAAAAAATCTCGCGAATAAAAATAGGTGCTAAGCCCATAGAGGGTTCATCAAGTAGTAATAATTTGGGTTTTGACATTAAGGCACGGCCCATTGCCAACATTTGTTGTTCCCCACCCGATAAAGTGGCTGCATCTTGATTTTTTCGTTCTTTTAACACTGGAAACTTACTAAAAATTTGTTGATACTCTGCTTGGACATCTTTTCCTTTTCGCAAAAAAGCACCCATTTCAAGATTCTCTTGTACGGTTAAGCCTGAAAATACGTGACGCCCTTCTGGAACTTGAGAAAGCCCAGCCGCAACGATTTTCTGAGGTGCTTCTTTTTCAATTGCTTGGCCTTCAAACTGAATAGTTCCTTCTGATGGACGAATCAGACCTGAGATAGTACGTAAAATCGTCGTTTTCCCCGCACCATTTGCACCAATCAAAGAAACAATCTCTCCTTGATTTACTTGAAAGGAAACATTATGAACAGCTTGAATCATGCCGTAACGTACTGATAGATTATCTACTGATAACATTATAATTCCCCTCCTAAGTAGGCCTCAATAACACGAGGATCGTTTTTAATTTTTTCTGGATTGCCCTCTGCGATAACTTGACCATATTCTAACACATAAATTCGTTCACACACATCCATAACTAAGCTCATGTCATGTTCAATCAAAACAATGGTTAAACCAAAATCTTTTTGAATTTGACGAATTAATTGCGTTAATTCAGCAGTCTCTTGTGGATTCATACCAGCTGCTGGTTCATCTAAAAATAGAATTTTTGGTTCAGTTGCCAACGCACGAACAATTTCCAAACGACGTTGTTGTCCATAAGGTAAATTTTTTGCCAACGTATCTACTTTATCAGCTAAATTAAAGATTGTTAGTAATTCTTTGACTTTATGACGCATCTTTTCTTCTGTTCGATAAAATTTCGGTAAACGTAACACACTGCTTAAAAAGCCTTCTTTATTTTTAGAATTCATTGCAATGAGAACATTGTCCATGACTGTTAAATCTTTAAATAAACGAATATTTTGAAAGGTTCTTGATAAACCTAAATCGGCTATTTTATATGGTTTCATCCCATTCAAACGTTCTTCTTTTTCATTAATCGTAAATAGGACATCTCCACTACTTGGCTCATATACACCTGTTAATAAGTTAAATAGTGTTGTTTTTCCTGCACCATTCGGACCAATTAAGCCCACTAATTCATTGTTTTCAAAGGTCATATTTACATGAGACACGGCTGCCAAGCCACCAAAGTTTTTAGTCAAACTATTAACTGTTAATAGAGGCATCTGAATCGTCCCCCTTTTTAGAAAATTTATCAAATATACGTTTCACAGAAAACTCCCAAGAACCTAGCAATCCACTTGGTTTAAAAATCATAATACCAATAATTGCCAAAGCATAAATAATCATGCGTAGGTTACCAAAATCTTGTAAATACATATTTAAAAAGCCTAATACTGCAGCAGAAACAATTGCACCAGTGGTACTACCAATTCCACCAAATACTACAATAATTAACACATCAATTGATTTCATGAAACCATAATCTTGCGGAAATACCGATTGTTGGTAACTTGCAAACAAGGTTCCTGCGACACTTGCCAAAACAGCCCCCATCACAAAAGCTATTACTTTGTATTTTGTCGTATTGACTCCCATAGATTCCGCAGCAATTTCATCTTCCCGAATCGCTAAAGTTGCACGACCAGAGCCACTATGAATAAAATTAGACACCACTAACACAGATACTACCATTGCAATAAAAATAACTTGCCAGTTGCTAAATTGTGGCAAACCAAATATCCCCGCTGGACCATTGGTTACTTCATCTAAGTTCACAATTAAAATACGAATAATTTCCGAGATTCCTAATGTAGCAATTGCTAAGTAGTCACCTTTTAATCGTAATGTTGGTATTCCTACTACCAATGCTACAATTCCTGAAATAATCATCCCAACCAATAATCCTTTGAAAAAACCACCAAATGTCGGATCATCTCTGGTGATGATTGCAGTTGCATAGGCACCAATTGCCATAAAACCAGCATGACCAAGTGAAAACTGACCAGAAAAACCAATGATTAAATTTAACCCAACAGCTAAGATCACATTAATGCCAATGTTAGCAATAATCGCATCTGTATACAGATTAATAAAACCACCATTGTATAAGGCAAATAATCCAACATAAAGAATGACAGCAATTGCTAACCAAGTAAGATTATATTTCAAATTCTTTTTCATTGCTGGCACCTACACTTTCTCTTTAATATTCTTACCCAAAATACCTGCTGGGCGAATAAGTAAAATAATAATTAGTACTGCATACACAAGCGCGTCTTTGTAATCAGAAAAACCAAAAGCAATTGACATTGTTTCAATTAAACCTATGACGAATCCACCTAATGCAGCTCCTGGAATAATTCCAATCCCACCTAGAACGGCAGCAACAAAGGATTTAAGACCAGGCGCAACTCCCATCATCGGATTAATCGAATTGTAATACAAACCGATTAGCATACCACCAGCAGCAGCTAATGCTGAACCTAACGCAAATGTGAACGAAATCGTTCTGTTTACATTGATACCCATCAATTGCGCAGCATCAGCGTCAACACTTACTGCACGCATTGCTTTCCCCATACGTGTTTTCTGAACAATTATTTGAAGCCCAATCATCAGTGTCACTGAAATTGCTAATATCAATAATTGAATATTACTGATATTAACAAATCCTATCGAAAAAGTTTGACGAGCAATTGCTTGTGGGAATGGTCGTGTATCAGGTGAAAAGAAATAAATCATCACATTTTGTAATAAATAAGATACGCCGATAGCTGTAATCAAAGCTGCAATTCGTGTTGATTTTCTTAAAGGACGATAAGCTAAAAATTCCACCGTCACACCTAGTAATGCGCTAACTGCCATTGAGATAATCATTGCGACAAAAAAGCCCCAACCATTTGGTAGTATCCCCCAAGTATTAAATGAATTAATCAAAAAATACCCAATAAAACTACCAATCATATAAATTTCTCCATGTGCAAAGTTAATCAACTTTATAATACCGTATACCATGGTGTACCCTAACGCCATCAATGCGTAGATACTACCAAGAAACAATCCATTAATTAATTGTTGGATTATTATTTCCATTTTTATCACATCCAAATAGGTCATTTTATTGAACTTCTGACAGATATCAGATTCCTATATTAAGGCAATCCCCATTGTTCAAATGGTTATCTTATTCTCTTTCACTACCCACAAAAAAAGCTGTGACAAAACCAATTGTGCGATTTTGTCCCAGCTTTTTTCATAAGCTTGATCCAACTATGGATTTACACCTTCAGCTGAGCTTTCTTTACCATCTGTAAAACCAACAACTACAAGAGATTTTTCTGGGTTGTGGTTGGCATCCATTGTGATATTTCCTGTTACTCCAACAAAGTCTTTAAGCTCAGATAATCCTTTAGTGATTGAGACAGAATCTGCAGAATCTTGTGACTCAATCGCTTCTTTAATCATGAACATTGCATCATAAGCCAACGCATTAAATGTTGATGGTTCTTTACCATATTTTTCTTTGAATGCTGCGATAAATGGCTCAACTGTATCATTTGCTGGCGCTAATGCAGAGAAATGACCTGTGTAGAATACATTAGTTACATTTTCTGCTCCAGCAAGCTGAATCATTTTTTCATCACCAAAACCATCTGCGCCAATAATTGGTTGCTCAATACCCATTTCGCGTGCTTGTTTAATAATTAAACCAGCTTCTTCATAGTATCCTGGAACATATAATACGTCGAAATCTTTATCTTTAATTTTTGTCAATACTGCTTGGAAGTCAGTATCTCCTTTTGTGAAGTTTTCTTTTAATACAATATTTCCTTTATATTCCCCTTCAAAAGCTTTTGTTAGACCTTTGGCATAATCACTTGAATTATCACCTAAAATCGCAACATTCTCCGCATTTAAGGTTTCATTCGCATATTTCGCTAAGATAACCCCTTGGAAACTGTCTTGGAAACAAGAACGGAAAATATATTCTTGAACTGTTTCTCCATTTACTGTAATCGCATCATCGGTACCTGATGGCGTAATCAATGGTACTTGTGCTTTTGTTACATTAGGAATTGAAGCTTTTGTCGCACCTGAAGTTGCAGGACCGATAATCGCAACAACGCCATCATTAGTTGTTAGGTTCGCTGCCGCTGTGGCTGCTTCATTACTATCTGATTTATTATCTTTAACCACTAATTCAACTTTTTTTCCTAAAATACCGCCATCTTCATTAATTTTTTCAACGGCTAATTCTACGCCATCGCGCTCTTGTGTACCATATCCTGCAACAGCTCCAGATAATTCAAGATTTAATCCAATTTTGATGGTATCTCCTTCTTGCTTGTTCCCTCCGTCACCTGAGCCTCCATTTGAGCCACTGCCACTTGGTCCAGCACTACAAGCCCCTAATAAAAACAAGCTAGCAAATAAAAATGCAAATTTCTTCTTCATGTATTTTCCTCCCTTTTTTACTCCCCTGAGTATGATAAATAATATACATAACTTTTCTGTAATTGTCAACGAATTTTCAGAATATTTTATATATTATGTCAAAAAGCAACTATTATCTTTTCCAAATAAAAAAAGAACCGAAAATTATTCATGAATATTGAATAATTCTCAGTTCTTTCTATACGTATATTCTGGTCGAATTTTATCTGATGTATTACGTTTTAATGTAAATTTTCGTGGAACATAATCAATGCCGCCTTTGACAAAAGGATGGCATCGTAAAATACGGGCAAGTCCCATTAAACTTCCTTTAAACGCACCATGTACTTGTAGAGCTTCAATTGTATAATTAGAACAAGTAGGATAATAACGACAACTCGGCGGAAATAATGGTGAGATGAATCTTTGGTAACCTCTAACCAAATAAATAAATATTTTCCGCATGAATTTACCTCCTCTCCATCAAAGTAATTTCTTTTCCTACAATGAAAAAGAAACCACTCACAAAGGAGTGGCTCTTTCTTATCTAATAAAATCTAAAATCCGATCCCATAATTCACCATCGAATACTTGGAACGGCGAGCCATCGCCAATCACACCATAGCCTATCATTAAACCGACAAAAAAGAGAATCATAGCGATAAGGATAACTACAAGTACTTTACTAATACTTATGAGAATATACCGACTGCTGTCCATCTATTCATCTCCCTTACGAATGAACGACTACTTCTGTCGCTTCTTCAGAGTCAACACGTTCAACATCTGCCCCTAGACCCTGTAATTTTTCATGGAATTTATAATAACCACGATCTAAATATTTTAGATTACGTACACGTGTGCGTCCAGTAGCTGTCAAACCAGCTAAAATCAATGCTGCTGCCGCGCGTAAGTCTGTTGCAGAAACAATGGCACCTTGTAACTGATGACCGCCTTCAATTATTGCGATATTACCATCAATTTTTACATGTGCATCCATGCGACGCATTTCTTCTAAGTGTTGGAAACGATTTTCGAAAACAGTTTCCGTTACAACACTTGTACCATGAGCAACTGCCTGAATAGCAGTCATTTGTGCTTGCATATCTGTTGGGAAACCAGGATGAGGCATCGTTTTAATATCTGTTGGTTTTAATTTTTCTGGACCAATAATACGGATGCCGCCTTCTTCCTCAATGACTTGCGTACCCATCTCCATCAATTTAGATAACAATGGACGGTTATGTTCAGAGATAGCATCTTGAATCAATACATTTCCTTGAGTCATTGCTGCTGCTACCATAAAAGTACCTGCTTCAATACGATCTTGTACAATCGGATGATTTACTGCATGTAAATGCTCTACACCTTCAATACGCATAGTTTCAGTTCCGGCACCATAAATTTTAGCACCCATTTTATTCAAAATATTTGCTAAATCAACAATCTCAGGTTCTCTTGCAACGTTATCAATGGTTGTTGTTCCCTTTGCTTTAACAGCTGCCATCATAATATTTTGAGTAGCGCCAACACTTGGGAAATCCAAATAAATACTATTACCAATTAGTTCATCTGCGATTGCTTCAATATAACCATCTTTTTGAATAATTGTTGCTCCCAACGCTTGAAAACCTTTAAGGTGCAAATCAATTGGACGTTTTCCAATGGCACAGCCTCCAGGCATTGCGACTTTAGCATGACCGTTTCTTGCTAACAATGGCCCCATAACAACAATTGATGCACGCATTTTGCTCACGTATTCATACGGTGCCTCTACTTCCAATTGTCTTGTAGCATCAATAGTAACTTCATTATTATCAGTATCAAATTCAACATCTACGTTTAAGTGGCGAATCACCTGATTCATTGTAAATACATCCGAAAGAATCGGAACGTTACGCAAATTTGTGACGCCTTCTTCAGCTAATAAACTAGCTGCTAAAATTGGTAAAACTGCATTTTTTGCCCCTTCAATTTTAACAGTTCCTTTTAGTTGATTACCACCTTGAACGATAATCTCTTCCATCTTGTTCCCTCCAAATAGAACGCTATGTGACATTTCAATCAAAATCTTTTTTATTATAGCATATTCATTTTATTTTCTATAGTTGATTTACCCATTTATTAAAATCCCACTATAAATAAATTCTTGCACAGTACGATAATCTCTAAGAAAAATGTACTCGCTGTAAAACCAATTGCGATAGAAAGTAAGACAAGAATTAAACGAATTTGTGTTGTATGAAGAGCTTTAAAAAAAGTTTCTATTCGGATTGAACCTAATGACCAAAATGTTAAATAAATAAATGTCAAATGACTAACAATTCGAATCAAGGCATCTATTCCATAGACTTGCATAGAAAAACTCCTTCTTAACAAAAATTCAATATATAGATAATACCACAACTTATTGAAATAAAGAAATATTGTCTTTTTTTTAAAAGTTTTTAAAGGTTTTTTTAAAGTCTTTTTAATTCAACTTTCAGAATTCAGCGTGTTTACGACATTCAAAAGGACCTTTCATACGAAAGGTCCTCTAAATTAGTAATGTTTTGATACATTAATTCGATTAATTGCGCGATGCAAAGCAACCGTTGCTCGACGTAATTCATCCACATCATCATGTTCTTTTGCTTCAAGAATTAAATGTTCTGCACGTTGCTTCGCTCTTTCTGCACGTGATAAGTCAATCTCACGTTCGCGTTCTGCACTGTCAGCAATTACTGTTACAATATTATCACGAACTTCCATTACTCCGCCATTGACAGCAACCCAGTCGATATGTGTTTCTGAATCAATACGAGTCACACGTAACTCGTCAATTGCCAAAGGCGCAATAATCGGTGCATGGTTTGGTAGGATACCTAACTCTCCATCTAAAGTTTTGACAACGATAAGTGTAGCATGATGGTCATAAACCACGCCATTAGGTGTCACAATATTGATTGTCAAGTATTTCTCCATAAGGCACCTCTTTCTAGTAACCTAATTTTTTAGCTTTTTCAATGACTTCTTCGATTCTACCTACGCTACGAAAAGCTTCTTCCGGTAAATCATCATGTTTTCCATCTAGAATTTCTTGGAAACCTTTGATTGTTTCTGCTACAGGAACATAAGAACCTGGTTGACCAGTAAATTGTTCTGCAACATGGAAGTTTTGCGATAAGAAGAATTGAATACGACGCGCACGTGACACTAATACTTTTTCGTCATCAGATAGCTCATCCATCCCTAAGATAGCAATAATATCTTGTAATTCGCGATAACGTTGCAACGTACGCTGAACTTCGCTCGCTACACGGTAATGTTCTTCTCCAACGATTTCAGGTGCCAAAGCACTGGATGAAGAAGCCAGTGGATCGACAGCTGGATAAATCCCTTGTTCTGTTAATTTACGTTCCAAGTTAGTTGTTGCATCTAAATGCGCAAATGCTGTGGCTGGAGCTGGATCAGTATAGTCATCCGCTGGAACATAAATTGCTTGAATAGACGTAATTGAACCTTTTTTAGTTGAAGTAATTCGTTCTTGCAATTGACCCATTTCTGTTGCTAACGTTGGTTGATAACCAACAGCTGAAGGCATCCGACCTAGTAAGGCTGATACTTCTGAACCAGCTTGAGTAAACCGGAAAATATTATCAATAAATAAAAGAACATCTTGTCCTTCTACATCACGGAAGTATTCTGCAATTGTTAAACCAGTCAATGCTACACGCATACGTGCACCTGGTGGTTCATTCATTTGCCCAAAAACCATCGCTGTTTTTTCAATAACACCTGAATCTTTCATTTCATAATATAAGTCATTTCCTTCACGTGTTCGTTCACCAACTCCTGTAAAAACAGAAATTCCGCCATGCTCTTGTGCAATATTATGAATTAATTCTTGGATTAAAACAGTTTTACCTACACCAGCACCACCGAATAATCCGACTTTCCCACCTTTTAAATAGGGGGCTAATAAGTCGATAACTTTAATCCCCGTTTCAAGAATCTCTGTACTTGTATTTAATTCATCAAAATCTGGTGCTTTTTTGTGGATACCGCTTTTTTTAGCATCTTCAGGAAAAGGTGCTTCTAAATCAATCGTTTCTCCTAAGACATTAAATACACGGCCTAAAGTTTCTTTTCCAACAGGGACTGAAATCGAAGCCCCTGTGTCAATGACTTCCATTCCACGTTGCAAGCCATCTGTTGATTCCATTGCAATCGTACGAATAATACCATCACCAAGCTCTAAAGCTGCTTCAAGTACTACTTTTGTTTTTTCATCGTTCTTTTTATAAACAACCAATGCGTTATTAATATCTGGTAAGGATTGGTCCAAAGAAAATTCCACATCAACAACCGGACCGATGACTTGAACAATCTTGCCTGAACTCATTTGTTTTCCTCCATTCATTCACGAAATTATTCGAGAGCGGCTGCTCCACCAACAATTTCAGTAATCTCTTGGGTAATTGCCCCTTGACGCGCACGATTATAAGAAATCGTTAAGTCATCAATAATATTTGATGCATTATCTGTCGCTGTCTTCATTGCTGTCATACCAGCTGCATGTTCTGCTGTCTTTGCATCAACAATTGCGCCATAAATCAAACTTTCCGCATATTGTGGTAATAATTGGTTTAAAATCACTTCTTTGGAAGGCTCAAAAATATACTCTTGTTCATATACTGTTGCACCTTCTGGATCAATACCAGAAATGGGTAACATTTTTTCAACACGAAATTGGCTGGTCAATGAATTTACATGATGATTGTAACAAACATACAATTCATCAAATACTTCATTTTGATACATAGAAGTTGTCAAATTGACAATTTTTCTTACTTCTTCAAAACTCGGTTGATCAGATAGGTGACGTAACTCATACGCGATATTGATACCTCTCGCTTTGAAAAAATCAGCACCTACGCCACCAATCGCAATCATCACATATTCGTCCACAGCGCGATGGTCTTTTTCTAACATTGTCATCATTTGCTTCAAAATCGAACTATTATAACCACCTACTAAACCACCATCGGAAGTAATCACAATGTAACCAGTTTTTTTAACTGGTCGGCTAATTAACATGCTATTAAAATCTAATTCATCAAAATCATCTGAGCCTTGAATCGTTGTTAATTGTTGTTTTGCAATGTGTGTGACTAATTCACGCACTTTTTCAGCATAAATTTGAAATTGAGTAGAATGCGCTTCTGATTTTGTTAGTTTCGAAGCCGAAACCATCTGCATGGCTTTGGTGATCTGACTGGTCTTCTTCGTCGAAGTTATACGTTGTTTAATTTCATTTAGAGAAGCCCCCATTTTTCTTCACCTCTTCTATGCTGGATTCATATTTGTTAAATGCTCTTTGATAGCTGCTCTGTTTTGTTCTTTTTTCTCTGCAACATACATCTCTTGGAATTCTTTAATTCCTTTATCCAAGTCAGCTTCTGCTGGTAAATCCTTCGTCTCACGAATAACATCAAATAACTCACTATGGTTTGCTTCTAAATACTCAAACAATTGTTCTTCAAAATCTAACAAGCTATTTACTGGCACAGCATCCAAGAAGCCATGAGTTAAAGCGTATAAAATGACCACTTGTTTTTCAACAGGGAGTGGTGAATGTAATTTTTGTTTCAAGATTTCTACTGTTCGGCGACCGCGACTTAATTTTGCTTGTGTTGCAGCATCTAAATCTGAACCAAACTGAGTAAATGCTTCTAATTCACGATAACTTGCCAAATCTAAACGCAATGTTCCGGCAACTTTTTTCATCGCTTTGATTTGAGCTGAACCACCAACACGAGAAACAGACAAGCCTGCCGCTACTGCCGGACGAACACCTGAATAGAACAAGTCATTTTCCAAGAAAATTTGACCGTCAGTAATCGAAATAACGTTAGTTGGAATGTATGCTGAGATATCTCCTGCTTGTGTTTCTACGAATGGTAAAGCTGTCATCGAACCTCCACCCAAGTCGTCGCTTAACTTCGCTGCACGTTCTAACAAGCGTGAATGTAAATAGAAAACATCCCCTGGATATGCTTCACGACCTGGAGGACGGCGCAATAGTAATGAAAGTTCACGATAGGCAACGGCTTGTTTTGATAAATCGTCAAAAATAATCAAGACATGCTTGCCGTTATACATGAACTCTTCCCCCATTGCTGTACCTGCATATGGTGCAATGTATAGAAGCGGTGCTGGTTGAGAAGCCCCTGCTGAAACCACAATCGTATAGTCTAACGCTCCATATCTACGCAATGTTTCTACTTGTGCACGGACAGTAGAATCCTTTTGACCAATTGCAACATAGATACAAATCATATCTTGCCCTTTTTGGTTAATAATTGTATCAATGGCAATAGAGGTTTTCCCAGTCTTTCTGTCACCGATTACTAGCTCACGTTGTCCTCTACCAATTGGTACCAAGGCATCGATTGCTTTTAAACCTGTTTGCATTGGTTCTGCAACTGATTTACGTTGCATTACTCCTGGTGCTTGTGCTTCTACTGGTCGACTTTTCTCTGTATCAATTGGACCTTGCCCATCGATTGGTTGGCCTAAAGGATTCACAACACGACCAATTAAGGCCTCTCCCACAGGAACTTCCATGATACGTCCTGTACGTTTTACTTTATCTCCTTCACGGATGGTTTCAAAGTCTCCTAAAATAATAATCCCAACGTCATTCGACTCTAAATTTTGTGCCATACCGAAAGAACCATTTGAAAATTCAAGTAACTCTCCACTCATTGCATTTTCAAGTCCATGCGCACGTGCAATACCGTCACCAATATAGGTTACAGTTCCCACTTCTTCGACAGAAAGTTTACTTTGATAATTTTTTATTTGCTCTTTAATCAAAGCACTAATTTCTTCTGCTTTAATGGCCATTCGATTCACCTCTTACTCTTTGTATTATTTGCGTAATTCCTTACGTAAATATTCTAAACGGCTTTTTATACTCCCATCAATCACACGATGATTGGCTTCAAAAACCATTCCACCGAGTATATCAGGATTCACTATTTCTTTTAATTGCGCAGTTTTGTAACCGAAACGTTCCGCAGCTTTGTTAGACAAAACTTGTCGTTGACTTTCCGTCAAAGGTACAGCAGTTGTCACGCTACCTAATAAAACGCCTCGTTTATCATTAAATCTTTTTTCATATTCATCAATAATCAGCGGCATATCATACATTCGGTTGTATTGATAAATCACTTCAAGCGCATTATGCACAATACCTGTAAAACCTTCTAATAAGTTATCCATAATTTGACGCTTTTCGTCATTTTCTAATCGAACATCACTTAATAAGTCTCCTAATTCAGGAATTTCCTCAAATATGCCTCGTACTTTCAACAACTCATTGTAGACATCTTCGGCTTGCTTTGATTCGACCGCCAGCTCAAATAATGCTTTGCCATAACGTCTTGCAACTGTTAATTTATCGAGCTTCATCTTGTGTTCCTAACCCTTCAATACATTCATCAATCAATTCTTGATGAGATTCAAGAGAAATTTCTTGGCTCAATAATTTTTCAGCAATTTGAAGAGAGATCTCCGCAACTTCATCTTTCACAGAAGCCAATGCTGTTTGACGTTCCATTGAAATGTCATTTTGCGCTTTTTCTTTTAAATGAGACACTTCTTCTTTTGCATTATTTAAAATTGTTTGGCGGCTCACTTCCCCACTGTCTTTCGCGCGTTTGATAATTTCAGCTGCTTCTGAGCGTGACTGAGACAGCTGTTCTTTTCTTTCATCTGCTAATTTGGCAGCTTCAATCCGAGACTGTTCGGCTGAATCTAAATCATTGGCAATCTTGTCTTCACGTTTTTTCATGATTGATGCGATAGAGTCCCATGCAAAAATCTTTAAAAGTACAAGTAAGAGAACAAATGAACCTGTAACTACAAGGATATTACTTATCATTGTATTGTGTACTTCTGCTACTGATAAAACAGATAAATTAAACATACACTACAACTCCTTTTAAATTTTTGTCTCTTTTATTTGTCGCTTACTTCTCGCAAAAAAAGCAGAAGAGTCCATACTTCTGCTTTATTTTGTTAGTCTTATTTTAAAACTAGAAGTAAAGCAATAACGATACCTAAGATTGGCACAGCTTCGATAAATGCCATCCCTAAAATCATGTTTGAACGTAATTCTTTCACCATTTCTGGTTGGCGAGCCATTGATTCCAATGCTTGCTTAACTACTTGAGAGTTACCATATGCTGCTCCTAATGCTGATCCGATAATAGCCATTCCTGCTGCGATAAATTCCATAATAATTCTTCCTCCTAAAATATCTTCTTTATTCTTCTAATTCAATTTTGTGACTTAAGAATACCATAGTCAATGTTACAAATACATAAGCTTGAATTGCTCCAATAAATAATGAGAAGCCAATCCAAATCATTTCTAATGGAATTGCTAGCGGTAATGCTAACCACCCCATATTATTTACCATCGAAACGATCAATCCTAAAAGAACTTCCCCCGCGAAAATATTTCCATATAAACGCAAACCTAAACTAATTACATTGGTAAACTCTTCCAAAAGTTTAATTGGGAGAATAATACTTACTGGTGTAAGATATGAGTTTTTAAAATAGGTTTTGAATCCCAGCTCCTTCACACCAAAATAATGTGTTAACAAGATAACCATTAACGCCAAACTCAATGTCACAAAGGGATCCGCAGTTGGACTTTTCCATAGATTAATTTCGTCGGCTGTCACAATTTTTGTCACTAAACCAATTTCATTTGCTACTAAAATAAAGAGAAACAGCGTAAAACCTAAGAAATGGTAATTATTAATATCTTTCTTAGGTAACTGATCTGAAACAATCCCTCGAACAAAGTCAATTGCATATTCAATAAAATTTTGCTTACCTGTCGGTTTCATTTTTAAATTACGTGTGCAAATAAAAACAACAGCAAAAACGATAATACACGTAAGTAACGTCATGAGTATGACTGTTCCATCAAACCAAATGGGACCTATTTGAAACAGCAGTGAACGTTCTTCCAAAATTTCTCACCTCTTTTCCTATAATCTGCACACTTGTGAAAAAAAATAGTTTGTGCAATTTTTTTCACAGTTGTAGTAACAATCGGTATCATACCACCATATAAGGAAAATTTCAAAGTTTTTTCAGTAAAATAGGACATTTCAGCCTATTTGAAAAACGAATCAAAAATTAAGAAAAGCTAAATTTTATTAATAATAACATTTATACAAACAAAAAAAGCAATTTTCACAACCGATTTTGCACATTTCGTAACAAGCATGTGGGAAATAAAGAAAAGACCATCTTTTCTTTATTTCCAAAGAATATCAGAAGTTTTTCATCACACGCTGCAATTGACGATCTTGATCTTTTCGTTTTAATGTTTCTCGCTTATCGTAATCGCGTTTTCCTTTAGCTAATCCAATTAACACTTTAGCATAACCATCTTTTAGGTAAACTTTTAATGGAACAATTGTCATCCCAGTATTTTTCGTTTCACCTAATAATTTCGTTATTTGCTTCTTATGAAGAAGTAATTTACGAGTACGTAAAGGATCATGATTGAAGATATTCCCTTGTTCATATGGACTGATATGCACGTTATAGAGAAAAGCTTCTCCGTTACGAATACGGACAAATCCATCTTTTAAGTTAATTCGACTATTCCGAATAGATTTTATTTCCGTTCCTTGTAAAACAATCCCCGCCTCAATAGTGTCGACAATAGTATAATCATGTCTTGCTTTTCTGTTTTGTGCAATGAGATTTCCTTCACCTTTTGGCATTGTGTTTCCTCCAATTACCTACTATTTTTTCTTATCGGCTTTTTTTCCCTTTTTTTTAACTACACTTTTGTAAAAAGGTTTCTTTTTCCCTTTTTTATGTTTCTCTTTTGGTTTTTTGCCGTATTTTGTTTCTTTTTCCTCTGTTGATTTATACTGTTTTTTTGGTTTATTTCGTCTTTGTCTACGATTCTTATTGATATCTGTTAATGATGGAATATCTTCTGCTTCGATCAACTCAAAATCAATTTCTCGTGTTTCTGGATCAGCTTTTACAACACGAATACGTACTTTTTGACCAATTTTGAAAGTCATGCCCGTACGTTCACCAACTAATGCCAAATGGTTTTCCAAATAATGGAAGTAGTCTTGTTTCAAGTCATTGATATGAATTAATCCTTCAATCGTATTTGGTAATTCAATGAATAATCCAAATTTGACAACCGAGCTAATAATCCCATCAAACTCTTCATCGATATGATCTGCCATAAATTCGGCTTTTTTCAACGAATCCACTTCACGTTCCGCTTCCACTGCGCGTCGCTCCATTTGCGAGCTATGCAGGGCAATATCCGGTAGCGCTTCTGCCCATTTTTCTTGATTTTCTTCGGTTCGATCTTGTGCATAAGAACGAATCAAACGATGAACAATCAAATCTGGATAACGACGAATTGGTGAGGTAAAATGCGTATAATAGTCGGCTGCTAGACCATAGTGACCATAGTTTTCTTCTGAATATTTTGCTTGTTGCATACTACGTAATAGCATCGTATTAATCACCATAGACTCTGGTTTATCTGCAACATCTTCCACTACTTTTTGTAAATCTTTTGGAGTAATTGAACCTTTCGTTTGTTTGACTAAAATACCCAAGGCTGCTGCAAAATCAAAGAAACGACGTAACTTTTCTTCTTTGGGATCTTCATGAATACGATAAATGAACGGTAGTTTTCGACTATTAAAATGTTCTGCTACTGTTTCGTTAGCTGCTAACATAAACGATTCAATTAATCGTTCCCCAATTCCTCTTGTACGAAGTTGGATTTCTAATGGATGACCTTCTGAGTCAACTAACACTTTTGCTTCATTATCTTCAAATGAAACTGCTCCACGACGCACACGCATCGCTTCTAAAATTTCATGCAATTGCCTCATTTCTTGAAACATTGGAACTAATGCTCGATAGCGTTCCATTATCTCTGAATCTTGCTCCTCCAAAATAGCATTGACTGCTGTATATGTCATCCGCTCTGTTGTTTGGATAATGCTTTGAAAAATCTCGTGGGAAATAACATGACCTTCTGGGCTAATTTCCATTTCACAACTCATTGCTAAACGAGGAACATGAGGATTTAACGAGCAAATTCCGTTTGATAAGCGTTGTGGCAACATGGGAATCACTCGGTCTGTTAAGTACACACTTGTGCCACGTTCAAAAGCTTCTTTATCTAACTGACTATCTTCGGTCACATAATAAGAAACATCTGCAATATGCACACCCAAGAAATAATTGCCGTTGGCTAATTTTTTCACTGTCACTGCATCATCTAAATCTTTGGCATCTTCACCATCAATTGTCACGATAAGTTGATCACGTAAATCTCTACGTTCTGGGAAATCTTTCGGATCAATTTCATCAGGTACCGCATTCGCTTCCGCCAAAACTTCTTCTGGAAATTTAGTCGGAATGCCATTGGCAACAACGATAGATAAAATGTCCATTCCTGGATCATTTTTGTGGCCAATAACTTGCTTCACAATCCCTTCCAAACTTGTGGCATAATCTTTTTCAGGATAATGAGTAATTTCAACACTCACAATACTACCATCAACTGGACGAATACCTTCCGCTGCAATAAATACTTGTAATTCTTCTAATTTTTTATCTTTTGGTTTAACCACACCATACAAGTCAGATTCTTTAATTTCTTCTTCTGAAAATAACGTAAATTCACCGACAATTTGGCTAGCTTGTCGTTTGCGTACTTCGACAACTTTCCCTTCGGCCCCTCGATCTCCAAACGGATCTGCAGGTTTCACAATGTCGATGGCAACGGTGTCACCATCCATCGCATAACCGGTCGCTTCTTTCGGGATAAATACATCTGCTTCTTCAGGATCAATTGTCACAAAACCAAAGCCTCGACTATTCGCTCGAAAGGTTCCTTCAACGACAACTTGTTTTTGTGGAAGCTTTATCTTTCCTTTCTTATTGAAAATAATTAATTTTTCTCTTTCCATTGTCGCTATAGTTTGCACCAAAGCTTTAAAATCGTCACTTTTTTGCAAATGAAGATTTTCTGCTAGTTCTTCCATTGAAAAACTTTGCTTGCGACTCTGTTCCATAAAGAGCAAAATTTTTGTTTTTATGGTTTCTTTCATAATTTTTATTCCCCATTCCAAGACAAGCTCTCTATAAAAGCTAATACGTCTTTTTCAAATTCTTTTCTTTCTTGATCTACGGTAATAACATGACCACTATTTGGATACCATTGCACCGTAATTTTTGTTTGAGCAAGTGCTTGAGCTGTCCGGTAGACAGTTTCGGGAGCAATCATTTTATCTTGACCTGCTTGGGCTAAAAAAACAGGAATTGTAATATTGGCTAATTTTGCTTGTACCTCACTTGCAAAAGTTTCAATTGCTGCCAGTTGCTTCACAGCATCTTCTTTAATAACTGACATCATACGTTGTTGCTCCTCAACTGAAAAATCAGAGTAACTCAATACTTTTTCAGCATAACGAATAAAATTCTCAGGTACACTATTTTCTGTTTTAAAAATTGGCGAACAAAAAGCTCCTCCACCAACAATCGCTGGATCATTCAGGGTAAGTGCGCCCATTGCCATAATACCACCCATAGACAAACCTAAAACAGCAATTTCTTGGTAGCCTTTGTCTTTTAAAAATTGAATTGCTGTCTTCGTATTTTCAAACCATGTATTGACCTCTTCATTTAAAATATCTTGCGGATTCAATGTGCCATGACCTGCAAACATTGGTGAATATACTGTATAATTTTCTTGTTCTAAATATCTACAAAGCATCCTCACATCATTTGGACTACCAGAGTAAGCATGCAATAATAAGACTGCTCTAGCGCCATGTTCAGCAAAGAGCGGTTTAGGTAAACTCATTTTTTTCATTTTCAACACCTCAGTACTCATTTTACCACATTTAAAACTAAAAAAAGAGCTTGAGAAATTATCGTCTCAAACTCTTTTTATTATCTAGTCGATGATAGTAATACTAATACAAATAGTAATACTAACCAAACAGCACCCAAGATAGCTGTTGCTCGTTGCATGACAGCTTCAAACCCACGTGCTTTTTGTTTACCAAAAAGTTGATCTGCACCACCAGTAAATGCACTTGCTGCACTATTTTGCTTACTTGGCTGCATCATGATTGCGATAATTAAAATAATTGAAAGTACAATAACTGTTCCTAATATAAAGTTATACACGTTTGGAACCTCCTGCCTATTATTCGTCTAATATACTTTAGCACATTTTCAATTGATTGACTAGTGAAAGTCTTGTTTTTAAGATACGAGTGTTACGATACTACAATGACATGCAGTCAAAAAATCACAGTACTGGAAACTTATAAAGACCTCCTTGATTGTAAAGAGTATGCATGCTCGTATAAAGTAGAAGTTTTTTCATAAGTTTATAGTATCTACTAGCTAATTTTCCAATTTATTATTTATAGAACATACTCCTAAGTAATTTCAATGCGTGCACTCATAAAGAGTGCAACAATTGTTTATCATCATTTGTGATTCGATAGTCTAAATTTCAATCCATGCACTCATAAAGAGTGCAACTAGCGTAATCATAAGATGGGAAATACTCGTCAATATTTCAATCCATGCACTCATAAAGAGTGCAACGTTGGAAGAATTAGTAGATGAATACGACTATCCATTTATTTCAATCCATGCACTCATAAAGAGTGCAACATCGCATCACGTTCTGCCTCAGCGTCCATTTTTTATTTCAATCCATGCACTCATAAAGAGTGCAACAGCTTATATTTATGGTGTGTTTGTTGATACGAAAATTTCAATCCATGCACTCATAAAGAGTGCAACGCGTACCTGAGACAAGAGTCAACTGAGGACACTGCTATTTCAATCCATGCACTCATAAAGAGTGCAACTAACCACCAATATGGTGGTATTATATAAATATAATTTCAATCCATGCACTCATAAAGAGTGCAACAAGATTATTGATAATGATAGTGAGAATATCGAAATTTCAATCCATGCACTCATAAAGAGTGCAACCTTGATTAGACGGTCAAATGACTTGGCTAATGGTTCATTTCAATCCATGCACTCATAAAGAGTGCAACATTAGGAGTTGATTACATGGAGAATTATATCAAAATTTCAATCCATGCACTCATAAAGAGTGCAACGGCGATTTTTTCGTAAAACAAGTCAAAAACCCTACTTATTTTTGATAAACATCGCCCAATTATATTTTTTTCTGATAATAAAAATATAATCGTATTTATTCTCTCATCATTTTTTCATTTTACCTCTTTTTTTCAGTGCGAATCTCCCAGGGAATTTCTGGGAGCATAGGGTTCGCACCACGTGATAACAGATTAATCCGTTCGTTTCTCTCAACTTGTCTACACTATTACTATACAATCAATTCTGCTACTTTGCACGTAATGATTTCATTAAAAAGAAAAAAGTCAAAAACCAACAGTTTCTGACTTTTTCTAACATTAATCCAATACTAACGCTTTTTGTTCCAATAATTGATTCACTTCTGAAGACAGGGATAAAAATTGGGCTTGGTCACCGTTTTCTAAAGCATCATCAATTTGTTGATAGAGTTCCGCTATCCGTGCTTCGATATCTTCCTTTACAAAAAAATCTGCTACTTTAGAAGTCATTTCTGTATCTAACGTCTCATTCCAACGATGAAACGGATTGTCTTCTAATACAGCTAAAAACAAGCTATTTTCCCACGAATTAGCAAATCGACACTCCAAATACAAAGGTTCTTTCCAGTTTAAACGTATTTCATGAAAAATTTGATCGCTGTCTACAAAAACTTTTCCTTCTAAAAAAAGAGAAATAGGATTTCCGATATGTTTATTTGTCTGCATACAAATTCCACGTGGTGTTTTTTCAGCGTGTTCCACAATATGAACATTTTTCAAAATTGTTTCATGGGTCGCTAAATAGTTTAAAATCCACGAAACTTCCCGTCGTGCAAAAGATTCATGTGATGCCAACCAATTTAAAAATTGCTTTTTGTCTGTTATGTTGATGGTCATGTATATTTCACCTATCTTTCCAACAAGTCATCTAGAATCGATTGGACCTCCATATCACCTGGTTCATGTGATAAGTAATGTTGCAACAATTGAGTTGCTTCTTCTAAGCGACCTTCTTCGCGTAAAAATACGCCATATTCTTTCATGAATTCGGGCTCATGGTGTAAAGTTGCGTTTGCTTCTTCATAATATTTTGCCGCAGAATCGAACTCTTCTAATTCATTATACGCATGCGCTAAATTCCAAAGAGCATATGGATTGTCTGTCTCTTCCATCCGTTGAATGGTTTCGATAACTTCTTCAAACATCGACTCATTTAAATATAAATTACTTAACGTTAATAACGTTTCATCTTCTTTTTCGCCCGTTTCCAAAGCTTTTATTAAATATTCTTCGGCTTTTTTTACATCATGTAGACGATAGCTATTTTCTGAAGCAAAATGGTATAAATCTACTTGGAACGGATTTTCTTTAATCCCTTCCTCTATAACTTCTTGCGCTTCTTCTAGTAATTCTTCCTCTTGTAACGCTTCTGCTAAATACAGATAGAGCGCTTGATATTGTGGATTCATTGCGCGCAATTGTTGTAAATAGAAAATGGCTTTTTCATTTTCTTTTAATTGCAAATACACAAAAGCCGTTTGGAATAAACGATCATCCGTCTGTTCTTCCTCTAATGCTTCTTCCAAAAAGACAACCGCTTCTTCAAATTTACCTTGCATACTTAAAGCCGAGCCAATTCGTTCTGCTATTGAAATATTCGCAATTGATTGCTCCTCACCACTGAATAACAAACGATACAATTGTTCTGCTTCAGCAAATTTATCTGTTGAAAAATAAAGCTCTGCTAAAGCAAATTGAATAAGACTCTCTTCAGGTAACAATTGAGCGGCTTCTTTTAATTTGGCTTCACTTACTTCGGGAATTCCCAAAACTTGATACAAATCAGCTGTAATCAATAACGCTTGCGGATAATTCTCATTGTCTGCAGAAATAGACTCTAAATGCTCAAAAGCTTCTTCAATTTGATTATTTTCAATCGCGATTTCTGCCAATGACAAATGATACATTTCTTCATTTGGTTGGCGTGTTTGTAAGGTTTCAAAAATCGTCTTAGCTTCTTCTAAAAAACCAATGGCAAATAACTCTTCTCCCAATTCTGCTAGAATAGCTGAATCGTCCTTTTTTAATGCCTCCGCTAATGCTAATTGCGCTTCGGCTAAATCTTCATTATGCAATGCTTGTAACATTTTTTCACTATATGTCATTCTTTTTTCCCTCAAATCTCCATAACCAGTTTCTGGTAATGTTCTATGGCTTGAATCAACTGTTTTTCTTTGATTGATTCTCGTACACCTATTGTACCAATTTCCGATAAAACCACCAACTCAGGATACTTATCTTGTAAATGTAACACATTTTGCAAGTATTCAGCAACCGAAATTTGTGATGGAAAATCAATAGGAAAACCGAGATGTTTTAACCAAATCATAAAATTTTTAATATGAAAGGATGAGTCTATCACTTCTAAATTCCAAAATAAATGCAACAACATTCCTAAAAAGCGTTTCATATTTTCTGAAAGCAAATGTCCATTTGTAGTGATATAAAAAGCTTCTTCAAACAATTTCCCAAACATATCAATTTCAACGGCTGATTTTTGATACAGTTGCGTTAACCCTTCAACAAAAACAGTAAAAGAAGTGGCATGTAATTGTTTTGTCGTTGAAAAACTTCGAAATAACGCATGCAATAAGGGATAATCACAAACAAGAGCAGCACGAACAAAAATTTGCAAATCCACTAATTTCCCTTCATTTTGCTTGGCAATAATCGTTTGGTCTAAAAAAATACGAGTAGGTAAATTTTCTTGTTTTAAAATCAGTTCCATCGGTTGCTTATAAATATATCTTTCTTCCATCAAAGCCATCGCATAAGACTGCAAAGAAACCGGCAATGCCCAAAATTCAGCCTTTAAAATAGTTGTTTGTTGCAAGAAACCGGTCAATTGCATTACACCTTCATTCCCAAAACCAATAAATAAATAGTTTTCTTGCGGTGAAAATGGCTCTAAAAAATGTAAAATATCCATCATTTCTTGTACATGATTGCTATATAACAAATTACTACATACATACCAATCAATGGTTTGCGTAGAGAAAAGACGTTGAATCTTATCAAAGAAACGATCATAATATCGTTGATTTGTAAAAATAATAATGTGTTTTCCTTGATACATGTCACGCTTAATACTGGTTGATAAAATTTCACCGAAAACAATCGTTGTTTCCTTTGTCTTTTTCTTGTAATTAAGCTGCATACTTTCCCTCCTATTCCAAAACCATTGGTTATATTATTTTTATTATACCATGTCTCACATCATGCAAAAAAAGCAAAATCTCGAAAGATTTTGCTTTTTTCATTAAACAAGTAAGGTGAATAACGATTGGTTTTCACTCAAATCAATATAGGTTGGATCAAATTCTGCGATGCGTTCAAATAAGCTCGGTACATCTTCCCGTGTTTTTGATAAGACACCTAGAACAACTGGTCCTGAACCACGATTAATTTTCTTCGTATATTCAAAACGAGTAATATCATCATCTGGTCCCAACACCTCACTAACGAACTCTTTCAAAGCTCCTGGACGTTGCGGGAAATTGATAACAAAATAATTCATTAATCCTTGATAAATTAATGAACGTTCTTCAATTTCTGCCATTCGATTAATGTCATTATTTCCACCGCTGATGATACAAATCACTGTTTTTCCTTTGATGTCCTCTTTCATGGCTTCTAATGCACTCACACTTAATGCTCCCGCAGGCTCAGCAACAATGGCTTGTTTGGTATATAACTCTAAAATTGTTGTACATACCAAACCTTCATCTACTGCTAACAATCGGTCAACATGTTCTTTTGCATGCTGATACGTAAGTTGTCCGACTTCTTTCACAGCTGCTCCGTCTACAAATTTATCAATATTCTCTAGTGGCACAGGTGAACCGTAATCAAAAGCCTTTTGCATAGAAGGTGCACCTTTTGGCTCCACACCAATAATCTGTGTAATTGGACTGACGTCTTTTACATAAGTACTTACGCCACTAATTAATCCTCCACCGCCAATGGCTGCAAACACATAATCTGGTTGGTAGCTTTCTTTTTGTGCATCTGCCATCATTTCGACGGCTAAAGTGCCTTGACCTGCAATAATAGCAGAATCATCGAATGGATCAATAAATGCCATACCATGTTCTTCTGCATATGCTTTAGCTGCAGCCGCCGAAGCATCAAAAGTATCACCTACTAATTGAATTGTCGCATTATCCCCACCAAAAAAAGAAACTTGTGAAACTTTTTGTTGAGGTGTTGTACTTGGCATAAAAATGACAGCTTGCGCATCAATTTCACGACAAGTATATGCCACCCCTTGTGCATGGTTGCCTGCACTTGCGCAGACAACCCCATTTTCTAATTCTTCTTTTGGTCGTTGCATAATAGCATAATATGCACCGCGTAATTTAAAAGAACGTACTTTTTGTAAATCTTCACGTTTTAGTAAGATTGTTGCTTGATATTTTTCTGATAAATATCGATCATATTGTAATGGTGTATGGGTAACAGCTGATTTGAGTAGCTGATACGCGTTGTCTACATCATTTCTTGTTACTAACCCCAAATTATTCACCCCTACTTAGTTCTTTTTTAGTCGATTGTTTTTACGAAAGGCATCATTTTTCTCAATTCAGCACCAACGGCTTCAATTTGATGACCTGCGCGTTCTTTACGCATTTTGTTAAATTCTGGGAAGCCATTTTCATTATCTTCTACAAAGTTTCTTGCAAATGTACCATTTTGGATGTCTGTTAGAACGTCCTTCATGTTTGCTTTGGCAACTTCTGTGATAACACGTGGTCCAGAAACGTAATCACCGTATTCAGCTGTATTTGAGATTGAATTACGCATTTTAGCGAATCCTCCTTCATAAATAAGGTCGATGATTAATTTCATTTCATGACAAACTTCAAAGTAAGCCAATTCTGGTTGGTAACCAGCTTCTACTAGTGTTTCAAAACCTGCTTCAATCAAGCTAGTTAAGCCACCACATAATACAGCTTGTTCACCAAACAAGTCAGTTTCTGTTTCTTCTTTAAATGTTGTTTCTAATACACCTACACGAGTTGCGCCAATCCCTTTTGCATAAGACAATGCTTTATCTGTTGCTTTACCAGAAGCATCTTGATACACAGCGAACAATGCTGGTACTGCAAATCCGTCAACAAATGTACGACGAACTAAATGACCTGGTCCTTTCGGTGCAACTAAAAATACATCCACATCTGCTGGTGGTGTAATAACATCAAAGTGGATGTTAAATCCATGAGCGAAAACCAATGAGTTTCCTGCTTCTAAATTAGGGGCAATTTCTTTTTCATACAATCCACCTTGAATTTCATCAGGTGCTAAAATCATGATGACATCTGCTTGTTTAGCAGCTTCATTTACTTCAAAAACATCAAACCCATCTTCGCGGGCTGCTTCTGCTGATTTACCTTCACGAATACCGATGATAACTTGGTGGCCATTATCTCGTAAATTTTGTGCATGCGCATGTCCTTGTGAACCATACCCAACTACTGCAATTGTACTTCCTTCTAGTGCGTTTTCCGCTACTGCATCATCATAATAAACTTTTACCATATTCTATTTCCCTCCAAAGTTATACTCTCGTTTTTTCTATATTTATTAAAAGCAATTTAATGCGATTAACCTCTTGTCAGTCCGGTAATTCCGGTTCTTGCTAACTGTTTGATACCATACGGACGTAATACGTCAATAAAAGCATCAATTTTGTCGTGAGTGCCAACGACTTGCACGATAATTGTTTTTTGTGCAACATCGACAATATCTGCTCGAAATGGTGCAATCACTGCTTGAATCTCTGAACGTGATGTTGGCGGTGCACTTACTTTAATCAATGCCAGCTCGCGTTCAATATGCGGATCATTTGTGATATCAGATACTTTCACAACTTCAATTTGTTTATTCAATTGTTTGGTTACTTGTTCTGCCTCTGATAATGTCTCCACATTTACCACGATAGTCATTCGCGAAATTTCAGATTCAACAAGACCTACTGAAATACTCTCAATATTTACTTGTCGGCGGTTCAAAACACTCGTAATACGGCTAAGTACACCTGATTTGTTATAAACCATCGCCATCATAATTCGTCTCATTTTACTCCACCCCTATCATCTGATCGTTCGGAATACCTGCTGGTACCATTGGCATTACGTGTTCTGTGTTCGATACAATTACCTCAATTAGCATTGGGCCTTCTTTAGCAAAGGCTTCTTCCAATTCATCATCAAGTGTTGCTGGATTTGAAATGCGAACCGCATCGATTCCATACGCATCTGCCAATTTGATAAAATCTGGTTGCCCAGAAAAAACAGACGAAGAGCGACGTTCATTGTGGAAACTTTCCTGCCATTGTCGAACCATTCCTAAAGAACCATTGTTAATCAAAACAAACTTAACATTCAATCCATTTTCATTTAAGATAGCAAATTCTTGATTCGTCATTTGGAAACCACCGTCACCCACAAATACAACAACCGGACGGTCACGGTAGGCAAATTGCGCGCCAATTCCAGCAGGAATACCAAAGCCCATTGTTCCTAACCCACCACTGGTAATTAATTGATTTGGGAAATTAAATGGATAGTATTGTGCTACCCACATTTGATGTTGCCCAACATCTGTTGAGACAAAGGCTTGCCCTTTTGTAATTTCACCAACTTTTTCAATCACTCGTTGCGGTTTAATCTCTGATTGATCTTCACGATTAAAAGTAAATGGGTAGCGTGCTTTGCGCTGCTGACAAAGTTCTTGCCATTGTGTACTATCCACATCAAATGGCTCAAAAGTTAATAGCTGCTCGAGTGCTTTTTTCGCGTCCCCTACAATTGGAATATCCGTCTTAATAATTTTACCAATTTCAGCTGGATCAATGTCAATATGCGCAATCGTCGCTCCTGTTGCAAATTGACTTGGACACGTAGCTAAACGGTCATCAAAACGACTTCCAATATTAATTAACAAATCACATTCAGCTAGTGCCATATTTGCGGCATAGCTACCATGCATGCCACCCATTCCTAAGAAATAAGGAAAGTTGGCAGGCACAGTCCCTAATCCTAGCAAAGTAGTAACCGTCGGTAGTTTATATCGTTCAACAAACGTTTGTAGTTCTTGTGCGGCATTTGCTGCAGTCACACCAGCACCAGCTAAAACAATCGGTTTTTTCGCTTTTTTCAATTGTTCCATCAATCGATTAATCTGCATTTGTGAAGGAACCACCGTTGGTTGATAACTGATAAGATTTACAGGTTTCGTACGGTGTCGGTAAGTACCTTCAATAATTGAAATATCTTTTGGCAAATCAATCACAACAGGTCCTTTGCGACCAGTTGTCGCTATATGAAATGCTTCATCAATAATTTTTTCTAGTTCATCTACATCCCGAACTTGATAATTATGTTTGGTAATAGGCAATGTAATACCTAAAATATCTGCTTCTTGGAACGCATCTTTTCCAATTCCTGGGGTTGCTACCTGTCCAGTAAAAACAACTAAAGGAATCGAATCACCCATTGCATCTGCAATTCCAGTGACAACATTCGTTGCACCAGGACCACTAGTTACAATCACAACTCCTGGTTTGCCTGTTGCTTTCGCATATCCTTCTGCTGCGTGAACAGCACCTTGCTCATGACGCGTCAGAATATTAGGAATTTCTGCATCATATAACGCATCATATAATGGAAGTACGGCACCACCCGGATAGCCAAAAACTAATTCAACACCATGTTTTTGTAAACTTTTTAAAAGTACTTTGGCCCCTGACATAGTTTGAGATGTCTGCATATGCTCTTGATCCTTCATAGATTTTCCTCCTATTTTAGTTGATAGTAGTGTCAACTTCCTTTATTAATCTTCTGGTACACGCATGATGCCACCTGTATGAGCAGATGTTACTAATGCGGTGTATCTCGCTAACCAACCATGTTTTACTTTAAATTCAAATTTTGGACGTGATTGTTCACGCTGAGCTAATTCCTCATCCGAGACTTCCACATTCAATGTTCGATTAGTTAAATCAATATAAATAATATCGCCGTCTTTTACCAAACTTAATGGGCCGCCCGCTGCAGCTTCCGGTGAAACATGTCCAACAGCAATACCTCTAGTTGCTCCTGAGAAGCGTCCATCAGTAATTAAAGCAACATCTCGTCCTAAACCACGACCAACAATACTTGACGTAGGTGCTAACATCTCAGGCATTCCCGGACCTCCTTTTGGTCCTTCATAACGAATCACAACAACATGACCTTTTCTGACGGTTCCATTATCAATTGCTTCCACCGCTTCGTCATGTGTGCTAAAACAAATCGCTTCTCCTCTAAATTCATGTATGTCCGAATCAACACCACCAACTTTGATGACACTACCTTCTGGTGCAATGTTTCCATAAAGGATAGATAATCCACCAACTGGACTATACGGATTCTCTTTTGGATGAATTACCTCTGTGTTATGAATGACTGAATCTTTGACATTTTCACGGATTGTTTTCCCAGTTACCGTGATTCGATCTGGATGAATCGCACCTTCGATATCACAAAGTTCACGAATAATTGCTGACACGCCGCCGGCTTCATGTACATCATGCATCGAATAAGCAGAAGATGGTGCTATTTTTGAAAGATATGGTACTCGTTTGGCAATTTCATTGACATCAGCTAAGTTGTAATCAATTTCCCCTTCGTTAGCAATAGCTAATGTATGAAGAACGGTATTTGTTGAGCCTCCCATCGCCATGTCTAGTGCAAATGCATCATCAATCGCTTCTTTCGTTACGATGTCACGTGGTTTGATTTGTTTTTTCACTAAATCCATTAAACGAAATGCCGCTTGACGAACAAGTTCGCGACGATCTTCCGAAACTGCTAATGTTGTCCCATTTCCTGGTAAAGCTAATCCTAAAATTTCCAACAAGCAATTCATTGAATTCGCTGTAAACATCCCGGCACATGACCCACACGTTGGGCAAGCATTTTCTTCCATAAATTTAAATTCTTCAGCTGACATCGTTCCAGCTTTATGTGCGCCCACTGCTTCAAACATATTAGATAAAGTAATTTGATGTCCACGAGGGTCAACACCTGCCTTCATTGGACCGCCCGAACAAAAAATCGCTGGCACGTTTGTTCGCATTGCTGCCATAATCATCCCCGGTGTAATCTTGTCACAATTCGGCATGTAGAAGACACCATCAAACCAATGCGCATTGATTACTGTCTCTGCGGAGTCACAAATTAGTTCTCGACTAGGTAATGAGTAACGCATTCCGATATGTCCCATTGCAATACCATCATCCACACCAATTGTATTAAATTCGAATGGAATTCCCCCGGCTTCTCGGATTGCTTCTTTAGCAACATCGGCCAGTTCTCTTAAATGAACATGCCCCGGAACAATATCAATATATGAATTACAAATTGCGATAAATGGTTTATTCATATCTTGAATATTTTTTACTTGTCCTGTCGCATATAATAAACTTCTAGCTGGTGCTGCATCGATTCCTTTTTTTATTTGATCACTTCTCATAGTCTCACTCCTAGTTCCTAACAACCTATTAAATTTTATTCCAACTAATTCTCTGAATAGTTGACTAGCTTTTTCTGAAAAAAAGAGCATCCTTCTAACGAGTAGAATGGGATGCTCTTTTGTAAGAATCCCATTCATTAACACAAATAGGACTCAAACAACCGGATTGTTTTTTCCGTGTTCTAAGTCCGTTTACCTAATAATGACTAATAAGTAGTGTCTTTCTTTGTGCATATGAATCGTCTCCTTACAATTGAAAAATCTAATTTATTTTATTGATTTTTTACAATATAACGTGTATCAAAATAAAAGTCAATGAATTTTCTGAATTTTTTTTATTTTCTGCACTAATTAATAA
>NZ_MAEL01000013.1 GCF_009933335.1 Candidatus Enterococcus willemsii | reverse complement strand
AGTAGAATGACTTTAGGATTCAGTTCGCCAAATACATTTGGGACGGTTTTTTTCAGTGTAGTATTAGATATATTGATATTACTAAAAGATAAAAAGCAAAAAATACTGTGGTATTTAATGTTAATGGTTATAAGTATAATATTTTTTAAAGTTACAGATTCTAGAACATCAATATATTTATCTATAATTGTTATTGTAGGAAGTCTACTTTTAAACTGGTTAAAAGTAGTAAAAATACCGTCATTAGTTGTCATAGGTAGCTATATAGGAGTGAATATAATAAATATATTGCCTCCTTTATTATATAAACCCACTAATTTTTTTGTAAATTTAAACAATCTATTTTCAGGGCGTATAGCTATGTCGAAGTATTTTATTGACACAATTGGAGTACATTGGTTTGGAAGTAGTGTATCCGAACGACTCAACAATGATTTATTTTATGGACATTTTATAAAATCAGAATTATGGATACTTGATAATGGTTACTTCCGAATTTTAATTAATCAAGGGTTAATATTTTTCTTACTCTTTTTAGTTATACTGTATATTAAGCTATACAATAATAGAAATAATCCATTACTGTTTTTATTGTTTGTGTCGATATTTATATTTGGAATATTTGAAAGATATGCATTTAATCCGTTAGTTTTTTCATTATTATTATGTGATGATATGAATGAAGTGACGTTTAAAAGGAGAAAAAATGAAACTTAGTGTGATAATACCAATCTATAATGTAGAAAATTATTTAGAAAGATGCTTGGAAAGCATAGTAAATCAAGATATGTCAGATGTTGAGATTATCTTAGTTAATGATGGGTCTACAGATAATAGTAAAAAAATTTGCCAAGTATATGAAAAAAAGTTTAGTAATATTAAATTACTTAACAAGAAGAATTCAGGGACAGGTGAATCTCGTAATTTAGGATTAGAGATAGCTGAAGGAGAGTATATTTATTTTTGCGATCCAGATGATTATATCGAAACAGATTTATTCAATAATATATCTAAAATGATAAATTCAAATCAAGATGTGTATATGTTTGGTTATTGGAATGAGATAGAATATGATGGACGTATAGTGAGTAGCACAGAAAGTTGTGTTTTTAAAAACAAATCCTACACACGGGTTGATTTCTTAGAATCATTTTCTGAGTTGTTTTGCACAAATATGTTATATACACTGTGGAACAAAGTATATAAAAAAACTTTTCTAAAAAATAATAATATTATTTTTTCTAATTCTCCGATGGGACAAGATACTCGTTTCAATATTAATGTATATAGATACATTAATAGTTTTGAAGTTATTAGAAAATCGTACTATCACTATACTATTTTGAGG
>NZ_MAEL01000012.1 GCF_009933335.1 Candidatus Enterococcus willemsii | reverse complement strand
TGCTAGATGTTATTTCTTCTTGCAACGATTCTACTCTCTTTTTTAAAGAATAGGCTAAATCCTTGTAATATCAAGCTAATTGGACGTGATTCTTAAGTTCTTTTTTTCTTAAAATATTCTTGCTTGGTAATTAATTATTAATAATTTTTAATAGGAAAGCTACTGTTCAAATTGTTTGAAAAAGAAAGCGCTACTATTTATAATATAGATGAAATAAAAAATAGAAAGGAATGATTATGATGGCAAATGATGTGACTCCTCGTAACTCTAGCTTATTCGATATGACTCCTTTTGATTTTTTAGGCAATGCAGGTAGAAATTTTTTGGATGGCTTCAAGGAAAATTTAGTGAAAACAGATATTTTTGAAACAGAAGAGAATTATACAGTTGAAGCAGAACTTCCGGGAATTCCAAAAGAAAATATTCAGGTTGATTACACGAATGGTGTATTAACTATTGAAGGTGCTCATCAAACAGAAACTGAGAAAAAAGATGATAAAGGAACTGTTGTCCGTAGTGAAAGAAGTTATAACAGTGTAAAGCGTCAGTTTATGATTGATAATGTGAAAGAGGAGGATATTAAGGCAGCTTATCAAGATGGAATTCTAAAAATTACCTTACCAAAAGCGCAAGTAAAAGTAGAACATAAAAAAGCTATTCCAATCGAGTAATAACTATTAGGAAGCTGTAATATAGACCTAAAAAAAGGAAAAATGATGAGATTAGTCTTGTCTATTTTTCCTTTTTTTATTAGAAAGGAGAAGAGGAAAGATTGAATGATTCAACAAAAGAAAAAAAGGTATATGAAGTGTTTGAAAAAATTTATGACAATTACGATTTCATGAATTCGGTGATTTCATTTGGTCAGCATAAACATTGGCGCAAAAGTACAATGCGTCGTATGAAAGTGAAGAACGGTGACACAGCGTTAGATGTTTGTTGTGGAACAGGTGATTGGACACTCGCACTCGCTCATGCAGTAGGAAAGAGGGGGCAAGTCGTGGGTCTTGATTTTAGTGAGAGCATGTTGACCATTGCCAAAGAAAAAGCTGATAAAAGACAATTGAAGCAAATTGAATGGATCAAAGGAAATGCGATGAAACTTCCTTTTAAAGACAATTCTTTTGATTATGTGACAATTGGGTTTGGCTTAAGAAATGTTCCCGACTATATGGCCGTGTTAAAGGAAATGTATCGTGTAACCAAATTCGGAGGAAGCGTTGTTTCTTTAGAGACGTCTCAACCGACATTAATCGGTTGGCGACAACTCTATAATTTCTATTTTCAATATGTTATGCCAATATTAGCTACCGTGTTTGTGAAAATGTACAAGGAGTATTCATGGTTGCAAGAATCAGCTAAAACATTTCCAGGAAAACAGCAACTCAAGGAAAAGTTTTTAGAAGCCGGATTTACCAAAGTTGATGTAAAAGGATACGTAGGTGGAGCAGTTGCTATGCATGTGGGGAGTAAAATGTAATAATCTACAAGAGAGAACTTTGCTGTTTGTTGATTTCGAATTAAACAATTGTTTTCACGATAATATCAGTTTGGAGAAATAAGTGGTACAGAAATTTTTAAAAGACCTTATTTGATAATACTATGGAGTTTGAGTTACCTCTATATTGAGATTTTATATCTTAGTTTAGAGAGTGAAAGTGGTAAGATTTCAAGAAACCATTTTTTAAAGCTAGGATGATAAAATCTTGGTAATCATCTTAATAATGAAATTAAACTAAAAAGTTACGAAATTGATGTTTAGCGACATATTTCATAGCTTTTTCTTATGGTAACAAAGGAGACCGTGGTATAGATTGATAGTTCAATATTTTTTATATCTTATAACTGTAGAAAAATTATTCATCATTTAGCACGTACTTTATACATATAAAACAAGTCCGCTCTTTGACAATTGGATAGCTTTTTATAGGTAATACTTTCGACTTTATCTTTGAATTGGTTTACTAGACGTTTTTCAACCATACACGAAAGAAATATGGTAATATTTGGTCAAGGTGACTTAGAATTGATTGTTAGTCAAAGCATAGTGATGTATATACTTTGACTATAACTATTTTGAATTGATTTTACTAAAGTAAGGAGTTTATAGATGAAAGAAAAAGCTGAAAAATATTATGATATCAACGATTTGCGTCCATTCGGAAAACAAGCCGATAAACGGATTCCATGGAACCAATACTTTATGGCGCAGTCAGTCATGCTGGCGTTGAGAAGCACTTGTACTCGTTTAGAAGTAGGGGCTACATTAGTCAAAGATAAACGGGTCATTGCAGGAGGATACAACGGATCAGTGAGTGGAGATGATCATTGTATCGATGAAGGATGCTATGTGGTTGACGGTCATTGTATTCGCACGATTCATGCTGAAATGAATGCCTTGTTGCAATGTGCAAAGTTAGGTGTTTCAACAGATGGTGCAGAGATTTATGTGACACATTTTCCGTGTTTGCATTGTACAAAAGCCATTCTGCAAGCAGGAATTCAAAAAATCTATTATCTACATGATTACCACAATAACGCCTATGCACTTGAATTGATTAAACATGTAGGTGTGGAGGTAGAGAAAGTTAAGTTAGAATCAAAATATTTCGAAAAACTGTCTTTTGGTACTTTTGATGACGAGTAGTGGACACGTATGGAAAAATCAATTGATTTTTCCTGTGATGATTGTTGCAACGATTGCGCATGCTAGGTTGTTGCATCAACCATTTTTCATAATAATTAGTCTTTATTTTATAGGAATTCTTTGCTACAAAAAGCAAGTAGTACTTTTACTACTGAGTCTTTTTTGTAGCTTTTTTGTTATTTTCAGGGTAGAACAAACGAATGTAGTCGCTGCCCCGAGTAATCAGGAGATGCAATTTGTTATGCAAGTCTATCCAGATACGATTCAGCTAAATGGTGACCTCATTCAATTTGAAGGGATGACTAAGAAGGGGAAAATCAAAGGGCAATACAAAGCAAAAGACGAGACGGAATTAGCAAGTTGGCAAAAACGCGCACAATGGAATAAAACAATTGCTGTGAAGGGCATATTCAGAGAAAATGCCCCGTCAAAAAATAAACATGGTTTTGATCAACAAGCTTTTTTATTTGCTAGCAATCAGTTAGGCACATTTCTAATTGATGACCTCTTGCCACAAGGAGACAACCATGGATGGAGCTACTTAAGGCAAAAACGAGCTGCATTGATTGATTGGCTAGAGCTGCAGTTTCCACAAAAAATAGCCACCTATTTTATGGCATTACTGGTTGGTTATCGTAATCAATCTTTTCAAGAATTACGTGACATTTATAGTAGTAGCGGCATTTTACATTTTTTTACAATCTCAGGCATGCATGTCTATATATTTTATGGTTGGCTGCATCGTTTATTACGAAGAACGCGTCTTGTTTTTATGGAGTTTGGTTGGATTATGGGGATATTGATTGTGATCGGGATTGTTCTTTTTGGTCAAGGGATCAGTGTTTGGCGCGCGTCATTGTTGTATGGATTAAATTTACTATTAAAGGAAAAGAAAATTTATCTATCGAGTATGGATCGCTTTAGTATTGTTTTACTCTTATTATTACTATTAAACCCCAAAACATTGCTACAGCTATCAGGAATATTATCGGTTGGGATGTCATGGTTGATTTTGTTGCGTGGATCGAACGTAGTAACTTTGTGGCAGCAAGTATGCTTTTCTCAAAAACTCTCTTTATTAGCAGCGCCAGTAATGATGTACTTTTTCTTTGAAATTCCGCTTTTTGCGGGGCTACTCACAGCTGTTTGTGGCCCATTATTTCAGTTCCTTTTGCCGGCGAGTGTCTTAATTTGTGGTTTACAGTGGGCGCATATTCCTGTTGCTGGGTTGATTACTTTATTGACAAAAGGCATTGTTTTGTTTGAAAGTCTTCTGCAACTAACGAAGCCTTTTGTTTTTGTTACTGGTCAACCACATCTACTTTTTGTGATAGTAGTTGTGATTGTTAGTTTATTATTGCATCAAAAGAAAACATTTTTACTGCCGCTTGTATTATTGGTCTTGGTACAACAAGTGGGTGTACCTACGGCCATTTCTTTTGTGGATGTTGGACAGGGAGATAGTATAGTATTACAGTCACGAGGCAATCGAGAAGTCTATGTGGTGGATACGGGTGGTCGCTTGCAATTCAAACAAGAACCATGGAAACAGCGCCATTATCAAGCGGGGATTCATTATAGTCTGTTGCCTTTTTTGAAAGGTGAAGGGGTTCGACAAATAGACGGTTTATTTTTAACTCATGGTGATGCAGACCACATGGGAGATGCACAAGTATTAATTGAGAACCTGCATGTAAAATGGATATATGTCGCCAAAGGAAGTTTACAGCACCCGAATGTCCAAAAATTAGGAAAAAACTTGCCTGCTCGTACTAAAATTAGAGAAGTGGAGGTAAACGAGCGGATAGGAGACGAAGTTGTCTTACAAATATTAGGGCCTAATCACAGAGGAAAAGGGGAGAATGATGATTCGCTCGTCCTAGCAACGACTATTCAGCAAACCAAATTTTTAATGACGGGTGATTTAGGAAAGGCTGGTGAGCAAGAGTTGCTAACAAGATATCCTCAATTGCAAATAGATGTGATGAAACTTGGTCATCATGGGAGTAAAACGTCTACCGATGAAAATTTTATTCAAAGGATTCAATTGAAACAAGGGATTATTTCTGCAGGAAAAAATAATTCCTTTGGTCATCCACATCAAGAAGTTCTGGATGTATTGAACCAAGCGAGTGTTCAAATATTACGAACTGATGAAATGGGGATGATTCGCTATACTTGGAGCTTTTGGCATCAGCATTTACAGGTTGAAGTGATGAAAGATGACTAGCATTTCTAGTAGCTTCATGGTAGGATAACCAAGGAAAGATTGGTGAGGAAATTATGAATACCCAGCAAGCAATACAAGCGATTCATTCGCAAAAATTTCAACCTATTTATTTAGTATTGGGGACGGAAGATTATTTACAAACACAAGTCCGCGAGGCTTTTTTGCAGACGTTACAATTAAGTCATGATGATTTGAATTTTGCACAATTTGATTTGGAACAGGATTCGTTAGATAGCGTCTTAGATGAAGCACAATCAACACCGTTTTTTGGCGACTATCGCTTAATTTTTGCAGAGAATCCTTTTTTCTTAACCGCTGAAAAAAAAGCTAGTGCACCAGAACAAAATATTGATGGCTTGTTGGATTATTTAAAAAATCCAGCAGATACGGCGATTTTAGTCTTTTTTGCAAAATATGACAAGCTAGATGAACGTAAAAAAGTCACCAAACAGCTAAAAAAGGCGGCAGAGTCAATCGAAGTACAGCCGATGAAAGAAGCGGAAGTTCGTCGCTACTTACAGCAGACATTAGATAATGATGGGTTGCTAATGGAGCGGGATGCGTTTGAACTATTTATTCGTTTAACCGATATGCGTTTGTCTAAAGCCATGCAAGAGTTGGATAAACTACGATTATATGCTGGTGATAAAAAGCGAATCTCACGGCAAGCGGTGGAAGCTTTAGTTCCTAAGTCGTTAGAACATAATGTCTTTGATTTAACAAATGATGTCTTACAAGGAAAGACGGAAGAAGCTTTACGTTTATATGATGATTTACATTTGCAAGGAGAAGAGACGATTAAAATCAATGCCATCTTAATTACACAAATCCGCTTATTATTACAAACAGCTATTTTAGTAAAGAGCGGTTATCAACAAGGGAATATTGCTGAAACGTTGAAAGTTCATCCTTATCGAGTGAAACTTGCGATGCAACAAGTGCGAAAGATGAGACAGCAAGATTTATCGTTACTATATGATGAGTTAATTGAAAATGATTATCTTGTAAAAAGTGGGCGCATGGACAAAGAATTTCTATTTCAGTTATTTGTTTTAAAAGCTGCTCAACAAATAAAAAATAGAGGAAAAGCCTAGGCTTTTCCTCTTTCTTTTTAATTATTTCGCGATTTTCTTGCTTAGGCGAGATTTGTCGCGGCTAGCTTTGTTTTTATGGATTAATCCTTTTGACTCAGCCATATCAATTGCTTTAGCAGCATCGTTGAATAACGCATCTACGTTATCAGCACCAGCTTCAACAGCTTGATCGAATTTTTTGATCGCTGTACGCATTGTGCTTAATTGAGATGAATTTTTAGCGTTCGCAACTTCGCTAGTACGTACGCGTTTAATTGCAGATTCAATGTTTGGCATTTGTTTCACCTCCGAATAAAAAGTTATTATACGAAAAACGTATAAATCAACACTAGTCATTATACATAAACAATAGTAGCAATGCAATAATAAGTTGTAAAGAATTTTTACTTAACACAAAAAAAGCGAAGATTTACCTGAAAATTACAAAAAACAAGCATTTTAATTAATGAAATTTGCTTTTTACATACAAATGTCATCTTTCTTTAAAAAATCACTTCCATCAAGTAGGCGTTTTATGCTATGATGACAACGAAAAATGAAATGGTGGTGTGAATTTTGAGTGTGGCATTAATTATAACTATTACCCTTGTTATGGGTGTGGTCTTTGTCAACGGATGGACAGATGCACCGAATGCAATTGCGACGGCAGTCTCAACGCGTGTGCTGAAACCGAATACAGCAATTGGAATTGCGGTTGTGATGAATTTCTTAGGTGCACTGGTTATGACAATGTTCAATGCACAAGTAGCTGAAACAATTAGTAATATTGTGACGTTTGATAGTCAAGGAGTAGAAGCGGCCCAAGTGGCGTTAGCAGCTTCATTATTCTCGATTGTTGTTTGGGCAGTTGCAGCATGGTATTTTGGGATTCCAACGAGTGAATCGCATGCATTGATTGCTGGCTTGACCGGATCGGCAATGGCCTTAGGCGGTTTAGGTGCTGTTAATGGGCAAGAATGGATAAAAGTTCTGATTGGTTTAGTCGTTTCAACAATTCTTGGTTTTGGTGGAGGTTTCCTCATTACTAAAATTCTTGTTTGGATTTTTAGAGACGTTCCAAGAAGAAAAGCCAATAAGGTATTTACTTGGGGGCAAGCGAGTGCTGCCGCAGCGAATGCGTTCTTACATGGTGCACAAGATGGACAAAAATTCATGGGTGTGTTTATGTTAGGATTATTTTATAATGGATTGGCAGAAAAAACTGGCAATGGCTTTATTATTCCTATCTGGGTAATGGCGATTTGTTCCATTACTATGGGAATTGGAACATCTGTTGGTGGCATGCGAATTATTAAATCAGTAGGGATGGATATGGTAAAACTAGAAACATATCAAGGATTCTCTGCCGACTTAAGCGCAGCAATTTGTTTATTGATGGCTTCGTTATTTGGAATTCCTGTTTCAACAACACATACTAAAACAACTGCAATTATGGGCGTGGGAGCTTCAAGAAGGCTATCGAGCGTCGATTGGCGCATTGTCCGAGAAATGATCTTTGCTTGGGTAATGACCTTCCCTGGATGTGGTTTAATTGCTTATATTATGGCAAAACTATTCGTTGCAATTTTTTAAGGAGAGAGTAAAATGGCAAGAAAAAAGCAATATAATTATTTTAAAACAATGGAGAAATTAGCGGAAAATTCCCATCAAGCAGCAAGTATGCTAGAAGAACTAGTCACTAATTATTCCAGTACCGCATTGGATGCAAAAGCAGAAGTCATTCATCAATTAGAAAAGGAAAATGATCGTAATATTGATGAACTAACAAATGAGCTATATGATGCTTTTATTACGCCAATTGACCGTGAAGATATTCTGATTATTTCTGAACGCTTGGACGATATTATTGATGGCATTAATGGGATGACCTATTTGTTTGAAAATCTAGTGATTACTGAATTACGACCAGAAACCGATCATTTTGCAAAAATGGTTCACGAAGCAACAAAAGGTGTTCATACTGCCATGTTAGAATTTCCGAAATTTAAAAATTCAAAAACGTTGAAAAAAATGATTGTTGAAGTCAATGACATTGAATCAGAAGGGGATCGTTTATTTAGCCGTTTGAAAAAGCAATTGTTTACTGAAGAAGAGGATGTTCTTGAAATTATTAAATGGAAAGAAATCTATGATCGCTTTGAAGCTATTTTAAATGCATGTGAAGATGCTGTAGATATCATTGATGGTTTAGTCATCAAAAACACATAAAAACATAGGAAAAGCGACTTTTAGTGATAGAAGTCGCTTTTTTATTGCATCAAAAAAGGAGCAGATTAATTTCCGCTCCTGTAACATTATCTTAAAAATGTGTAACCAATTAAAATAGCCCCTAAGACAATACGATACCAACCAAAAGCGGTAAAGTCATTCTTCTTAATGTAGTTCATTAAGAATTTAATTGCAATAATTGAAACGATGAATGATACGAGTGTACCAATCAGTAAGATAATTGTACTTTGCATATTAAATGAGTTGCCATCGAGGATGAACTTAACTATTTTCAGTAAGCTAGCTCCGAACATTGTAGGTATCCCTAAGAAGAAGGAGAACTCAGCAGAAACGAAACGGGAACCACCAATTAAAATTCCACCTAAAATAGTTGCACCAGAACGCGAAGTTCCTGGTATTAAGGCTAGTACTTGAAACATCCCAATCATCAAAGCGTAGCGATAAGAAATATCAGCTAATGTATTGACTTTTGGTTCTTTTGTTTTGTTGTGCTTTTCAACAAGAATAAAGGCAATACCATAGACAATTAACATAATTGCGACAGGCAAGAACTTATGGAAGTGTTCTTCTAACCAATTATCCAATGGTAAACCGATAATTGCTGAAGGGATAATTGCAACGACTACTTTGAACCAAAGAGACCAAGTATCGCGATTTTCTTGTTTAGTTTTTGATGGAGAAAATGGGTTTAATTTGTGAAAATACAAAACAACTACTGCCAGAATTGCTCCGAGCTGGATAACCACGTTAAACATGGTCATAAAGGCTTCACTTTCATTTAACTTGATGAATTCATCCGCTAAAATTAAGTGACCCGTACTACTAATTGGTAACCATTCGGTGATACCTTCAATGATACCTAAAAGAATGGCTTTAATCACATTTGCTAAAAACATTTTTTCAATCCTTTCTTGAACGTATTTCCTTGCTTAGTATACCGTTTCTTGAAAAGATTACCAACATTTTTTCAAAAAAAGACAACAAACATTTTCTGTTTGTTGTCTTTAAAGTTGATATGATGCCATTTTAATAGAAGTTAATTTAATAAATTTTTAGAAATTTCTTTACCTTTTTCAATATAGGCTTCAGAACCAATTTCTTCACAAGTAAAGTTTCCTGCTTCATATGTGAGTCGAGTAACCGATCCATTTTCTAAACCCATTCGGATATTATTCTCTTCTCGTACAAGGTTTAACAAGAATGCAATTGTCATACCATGGGAGACGATTAGCGCTTTGCCACCCCCGTTTTTTTCAACACGATGGGCAATATCTTCAAAGCCGGTAAGTACACGTGTACTTAATTCTTCATACGTTTCCGCCCAATTAGCAGTGTCAGCTTCATAGATTGCTTCACATACCTCGCGGAAAGTAGTATCACGATCGACCATTTCATCATAACTAGGAAAATCGAGTATACGAGGTAGAACGCCCCACATTTCAGCGTCGTATGCTCCTTCAAGAGAACCAAAACACCATTCACGAATACGTTTGTCAATTCGATAAGGAAGTTTTGCTCCTTGTGGATGTTCACCTAAAATGAGTCGCATTGTTTCAATTGCGCGACCACTATCACTAGATGTTGCTTCAACAAAGTCAATATCTTTTAAACCTAATGCAAGATATTGAATACCTTCAACACCAGCTTTGGTAAGTGGAGTATCACACCAACCTTGTACGCGTTGCAAGGTATTAAACATCGTTTTTCCATGTCTGACGATATATAATTCAGTTTTTGTCATTTGTCTTGCTCCTATCTATTAAAAAATGGGTTTGTCCGTTTTTCATGTTCAATGGTCGTAGAATCGCCATGTCCTGGATATACTGGAAATTGATCAGGCAATGTAAATAGTTGTGTTTGAATGCTTGTTAGGAGTTGTTCAAGGTTTCCTGTATACAAATCTGTCCGCCCGATACTTCCACGGAATAACGCATCGCCACAGACCACAAAATCGTCGAAAATAAAGCTGACACTTCCAATAGAATGTCCAGGTGTTGCCACGACTTTAAATGAAATAGTGCCGATGGTATAGGTTTTCAAGTCAAATTCATGTTCTGCTGGACGAGCAGTAATAGGTTGTGCGCCAGAAAGATTTCGTACGGGATCTTGTAACCAACTATTTTCTAGTGGACTGACATAAACGGGGATTTGATAGATGTCTCGAATGGCATCTACCGCACCGATGTGATCTGAATGCGTATGCGTTAACAAAATTGCTTGCGGTGTCGCATCAATTGTAGCGATGGTATCCATAATTAACTGCGCATCAGCACCAGGATCAATAATCAATAAGTCATTTTGTTGCCAGACAAGGTAGCAATTTTCGGCAAGGTTACCTGTCACTATACGTGTAATTTCCATAAAAAACCTCCTTGAATAGTAGTATCTTAAGTATAACGCAAAGAAAGGATTCTCACAAAAAAAGTTTATTTTTTTATTGGTCTAGGCAACAATCTGTGAAACTTTATAAAATCTGATTAAAAGAAGGGGGTAAAATTAAAAATTACATGAAAAAAACATCGAATAGATTTTTTAAGTCAGTCCCTTTGTTATACTACGAGTAGATAAGGGAGGGATAAGTTTGAAAAAATATGTATCGTTTTTTTCTTTAGGATGTTTGATGCTCTTTCTATCAGCTTGTCAAAATTCTCCCGAAGTAATTGATGCGAAGAAAGACGTATCGACTGAAACAACTACGGCAACTTTAGAAGCAACACCAAAAAGTGTCTTATTAATCCAAAAAAAGACAGCCGAATTTCCTCAAAGTCAAGGGGTCTATGATTATAATCAAGGGAAACTAACGGTGGTTAAACAGTATCACTCTAATAAAAATAAAGATACTGCTCGAGTCCCAGAGAATAGTCGTGAATTGATTAAACAAGATTTTGCTGAGAATTTTTCACAAATTGAATGGGAAGAAGACCCTTTTAAAGTCTATGAAGAGAAGTACCAACAAGTTGAATTAACTATTGATCAAGAGAAAATTGATCTGTATACAAATGATTTTGAAAAAACGTTTTATTTTGAACCAACTAAAAGATATGTTTACGATGAGAACAATGTATTCTATACCGTCCAATATGATTAATAAACCAAAGGAATTTTGATTTTTTCAAAATTCCTTTGACATTTTCACCACTTTTTTCGTTAGTAAAGATGAAAGGAGGGGATGAACATGCAGGAATGGTTTATGGGTGTATCGAACCAACGAGTACTTTATCTCTTATCGTTGCTAGCAGTTGCTATGGGCATTGATTTTTTTAGTGGCATCTTATTGGCTAAAATTCGAGGAGAAATGACTTCAAAAATTGGCATTAATGGTATTTTAAGAAAAATTGCGAGTATGATCTTACTCGTTTTTTTCTTACCTGTTGCTAAGTTAATTCCTGGTAACACAGGAATGATTCTGCTGTATATTCTTTATATAGGCTATTTATTCTTAGAGATGCAATCTATACTTGAAAACTATCAAAAAAGTGGAATTGATACGCGTTTATTCGAAAAAATTTTAACCTTGATGAAAGAGCTCTTTAAAAAATAAAGACGAACGAAAGTTTGGTTTTGTTTGCTCGCTCTATGCTGAAAAATCAGTTATAATGGTTGCTTGAAGAAGGTGATCAGATGCAACGAGGAAAAATATCCGTTCGTAAATTAGTGGAGTTTATTTTGAGAAAAGGCAGTATTGATACTCGTAAAGTCAGTAATCACACTGCTCAAGAAGGGGCTAGAATTCATCGTAAACTACAAAAAGCAGCAGGAGAAAACTACCAAAAAGAAGTTTTTTTAAAGACTGAAGTTGATATTGAAGCCGATCAGTTAATTGTTGAGGGACGAGCAGATGGAATTTTCAAAGCTGATCATTGGACAATCGATGAGATTAAAACCTCAGAAATTCATTATGAAGACTTGGAAGCAGGGCAGATTGAATTATTCTTTTATCAAGGGATGGTCTATGCTTACATATATAGTTTGCAGAATGAATTGCAACAAATTGACGTGCAACTAACCTATTATCAAACAACAGAAGAAAAAATCACGAGGACCATTCGCACGTATGATTTTGAGTTTTTAAAAAGTTTTTTTGAAGAGCTGACACAAGAATATCACAAATGGCTATTATTTCAGGAAGAGTGGCGACGTGTCCGTACAACCACTTTACAGACATTAGCTTTCCCTTATGAAGAATACCGTAAAGGGCAACGAGAACTGGCGGTAGCTGCATATAAAACCTTACGGAATCAGCAACGTCTCTTTGTTGAAGCGCCGACAGGGACAGGAAAAACCATTTCAACTTTATTCCCAGCACTAAAAGCGTTAGGGGAAGAGCGAGCTGACCGGATTTTTTATCTCACTGCTAAGACGATTACGCGCCAAGTTGCAGAAGATGCTTTGAAAGCTTTGGCAGATGTTGGGGCTGAAACAAAAAGTGTCACCTTAACAGCGAAAGACAAAATTTGCTTTTTAGATGAGCGAAAATGTAATCCAGATGATTGTATCTACGCCAATGGTTACTACGATCGTATCAACGAAGGATTATGGGATTTACTTCATCATGAAAATCAATTTACGAGAGAGATTATTGAAAAATATGCCAAAAAACATCAATTATGTCCTTTCGAATTGTCGTTAGATGTTAGCTTGTTTTGTGATATTGTGGTTGGCGATTATAATTATTTATTTGACCCAACCGTGTATTTGCGACGCTTTTTTGAAGAGCCGGCAGAAAAATATTATTTCTTAGTGGATGAAGCGCACAATTTGGTCAATCGCTCAAGAGAAATGTATTCAGCGACTCTGACTCGTTCAGCATTTACCGGTTTGATAGATAGCTTAAGTAAAGAACATCGCAAAATCCATCGTAGTTTGAAGAAAGTGGACAAAGAATTTTTGGCTATTAAACAAATTGCTAAAGAAGATAATTGGACCTATCATCACCAAGCACCTGCCGCAGAGGAGTTATTAAATCAATTATTTAAATTTAGTGAATTAGCCAAAGAATGGTTAGCTGCTCATCCAGAAGATACTGCACAAGAGAAAATGTTAGCTGTGTACTTTGATTGTCTGCACTTTTTAAAAATTAGTGAGTATTATGATGACCATTATGAGACAACTGTCGAAATTACCCCTTACGATATGAGCGTTCGTCAATTTTGCATTGAACCAGCACCGTTTTTAGAAAAGATGTTAGATAAAGGGGCGAGTAGTTTACTTTTTTCTGCTAGTTTTAGCCCGTTACCTTATTATCAAGAAGTTCTTGGTGGTGGGGAAGAAGCACTACGATATCGTTTAGCAAGTCCTTTTCCGATTGAAAATCAAAAAATATTAGTGACTAGTTATATTCAAACAACATATAAGAAACGCATGGAGAGTCTACCAGCAATTGTTGAAGCAATCGCGGCCATGGTGACATCAAAAACGGGGAACTATTTAGTATTCTTTCCTTCTTATAAGTATTTAGATGACGTTTATGATTTATTCAAAGAATTGTTCCCTAACATTCAAACCGTTATACAAGATACAAAAATGAATGAGGAAGAGCGGGAGCAATTTTTGGCGAAGTTCCAAGCTAATCCAACTAAGTCGTTAGTCGGTTTTTGTGTTTTGGGTGGGATTTTCTCAGAAGGAATTGATTTGAAAGGTACGCGTCTAATCGGGAGTGCAATTGTAGGTGTAGGTTTGCCTCAAATTAATAATGAACAAGAGTTAATCCGAGAATATTTCGATGAACATAATCGAAATGGCTTTGAATATGCTTATCAGCTACCTGGAATGAATAAAGTCTTGCAAGCAGCTGGACGAGTGATTCGTGATTTGAATGATTGTGGTGTTGTTTTACTACTAGATCAGCGATTTACTACAGGTCGCTATCGTCAATTATTCCCACCGCATTGGCAAGCAGCACAGATTTGTCGTCGTCCACAGGAACTCGTTCACGAATTAACCAAATTTTGGCAATTAAAACAAGACCAGATGTAAATGTTCATCTGGTCTTGTTTGTATGCAATTAGCGATAATTTGTAAATTGTAATTCAATTGGTAACTCCAATTTTCGAAGTAATTGAATCACTGCTTGCAAATCATCACGATTTTTACCAGTCACGCGAATTTGATCATCTTGAATTTGTGCTTTGACCTTTAATTTCGCATTCTTGATGGCTGTCGTAATCTTCTTGGCATTTTCTTTATCAATGCCGCTAATTAATTCTGCGTGTTGACGTGATTTTGATCCTAAAGCATGTTCTGTTTCTGAAAAATGGAGATTTTTAATCGGAACTTCACGTTTAACTAGTTTCCCCAATAATACATCTTTAATCTGATCTAACTTGAAATCATCGTCTCCAACAATCGTTAATTGTTGTTTATCTAATGTGATATCCACTGTGGAACCTTTAAAATCAAAACGATTTTTAAGTTCTCTTAAAGTCATTTGAATTGCATTTTTTACCTCTTCCATATTCATTTCTGAGACAACATCAAAACTTGCATCTTTTGCCATGTTCATCCTCCTTTGTTTTCTTTATTATATCAATCTTTTTTGATTCTGTAACGTTGATTTAACGCGTGATAAGGGAAAATTTTACATATCTAATTTCATATATAAAAGCGGGTAAGGAAGTCCGTCTTCATCAACCTCTGTTCGTTTATAAACGTAAAAATTGAGATATTCATAAAAGCCTCGTGCATCAGGATTTTGTTCATTGACTGTTAATTGATTGACTCCGTATTGTTCAATGCCCAATTGGAGTAGTTGTTTTCCTAAACCTTGTCCTCGATGCTTATCCGATACAAAGAGCATTTCAAGAGTATTTTCTTCGATTCCCATAAAAGCTATCGGGAGATTATCGCTATTTTTCAAAACAATTAAATGTGCAATTTGTTCCAAAGCTTGCGGCACATAGTTTTTAATCTGTTTGATTTCTTCATCAGAAAGGAAAAGATGCGTTTTCTTAACGGATGATTCCCAAACGTCCAATAGGTTTTGTATTAATTCTGGTGTTTTCTGCTTAACTTCGATTATTTCCATTTTTTCTCCTACCTCATATATTGGTCAATTAGTTTAAACAAAAACTCTTTTATCAACTTTTCTCAAAAAGTTAATAAAAGAGCATGCTGTTATAACAATCAAATTTTTATCTAATCCCCAATGCAATACGTGCATATCTTGACATTTTATCAGTTGTCCAAGCAGGGTACCAGACTAATTTGACCTCAACGTTTTTAACTTCAGGGACATCTTCCATCGCATCATGGATGTTGTCAGTTAGAACATCTGCTAATGGGCAACCCATAGTTGTTAAGGTCATTTTGACAACTGCTTCCCCAGTTTCTCCATCAAATTCTACTTCATATACTAAACCTAAGTTGACAATATCAATGCCTAACTCAGGGTCGATAACAGTTTCTAAGGCGGTTAATATACGGTCTTTAATTTCAGTGATTTCTTCTTCGGTTCTTGATTCGCTCATTGAAATTCCTCCTATTTCATTCTATTGAAATCATACCTTGTTTCTAGCGATTTGTAAATCTTTGTGACGCTATTTATTAAGGTCAACGCTTAGTAAAAGCTCGTTCTTTATTGAATTTTATGTTAGAAAAACAAGGCTTGATTTTATTTGTCGTTTGTTTAAAATTGAAGTATAGATAAAAACGTACATTATTTATTCGTGCTTATGGTGATTAATACATCATAAAACCCCTACTGTGAGGGCACACAGTAAGGGTTACCTCTTTTGAGATATGTAGAACGTTAACTACATTATATCAAAGAAAAGAGGAGTTAGAAATGACAATGAAGAAAAAGTTCGGTTTTTTAAGTGTGTTAATCCCATTATTTTTAGTATTTCTTGTTGGTTGTAGTAATAAAATTACGCAAGATGACTTGAAAGAGAATAAGTGGGTTGTAGAGTCTCCCGAGGAAGACAATCCGAATATGATTTTATCTTTCTCAGATCATGTGATGAGTATGACTATCGATATAGATTCTTTTGTCACTACACCAAGAGATGAATGGGAAGCGATGGGCGAAGAACTTGCGAAAACATTGATTGAGCAAATGGAAATTAAAACAGAGTATTCGATAGAAAATAATGAAATAACTATTCAAAATCCGAAGTGGTAACTTATGAGCTTTCTCGAGAAGATGATAATATTTTATTCATGCCACCAAAGGACGATGAAGAATTAGAACAGATGACGTTGATTCCTTACGTAGAGAAAACTGAAGAAACATCTTCAAGTAGTGTGGAGTAAACAAATACTGCTATTTAAAGATAAAAAGAACCTGCTTTTGGCTCTTTTTATCTTTTTTCTCTGTTGTGAGAATGATGGTGAGGGAAGAATTTACGTATATAATGTGTTGAGAAGGACATTTTTTAACCATATCTAAGTTAATTGTTATAATAGAGCTGTAAGTAAAAATGTCAAATAGTGAAAGTAAAGGGGAAATAAATTGAGTACAGAAGCGAAAGATGAGACAACAAAAGTTTTGAGTTATGTAGGGGACTTGCATACGGATAAAACTATCTTTTTGAGACAAGTTGTTGAAGTGAATGAAGCAGTAAACAATCAAAACTACCATGAATTATTTAAGGATTTGGTGGATAAATGAAAATGAGTAAAAACCGCCTAAGAGATGAATTTCTTACTATTAAGAGCTGTTTGTTTAAATTATCCGTAATCTTGCTCAATATTTTTGCGATACTTTTTCTTGCCTTCTCCCTTTATAGTATGGGAGGTTCTCTATACAATCAATTATGGGCAGCAAGTATATCGGTCTTTTTTCTTGTTTTGTTGGGGAGTACAGTTGTCTTGATGACATATCAGTTGTTTCTGAAAATATTTAGGAATAAAACGAGGTTATTCCTTACAAAATTGGCAAATAGCTTTGCAGTTGGTTCCTTCTTATATTTCACATCGTTGTCTACTTATATTTATTTTATTGAACAAGATGGAACGGTTTGGAAACAGCTTATTTTTGGAATAGTAGCGACACTTTTGGCAGTTATCAATATGATAGTAGCAAAACGCAAGCAATAAGTGTTTTTACCTCGCAATAATACATAGATATTGTGTTTTTTTATGAAGGGAGCATAAGATGAAATTCGATACAGTTTTTATCGATCGTGATGGAACAATTGGTGGTAATGGACATTATTGCTCAGTGGAAGATTTTGTGCTATTTGAACATTCGTTAGCATCCATTCAATTGTTAAAAGAAAAAGGTTGTCGCGTGTTTGCGTTGACGAATCAAACAAAAATATCGGATGGTACGATGAATGAAGAAGAATTACGTTGTTCGTTACTTGCTATGGGCTTTACGGATGTTTTTATTTGCCCACATCATGAAACAGAAGGTTGCCATTGTCGTAAACCGAAGATAGGGTTGATTGAAGAGGCTGAAAACAAGTACCTATTTGAACGGAAGAACGCGGTTATCATCGGTGATAGTTATAAAGCGGACATGGGTTGTGCCAAAAACAGTCAGATAGTAGGAATACACGTTGCTACAGGTAGAGATGCAGAAGATAAATCATTATGTCATGCGCATGAATGTTTAGAAGTAGCAGATATTTATGAAGCAGCTCAATGGATTGTCGCACAAAATAGTAAAACAAATTAATGATTAAATTAAAAATAGATGCGGGATAAATGTCAGATCGCTTAGTAAAAACTACTATCTTACCTTGTCAGAAATGATAAACTAAAGATAGTAGTTTTTAATTTGGAGAAGGAGGCAATTAGACCATGAAGGAATACCAAGAACGAATTTTAGCCAATAAAATCAGACATCAATTTAACACGACCAACATTGAAAAAGAATTTTTATTATTGTATGGAGAAGTTGCTGAAGCATTTGAAGCCTATAAAAAGAATGAATCTATTGGTGAAGAATTAGCAGATGTAGCTATTTATTTGCTAGGTTTAGCTGAAATATTAGACATTGATTTAGAAAAAGAGATTGTAGCAAAGATGGCCATCAATGAACAACGAGTGTATCAAAAAAATAAAAATGGTTATGTAGAAAAGATATAAACTTATCAAATGAGTAAATAGACCCTCTGAGAGTCTCCACGAAAAATGTAATTTATGCTATAATTTTGCTAAATTGAAAAGGAGGAAATATGGAAAGTGTTGAGATTGTCGATTACAATGAGCAATACCATGAGGGTTTCAAGCAGTTATCATATGAATGGCTAGAAAAATATGTGACGGTTGAACCAGAAGATGTTCGGATATTAATGCTCCTAAAGAAGTTATTCTTGATAATGGTGGCTATATTTATTTTGCGAAATATCAAGGTGAAATTGTTGGTACCGTTTCGTTGATAAAAGTCGACGCAGAGACATTCGAATTGGCAAAACTAGCGGTAACTGAGAAATATCAAGGGTTAAGTATTGGGAGAGACTTAATGACATACTGTCTATCTGTAGCCAAACAAAAACAAGCGAAGAAAATCATTCTTTATACAGATAATAAACTTGTTTCAGCGGTGGCCTTATATAGGAAGTTTTCTTTTAAAGAAGTTCCAATAATAAATAATAAGTACGTTGATTCAGATTTAATGATGGCGTTAGATTTATAATTGAGAGGGGAAGAATTATGTTACAAACAAATTTTGTTAATCATACGTTTGAAAATCCATTGATGAATGCATCAGGCATCCATTGCATGACAGTTGAGGAAATGAAGGAATTAGCAAACTCCAAAGCGGGTGCTTATGTAACGAAAAGTACCACATTAAAAGAACGAGCAGGTAACCCATCTCCGCGTTATGTTGATGTGCCGTTAGGGAGCATTAATTCTATGGGCTTGCCAAATTTAGGAATAGATTATTATTTAGACTATGTAAGTGAAGCGCAAACAAAAACAGAAACACCTATTTTCTTTTCGATTGCTGGTATGAGTGTAGCAGAAAATATTGAAATGTTAGAAAAAATTCAAGCCAGTGATTTTCATGGTGTGACAGAATTAAATTTATCTTGTCCAAATGTCCCAGGTAAACCACAAGTTGCCTATGATTTTGATCTGACAGAAGAAACGCTGGAAAAAATATTCGCATTCTTTACAAAACCATTAGGGATTAAATTACCTCCATACTTTGATTTGGCACATTTTGATCAAATGGCTGCTATTTTAAACAAATATCCTTTGACTTATGTGAATACAATTAATTCAGTTGGTAACGGTCTGTATATCGATGTAGATAAAGAGCAAGTCGTGATTAAGCCTAAAGATGGGTTTGGCGGATTAGGTGGCGAATATATTAAACCAACGGCTTTGGCAAATGTTCGTGGATTCTACACACGCTTAAACCCAAGTATTAAAATCATTGGGACAGGCGGAATCCGTAACGGACAAGATGCCTTTGAACATTTACTTTGTGGTGCAACGATGTTACAAATTGGTACAGAATTGCATAAAGAAGGTCCGGCTATTTTTGAACGTATTGCATCGGAATTAGAAGATATTATGGAGGTTAAAGGATACAAAAGCATTGATGAGTTTCGTGGAAAGTTACGATCAATCACTGATTAATGAGGAAAACACATGGATTTTAGGAAAGCAACTATCGAGGATTTACCAGAAATCATGGCAATTATTCAAGACGCAATTGAATTGTTACGTAAACAAAGATCACCTCAATGGCAAAATGGCTATGGTCCTTCAAAAGAAAAAATTCAGCATGACATTCAGGAGAATGCCTTATATGTACTAAGTGATGGACAGATACTAGCGTTGGCTGCATTAATTGAAGGAGAAGATCCGGTATATACGGCTATAGAAGAAGGGAAATGGCAAGATTCAGCTGCCTACCTTTCAATTCATCGTGTAGCTGTCGCCCAAAAAGCAACTGGGAGAGGAATCGCTCAACAATTGTTGAAGTGTCTAATAGAAGAAAGCAAAGCCCGCAAGATTAGCGATATTCGCATAGACACGCATGAATTGAACCGAGGAATGCAAAAAGCTATTCTTAAAACAGGTTTCACATATAGGGGCATCGTCTATTTTCCAATTCCAGATGGTAAGAGACTTGCATATCAATATATATGCGAATAAAAAAACATCAATAGACTTGTCTCTTTTTAGTACAATTGGTAAGATGAAGGACGAAAAGGATGGTGCAAGCGATGAAAAAACGTTTGAAAAAGAAAAAAGCTTATAAACAATACATGAAAGATATTTTTGAAGGGTATGAATCAATGCTGGAAAATCCAGAATTGAATGAACTAACGTTTCGTTATTTAAAAGAGGAAACGACATTAAGTCGAGATGAGAAGAAACAAATTCGTTTTAGAACACGCGATATTGGATAATGAGAAAGGCATTAGCGCTTGATTTTTCAAGTTCTGATGCCTTTTTTTAGAAAAAAGATGAAAATATCAAATTTCATGTTGACTTGTAGGGAAGAAACGTGGTAAGTTATTCAACGTTGGTTTGAAACTAAAAGCCAAAATAACTTTTTTATTTTAATTAAAAAAAGTTGTTGACGGATTTAAAAACACATGATATTATAACGAAGTCGCAATTTTAGAAAAAGAAATTTTGTTGATACATCAACAAAATTAATTGAAAAAAGTTGTTGACAAATA
>NZ_MAEL01000011.1:2161-2560 GCF_009933335.1 Candidatus Enterococcus willemsii | reverse complement strand
GAAATTGTGGGAACTGAAAATAATTTTGCCAGAAAGCCTGCACCAGATGCTATTAATTATCTAACCCAGACCTATCAAATGCCCGTTGAAAAAACGGTGATGATTGGTGATCGTCCACTAGATATTGATGCAGGAAAAAATGCGCAAGTCAAAACGATTTTTTATGACTTAGAACAACTTATTTCCGATGTGCAAGCAGATTATACTGTTTGTTCAGTTGCTGAGATGCAAGAGATAATAGAAAAATAATAAAAAAAGCTGATATTCAAAAAAAGAATATCGGCTTTTTTCGTATTTAAATGTGAAAGGAGAGGAGTATAATGAATTTTTTTCGTCAGATTTCACATTATAAACAGTATGCATTAGTAGGATTAATAGCGAGTATGTTAATCATTGGCG
>NZ_MAEL01000011.1:0-2061 GCF_009933335.1 Candidatus Enterococcus willemsii | reverse complement strand
GTTTATGAAATAGCAGCAGAAGCACGTATGAAAGAAGTCGTGATGCTTGCGGGTGGTTTTACTGAACAAGCCGAAGAGAATCAGTTAAATTTAGCTGAAAAGTTAACAGATCAACAGATGATTTATGTCCCTAATAAAGAGGAAGCTGTCATGGTTGCCCCAGTTAACGTCACTTCTACATCCTCACAAAATGTACAGGTAAATATTAATACCGCAGATACGAACGAATTACAGACATTGACCGGGATTGGTGCTGCCAAAGCTCAAGCAATTATTGACTACCGTGAAGAAAATGGACTGTTTAAAAGTGTCGACGACTTAATCAAAGTTAGCGGTTTTGGAGAAAAAACAGTTGAAAAGTTACGGGAAGATATTACAATTTAAAAATCCCGATGTTTATTCACTCATCGGGATTAAAAGTTACTTAGTAATAGAGAGACCTAAACCATCTGCAATTGCTTGCCCATAGTTTTGATCCGCACGATAAAAATGTTGCAACTGACGCTGTTGAATTTCGGGATAAGATACTTGTCCTAATGCATCAACGATATTTTTAACTAATCGTTTTTGTTCATCTTCTGGTAATAAACGATATAAGTCGCCTGCTTGTGAATAGTAATTGTCATCATAACTATAATTTCCAATTGATCCATCAATATCATAATTAGAAACTCTGGCTGCGGCTTGTTCTTTTACGTTGTTAAAACTATTTGGCTCATAATTGATATGACCAGTATCGTGACCAAAGCGCATGGCACCGTCGCGTTGGTTGTTCTGAACGGTTGCTTTAGGCGAATTGATTGGTAGTTGCGCACTGTTCGCACCAACACGATAACGATGGGCATCGCCATAAGCGAATAAACGCCCCTGTAATAATTTGTCAGGAGAAGCTTCAATTCCTGGTACAAAGTTCCCAGGACTGAAAGTCGCTTGTTCTACTTCTGCAAAATAATTTTCAGGATTACGATTTAATGTCATTACCCCAACTTCAATCAATGGATATTGTTTTTGAGACACTGTTTTTGTCACATCAAACAAAATATCCTTCATTTGTAATCCTTCTTCAAATGGAATAATTTGAACATGTAATGTCCAAGAAGGTGCATCGCCATTTTCAATTGCATTGTATAAATCTTCTGTATGATAATCTGGATTGATACCAGCAAGTTCTGTTGCAACATCAGGATGGAGATTTTTCACACCTTGATTCGTTCTAAAATGGTATTTTACCCAAACTTGTTCACCTTGAGCGTTGACCCATAAAAATGTGTGACTGCCATAGCCGTGCATGTGGCGGAATGTTGCAGGAATACCACGATCACTCATTAGAATCGTTACTTGATGCAAAGATTCCGGTGAAAGTGACCAAAAGTCCCAAACAGCATTTGAATTTTTTAAATGTGTACGAGGGTCACGTTTTTGTGTATGAATAAAATCAGGAAATTTGATTGCATCACGAATAAAGAAAATCGGCGTGTTGTTTCCGACAATATCGTAATTGCCTTCTTCAGTATAGAATTTTACAGCAAATCCACGTGGATCACGCAGCGTATCTGCTGAACCTAGCTCACCAGCAACAGTAGAGAAACGAGTGAATACAGGTGTTTCTTTACCTACTTCTGAAAGAAAGTCAGCTTTTGTGTAGGCAGATAAATCATTCGTCACTTTGAATACTCCGTGTGCACCTGCACCTTTTGCATGAACCACACGTTCAGGCACGCGTTCACGATTAAAATGAGCTAATTTTTCTAATAAATGAACATCTTGTATTAAAACAGGACCATATTTGCCTGCAGTTTGTGAATTTTGATTGTCACCGACAGGAGCGCCGTGTGCGGTTGTTAAAGAATTTTCGATCATTGTATTACCTCCTTAATTTAGAATAATTCTAAATTAAAAGTAATTATAATTCAATGATAAAGGTAGATTATTGGATTTTTCTAATTTTTTAGTATAGTTGATTCTCAATTGGAAATATACTCTCAAGAGACTAAAATTAGGTATTCTATGTTATATTTCACAAATAGAATACCTAAATTCATTTTTTATTTAAAATAATTT
>NZ_MAEL01000010.1 GCF_009933335.1 Candidatus Enterococcus willemsii | reverse complement strand
ATATATTCATGTTCGTTTAAAGATGATCCTGATCTGAGTGTCGTGATGTGTGAAATGCTTTGATTTTTTCAAGTACGAATAAGACAAAGACTAACACAAATATTGATACAGAAAGAAAAAGTGTTTCTTTTCCTCCACCATGTGCAAGCAATATCTCCCTTGAGATTGCTGTCACACTAATCAAAACTAAATAGCGTACCGGAATATGGTGTCCTTCTTTCACGTAACGAATGAGCATTAAAATAATTTCTAATAAAATAAATAACGTTGCGACTTCTTCAATAACATGATATAACTCTTGACTAGAGTTTAACGGAATAATCATTCGAATAATTCGATAAATTTCTTCTGCCATAACAATCAAAATAACCACTACTAAAAAAGCAAGCATAATATCAACCACACTACTTACAATTCGTTCAAAACGGTCAAATTTTTTCATACGATGTCCCCCTTTCTTGTTCACAAGTTAGGTCTATTATATGCAAAAAAAGGAAAAAAAGCTGAAATGAAAACTTGAACTTGAAAAAAAATTGCAGATTTTCTGTGTATCTTCTATACTATAGCTGACATGAAACTCACTTATTGAAGATTGAGGTGTACAAATGATTATTTTTTTCTTGCTATTTATGGCAGTTGTTTTAATTTTTCTGGGAATTGTTTTGCTTAAAAAAACGTTATTTTATTCCCTTATTCCAGAGACAGATGATAATCACCGTTTTTTACATCGATACGGTATAGTGTTCATACTATTAGGGATTATCAGCGTGAGTTTAATCAGTGTCAATCAAAAGTTGATTACCTTGTTTTTTATTGCCATCATGCTACTTGTTTCTGCTTTATTTAGTATCCAATTTGCAAAAAAAATGACAAAATAAATGGATTCGCTTTTCTTTTTCTTCCAAAATAGCTTACAATAGAAGTAAGTTAAAAGGAAGGATGTGGCATTATGTTACAACAATACCAACGAATTATGGTCGCTATCGACGGCTCTAAAGAATCTGAATTAGCTTTCAAGAAAGCTGTAAGTGTCGCTCATCGAAATCAAGCATCACTATTATTGGTACACGTTATTGATACGCGCGCCTTTCAAACGGTAAGTTCTTTTGATACGGTCTTAGCCGAACAAGCAACTGACATGGCAAAACAATCGTTAGAAGAATATTCAAAAACCGCAAAAGAACAAGGTGTGGTCTCTGTTGAAACGACAATTGAATACGGATCTCCTAAAGTATTAATTGCCAAACAAATTCCAGAAGATAAGAAAGTTGATTTAATCATGTTGGGGGCAACAGGTTTAAATGCCGTTGAACGTTTATTCATCGGTTCTGTCTCTGAATATGTCATCCGTCATGCATCATGCGATGTCTTAATTGTACGAACAGATTTAGAAAATCAGTTACCAGAAGAAGAATAAAAAAAGTGAGTGCTTCTTAACGAGGCACTCACTTTTTTCGGGAGTTTTATTCCCAGGGGTTATTGTGAAAGATGACAATGCATCTCTAACACCACTTAGAAACAGTGAAAAATTTCACTGTTTCTATATTTAACCATGTCTGAGAAAAAATGTAAATAGTTTTATCTAAATTTTCTGAATTTTCGGTTATATTCTTTTACTCTTGCGGTAACAAAATAATAAATTCTGTTTTCCCTTCTTCACTAGTAACAGAAATAGTCCCACCATGTGCTTCTACAATTTCTTTGGCAATTGATAGACCTAAACCAGATCCTCCAGTTACCGAAGAACGTGCCGTGTCTAAGCGATAGAATTTATCAAAGATTTTGGCTAATTTTTCTTCTGGAATCGTAGGACCGTAATTAGTAAAAATTAATTGTAGCTGTTTCTCTTTCATTTCTCCAACAACTGTTATTTCACTATCCGCGTAACCATATGCAGATGCATTTTTTAGAATATTATTAAATACGCGGACTAACTTTTCAGGGTCGCCTTTAATGTCTAACTTCTCAGAAACATCAATACGAAGCTGTTGGTTTTTAGCATGAAAAATCGGGTAAAATTCTTCCCCCAGTTGTTCCAACAACAAAGATAACTTAAATGTCGTTTTGTCTAACACAATTTCTTGAAATTCAAAACGCGTAATATAGAAAAATTCTTCTACTAACTGCTCTAAACGATAGGCTTTTTCTAACGCGATGTTTAAGTATTTTGCACGAGTTGTTCGATCAATCTCTGGCGTATCAATCAGTAGAATAATATAACCAATAATCGAAGCCAAGGGCGTTCTTAAATCATGTGCCAAAAAAGTAATAAAATCCTTCGTACGGCTCGTCTCTTGGGCTAAACGTTGCTGTGCTTTTTCGTTGGCTACTTTTATTTTGTCTAGTTCAATACCAATTTCTGCATATTCTTTCGAAAAAAGTTCTTCATTATTTGATTCTAAGGAGTGTTCAATCAACGCAGCGATTCTTTTTCGTTCTTTTTTCAACATTATTTGGCTCATCAGATAAGCAACCAGCCCAATAATCACAATTAAAATACAACCTAGGAAAATCAAGAATCGCTTAAATACATACCAATTGATAACTGAACCATAAAAATATTCATCGTTATCTGAAATATGGACGACTTCTTGTCTAGTAAACAGCTTGCTGACAACAACACCAAAGCTTTCACCAATAATTGTTTGCGTCGCAATTACATAAAAAAAGAGCGCAATTAAAAATAAAATAACTGTCATAAAGAGGATATTTTTTATGATTCGTTTATTCAATTTTATACCCTACTCCCCAAACTGTTTTGATATACTTCGATTGCCCAATTCCTGTATCCTCCATTTTTTCACGTAAATGGCGGATATGAACCATCAATGTATTGTTAGCTGCTGTATAATATTTTTCTTCCCAAACAGTTTTAAATATTTCTTCTGAATCAATGGCAACACCTTGATTTTCCATTAATATTTGTAAAATACGAAACTCTTTTGGTGTCAAATGAAGGTCCCGTTCGTTCAACGAAACTGTTCGCTTATTAAGATCCATCTCTAGTCCTCGTAACGTTAGTAAATGTGTAGGCGTAGCAGATTGATTGTACAAATTATATCGTCTTAACTGCGCTTTTACCCGTGCAACTACTTCTAAAGGTTTGAACGGTTTGGTTATATAATCATCGGCTCCAATGGAGAGTCCTGTTATCTTATCCACTTCATCATCTTTCGCTGTTAACATCAAAACAGGATAATGATGGTTCATCCGAATTAATTCAAGCAATTTCAAACCATCAATTTCTGGTAGCATAATATCTAGAATTGCAGCATCAAATGTTTCTGTTTCAATTTTACTTTTGGCTTCCTTACCTGAAACACAGGTAGTTATCTCGTAGCCCTCATTTCGTAAATATAGGGAAATTAAATTCGCAATTTCTACTTCGTCTTCCACGAGCAAGATGCTCTTTATCATAAGGAATCCACTCCTTTTCATGAAAGATTATATCTTGTTAGGTAACAAAAAGCGACTACTTTCCTATAAAAGATTATAAATATTCACTGCATCCATTACATTATATTGTTCTGAAAAACTATCTCCTTTTGCACCTACTGTCACTAATAGATAGGTGGTGCCATTTTTTCTGCTACACTGGCTAAACATAAACCAGCTTTTTGCGTATACCCCGTTTTACCACCTACTATTTTTCCATTATTCAATGCCAACTGATTGCCGTCTCGTAATAAGGTACTTTTCAAAAAATAACCATTAGGTTCATACAACGTTGGTTCTGTCGTATATTCCAATGTCGTAAAAATTTGATAGAAGTGCTCATTTTTCAGCGCTTGCTTCAATAATTGACTGATATCGCTAACGGAAGAATAATGCCCCTTTACATCTAAACCGGTCGTATTTTTGAAATTTGTTTCTTGCAATCCCATTTTATGGGCATATTCATTCATTAAGTGTACAAAATTTTTCTCACTGCCAGCCACATGTTTCGCAGCTAATTCTGCTGCTTCTCCACCTGAAGGCAGCAAAATCGCATAAGCAATATCTCTTATCGATACTTCATCTTCTCGCATAAAGCTAGCCATTGACGCACCTTCAGATGTTAATTGATCAATTATTGCGCCGTCTACTAAGATTTTCTTTGTTAAATCTTGTTCTTCTTCCAATAAAATATAAGCTGTCATGATTTTTGTTAAAGATGCGATCGGCACTTTTTGATGTCGATTTTTTTCTAAAAGTACTTGATTATCGCTTAAATCCATTAATAGATAGTTGGAGCTGTAGACCTTCGTTTTTTCCTGTTTCTCTGATTTTTTATTACTTGTAAATACAACGACTTCTGATTGGGATGAATTCTTTGCACTACTCAACCCAATCCATGTTATAAAACAAATAAAACTTACAATAAGTAGTCCGATAATTTTTTTCATCTTAATCACCTCTAAAGGCAATATAACAAGAAATTTCATATCAGTTATAAATTATTTATATACGAAATCTTATTTTTTCTTAAGGTCTTTACATGAAAAAATATTCTTGGGCAAAGTACCCAAGAACATTTTTTAATCAAACCGTGCCCAGAATTTCCGTTGGTAATATTCATACCAGACTACACTGATGATAAGTAATACCAAAAAGACTGGGACATCAATTACCCATACAGAAAACATAATTGCCAGAAAACCATAAACCACAACTAACAAGACACTACAAAAGACTGTCAGCGTCATCAATAGCGCCAAGCCCCAAGTCCCTGCGCCTCTTGTGAAGAGTTGACTAACGTTCGTCCAACGTAACTCTAGCAAACGATAATCTCTCACAAAATAGCGTTGTGAAAACAAATAGGTTCCTACAAGTATTCCTGCCAAAAGAGCCAACATATGAGCAAATCGTAAATGGAAGAACAAGCCACCTGCTAAAGCAATAACCGCTGAAATAATCATCTGCACGCCACAAGCAAACCAAAACTTTGTTTTTAAATAGTGACGCATAGAAATCGGTAAAGTACGCATATAGAGAAAGTTTTCTTTGTCTAATGAAATGATATTCCCCACAAAAGACATTGGATTAATGGTCATCGCTGAAAAAGCGATACCTGCAAAGAAGACCACGCCTAAAACACGATACGGTAGCCAAGATAACTCAAATTGTCCAGAAATTCCAAATGCAACAATAAAAATCACTGGAAATAAGACCGAATTTGAAAAGACCTGCATAATTAAGTTTGGGTCACGAATCAGCTGAAAATTATAACCAAACAGCAACTGTCGTAGCGATTGATTGGCTTTATATTTTCTTTTTTCTGAAGACACTCCAGGGGAAGCATCTAATAGTTGTTCATAAAGTTTAGGTAAAAGTCGCTTACGCAGAATGACTAATAATCCAATGGTTACAACAATTAGTCCTAGTAAACTGGACAAACCAACCGTTGCCAATGGTGCTGTGACCACATAGAAAAACGGCATCAATAGCCGAATTGTCGCCCGATCAGTTAAAACAATTTCTGAAGTCGACTGTGTATTCATTAATAAGATGCCTACAATCGCAATGCCCATTGAGAAAACTAATAATAATGTCGTTACAAGCTTTTTATGCTTTTTAAAAAATGTTGTTCGTGTTAAACCAAAAACAATGATACTACAAATACTAAAAATGATTGCTAAGAATAAACCAAACAACACGAATGCGAGAAGAATAGCAAGTGGGATGAAAACACCTGCTTGCATACCTGCAAGTAGAAAAACCACAAATACTGGTAGCGTAAATGGAACAATTGTGATTGTGACAACAATAATTTTTGCTAGAAATATTTCTGATTGCCGAAATGGCAATGGTAAATACCCCGGCAAATCTTGACTTTCAAAAAAGATATTGTAAATCACTGAAATTCCCTGAGAAAAAGCAATAATGCCAAATAGCGCAACATAATAGGTAAAAAAACCCGGCATTTGTTTAAAATTTACGCTTAACAACATCACTCCGTATAGTGCAATGAAAACAATCCCCGATAATAGGTATTGATTGACGAGTGAACGTGTTAATTTTTTCCCCGTTTTTCCTGATTTACGGGCTTTGTCCGTCATTTGCGGATTGGCATAACGGAAATTTACTTTGACTAACTCACTCAGTTTGTTGTTCATTAGCAACCTCCTCTTGTCTGCCAGCCATCTGTAAATAAATCGCTTCTAATGATTGCGAAGGTGCAGTAGCTAATAGATCTGCAACAGAACCGTTATACAACAATTCTCCTTGTTTTAAAATTGCTAGTTGATCACATAATTGCTGAGCAGTATCCAAAACATGTGTTGAAAAGATGACAGTTTTCCCTTTTGCTGCATGTGCCCGCATCATCTCTTTTAAATCAAAGGCAGCTTGTGGATCCAAGCCTTGTAACGGTTCATCTAAAATCCAAATATCAGGATCTGAAAGTAAGGCAGCGATTAAAATTGTTTTTTGGCGCATCCCATGAGAAAAACTTGCGATTGTTTCTTCTTGATGAGTCAACATATCAAATAGTTTTCCCAAGGATTGTATCCGTGCTTCTTTCAATTGCGGCTCCACTTCGTAAGCCGCAGCAACTAAATCCCAATATTCTCCAGCTGTTAATTGTAAAAATAAATCAGGCGTATCTGGTACGTAACCAATTCGTTTTTTAATCTCGGAACGATGCGTGGCCAAATCCCAACCATCAACAGTAATCGTGCCACTTGTTGGTTGAATAATACTTACCAAACTTTTAATCGTTGTCGATTTCCCAGCCCCATTGTGTCCTAAAAACCCAAAAATTTCTCCTTGTCGAATCGTTAAATTTAAATTATTTAATGCTTTTTTTGTCCCGTAATGTTTACTAACTCCAGTAAATTCAATCATCAAACCCCTCCTTTATTTTATTGTAACATAAATGAAAAAAGACGATAACCAACAGATTATCGTCTTTTTGCTTATAATTGATTCATTTCTACACCGTAATCATCGACAACTTTTTTCAGGCTAAAACCACGTCCATGGACTTCACTTGCATTTAGCGTAATAAAGAAGGCTGTTTCATCAATCGTTAAAATAGCTTCTTTGACTTGTGGAAAATCTTTCTCACTCATCACGGTCATCAATAATTTACTTGATGTTTGACTGTATCCACCTTCAATCGGAATGATTGTCACACCTTTATCCAAAGTAGTAGTCAACACTTCTTTGATTTCTGCATATTTTGGTGAAATAATCATGACATTCTTCGAGCGATCCAAACCAACTTGAACCATATCTACGACACGTCCAATTAAAAATAAACTAATAATTGAAAAAAGTACCACATCCGTATCAAAAGCAATTAAAGCAGACAAGATAACTAGACCGTCTACAAATAAAATAGCGACTCCTAAAGACACATGAAGATATTTATGCACGATTTGTGAAATAATAGCTGTTCCACCAGTTGAAGCATTTCCACGAAAGACTAACCCTAAACCAATCCCCGTTACAATCCCGCCAAATAAGGCTGCTAAAAAGAGATCGTGTGTTAATACTGGCAAATGAGATGTGATTCCTACAAAAAATGGGTAAATTAAACTACCGAAGATCGTTTTTAAACCGACTTCTTTTCCTAATAATAAGAAACATAAAATAAGTAATGGAATATTAATAGCGTATAAAATAATTGCCGGATTCCAACCAAATAAATGATTGATTACAACACTAATCCCGTTTGCACCACCTGCGACGATTTGATTTGGCAAGAGAATGCAGTTAATTGAGATTGCTAAAACAAGCGCTCCTAAACTAACAAAAAAAGCATCTTGCACTTGTTGACTTGTTACGATTTTTTTCACATTGTTCCCCCACTTACTAAAAGATTTTACGTACCATTTGGTATCTTATCACGAGTTTTCATCCTTCGCTAGCTGAAACTCTAAAAACCGCAAAAAATCCCATCTAGTAAACTAGACAGGATTCTTCTTTATTTTTGAATAGCAGCAATTAATTGGGTCACTGCCTGCTCAATATTAGCTGGCGTAGTTGCTAAATTGATTCGGATAAAACCTTTGGCATCTGGTGAGAACCATTCTCCAAAATCAATCGCTAATTTTGCCGTATCTTGTACAACTTCTTTCACTTTATCTTCTGCGACATACGCACGGAGGTCAACCCACATTAAGTAGGTGCCTTCTAGAGGTGTAACCTGAATGTTTGGTAGCTTCTCAGCAAATGTTTCTTTGGCATATTGGTAGTTGCTATTAATTGTTGCCAGTAAGCCTTCCAACCACTCATCTCCTGTTTCATAAGCAACTTTGGCGGCTAACTGCCCAATCAAACTATTTTCCGTTTGCTTGTATTCTTTTGCCCAATTTTGGTATTGAGTCCGTAATGTTTCATCAGGAATCCAGACATGCGAGTTTAACAAACTCGCTAGATTGAATGTTTTTGACGAAGAGTTCACTAAAATCAAGCGGTCTAAGAAACGACCATTTTCAACCATCACTGCTGAACAGAAAGGTTGGAAGACAATATCTGAATGAATTTCGTCAGCTAAGACTAAGACTTGATGTTTTTCACAAATGGCCATAACCGCAGCCAATTCTTCCTCCGACCAAACACGTCCCACAGGATTATGTGGTGAACAAAGAATATACAATTTTGGTTGGTGTGCAATGATTTTTGCTTCGAAATCTGCTAAATCCATCACGTAACGACCAGCTTCTAATTTTAAATCCGATGTAATTAATGTTCGATGCTTGTCTTGAATAGCATTGAAAAATGGATAGTAGACCGGTGGTTGAATGATGACACCATCGCCCACTTCAGTGAAACAATCAATCAAATCGTATAGCGATTGGACAACCCCTGTTGAAAACGACAGCCATTCTTCTTGCAAGTTTGTTTTGGCATGACGCTGTTGCCACCCTTGATACGCTTTAAAGTAATCTGTTGTGACCATAGAATAACCAAATACGCCATGTTGAATGCGCTCTGCTAATGCTTGAGAGACGGTTTTTGGCACAGCAAATTCCATATCTGCAACCCAAATCGGTAAGAGTTCCCCATCACCAAAACGTTCTTCTAAGGCATCCCACTTTGTCGAATCTGTCTGTTTTCGTTCAACCGCATAGGTTTCAATAAATTTTTCTTTATTCAATCCAATCCCTCGTTTCTTATAAATATTTTTCTAAAGCAACGGCAATCCCATCTTCATTATTTGAAAGCGTAATGTGATCAGCAATAGTTTTTAAATCTTCTACAGCATTTTCCATTGCGACGGCGATGCCCGCATAACTTAACAACGACGCATCATTATGTCCGTCACCAAAGGCAATCAATTCTTCGGCTTTTATATCAAAAGTTGGTAACACCGTATCAAGTGCTTTGGCTTTATCAATACCTTTATCGGTAAATTCAAAATAGAAAGGTGCTGTAAACATTGCACTTAAACGCTCTTTAAATGGGGCACTCAGCGCCTGATGATTCTCTTGCAAGTAGTCTATTTCACCAACAACTAAGATTTTATTTAATGGAAAATCGGCAAAAGTTGCCAAATCGTCTACTTCGCACAGTTTAAAATTCCCACCACGTGATTCATATTCAAAGATATTGAATGGTCCTTCTGGTAATTGAACATAATTATTGTATACATCTGTTACATACATGTACTCATCTTTATTAATCATTGGTCGCACATCAAATTGCTTCAAGTGTGCTAGTACTTCTTGTGCATCCTCGATTGCTAATGTTTGATTAAATAAGATATCGTCTGTTTTGCAATCAACAACACAAGCCCCATTAAAGGAAACGAGCAACCCTTCATATTCTGTCATTTTTAATTCCTTGGCTAAGTGGTACATCCCAGTTGTCGGACGTCCAGAAGCCAAGATGACACGAATCCCATTTTCTTGCGCTTGAATCAACGCTTGTTTTGTTTTTTCAGTGATAACCTTTTCATTTGATAGTAATGTACCATCAATATCTAACACAATACCTTTAATTGTCATATATTTCACCTTTTCCCTTCTTTATTTTTATGATAAACGAGTAAATCAGTAAATGCAACTAGAGGAAAAAAACAAAAATTCCATCCTGATATTTACAGGACGGAATTTTTAAAACTCTTATTTTGTAGCTAATACTTGATGTAAAAATGCCAGAATTAATTCTTTGGTCTCATCTTGGGTAAAAGGGGCATCAGCATGTTCAGCACCTTCAAAAATATAAAACTCAGAGTGTACACCTGCTGCTTGCAACGCATCATACAATAATTGGCTTTGACTAACTGGTACAATCGTGTCAGCATCACCATGCAAAATTAGAAACGGTGGCGTTTGCCCAGTAATAAATTTGGTCACATCCGGGTAATTTAATGCGTCCAATGGGACATTGACTTGCGTCAATTCATGAATCGCTTCTCGTAAACGGAATTTTCGCAAAGAAAAACGTGGAACTTCAGCTAAAAAAGCTGGCACAGATACTAATGGATACCAAGGAACAACTGCTTTAACTCGACTTGAATATTTCAAGTAATCGCCTTTGTCGTACTCGCGTGTGTTAGCTGTAGCACCAACTAAAGCGGCTAAATAACCACCTGCCGATTCTCCCATCACAACAAACCGTTGTGGGTCCAAGCCAAATTCTTCACTATGCGCTTTCAAATAGCGAATGGCTAATTTCACATCTTCAATCTGATTGGGAAATTTTGTCTGCGCCGTCACACTATAATCTATACTCGCAACAGCAAATCCTTTTTTTGCAAACCATGCCAGTTCTGGGGTCCAGACATTGCGATCCATTGCCGAGAAACTTCCTCCACATAACCAAATAATCACAGGAAAATCCGTGTACTTTTCATCATATGGAAAAGATGTTCGCGGACGCATCAAGCTTAAACTTAATGGACGGTAGACCGCATTACTGCCTTCCACTCGATGTCCATAGACAATTTCCGGGATTAAGTTCAAGACTGGTTTTTTCCGTTCAATGGTAATCTTTTTTTGCATGTCCTCTTCTCCTCGTAAAATATATTTTTATTTTGGCATCAATTCTTTGGCCTTTATCTTTTTCTTTAGCAAATCTGTAGTTTCTGCCAAGCGTTTTTCTTGGGTAGCAGCACGTTTGGCACTATACACGTAAGTTAACCATTTTTTCTGATAACCGGGTGCTAATTGTTGGAAAAATGACAGCGCCTCAGGTTCATTGGCAAGTGCTTCTTCCAATTGTGGACGGTAATCATTGTAATCAATTTTCGTTTCGTTAGTTTTAGCTTTCTTTTTCGCGGTGCGTTTCATTCCTACAATGGTATACGTATCATCTAACTTGACCATTTGATTAAATTTAAAATCTGTTCCTTTAATAAAACCCTCGCTTGTCACTTGCAATGCTGGAAAAATATCGTCACGATGCACATAAGTATCTAACACTTTGTTGCCTTTTTTAGGATAGCAAATCAATACACGTCCATTCATTGCAACAGCTTCAGTAGCTATGAGACGCTCAACAGATTCTTTCATTTCTTCTAACGTTTTAACAAATAAAATAACCGTGGAAACTGGTTCTTTGGGAAACCCTTCTATCACTTGAAAATCAGAAAAATAATTTGTATCTGGTTGGTGAATAACCACAATCGGCTCTTCAAGAGACAGACGCAGTTTCTTCGCTAATACTTCACTCATTTTACCTACTCCTTTTTTTCTTTCCACAACTTTTTCCTACTGCTATAATAATACAAAACAGACTAATTTAGCGAGGAGCAACCACTATGACGATTCAAGCATCTCTTTCATTGTCCAAAGAAAAAGTAGCCATTACTTTAAATGAGGAACAAGGCCAACTAACAATTTTTTTACAGTAACGATAAATCTTTATTCAATCCTGAAAAAAGCGTCTATCTACTATTTAAAGAACACGCGTTAAAAGAAGTGGGCGTCGCCGAGGAAAAATTAACAACGCGAACGTCTTTTGATACATTCGTACAAATTACTCCTCCTTGGGATATCGAACAAAACTTTCTTGCGCAACGCTTCATGCAAACCGCCGATGAAGCTGGACTGAAACTGACCAAACATCAACATGAACCTATCCCTGCAAATTATTACAATAGTACGTCTGCTTATCAAGAAGTTATTCTAACTATTCTTGATAAATTCGGCTTCTCCATCAAAGCATCTGAGAAACCAAAAAAAGCCGCTCCCGCTAAAGCACAGCATCGATGGAAGAAAGCAGTTAGTACCATTGAATTTTACGTAGATGACTTTGATAGTCAAGCCACAGTTATTTGGCAAAAACGCAATGAAATGCGCATCAAAAAAGGCGCCAAGCTACGAAAAGACGTCCCCTTAAACAAAGATGGTTCCCTTGGCTTAGCTGCCCGCTTCACGAAACAATTACGTGAAGAACATGCAGACAAAATTGAGAACTTTGTGACAACAGAAGACGTTGTTTTAAAAAGTGTCAATGAAGTCGGTCACTTCTTGTATTATGCAGGAACCAACAGTTGGCTCGTATTAAAAGATAAAGACGGCAAATCCATTGACGAATGGACAGTTGTCAAATAAAAAAAAGCACTTAAAAAGACGCGTAACACGTCTTCTTAAGTGCTTTTTTCTACATCCAATAATTTAAATAAAAGTAAGAGAGTATATACAAACCATAAATATGCGCTGGATAGAAGGTATAGAAGAAATATTTATCGCCACGCCCTTTTTGTCCGTTATACAAAGCTAATGGTACGACGGCAAAGACCATCATCCATTGATAATTTGACAACAAGTGACTAAAATCAAAACCAGTTGTCACTACTGACACAACAAGTAATGCTAAAAACTGTAATGCTCGCTTTTCTCTCAACAAATAAAACAGAACCCCAAGCAACACACTTAAGAATCCACCTTCAACGGTTAAATAAGAAGGAAAAACTTGTAAGAGATACACAGATGCCATACTAACGGTATCTGAAGACATCGTGACTAAGAATGGGATGGCAATTAGTAACGGCAATAAGACCAATGCAATACCTTTTACCCATTGTTTTTGTTTACAAGCTTCGATACTATACATGACCAACGTCGCTAAAAACAACGTACCAAACACATTATTAATGATTGTTACTTCATTCATCGGAAAGATTTTAGGAATAACCAAATTTCCTAAATTCATTCCCCAAAAACCAATCAACAAGCGTGACATATATTTCAAACGATTGCGCGTATAATAAAATCCTTCCGCACTCATAAATAAGAAGATTGGTAATACAATTCGACCAAACATATTTAAAATAGTCGGTGGATTTACGTAATTAAACATCTCATACACGTGATCTCCTACCATTAAAATAATGCCAATTAATTTTATTTGATACCCAGTTAAACTAAATTTCTTTTCCATTATGTCCCTCCATCTATTGAATAAACAAAGTGTAGCACGAAAAAGATACTAATGACCTTTCATTATTGATAGATGGGCGATGAATTTTGTTAGCTCGATATAATAAAAAAACTATCCAAACATCTACGCTTGGATAGTTCCCAATTATTAGAAGGCTTTTTCATCTGGATTTGAGGCTTGCCCAGCTGTCCCTTTTAACTGATCAATGGCTTGCATGTCTTCATCACTTAATTCAAAATCAAACAATTGTGCATTTTCAATAATGCGGTCTTCGTTCACTGATTTTGGCAATGGCAAGAAGCCATGTTGTAAGCTCCAACGTAAGACTATTTGAGCAACAGTCTTCTGATATTTTTCAGCAATTGTTTTTAGTTCTGGAATCGTAAAAATATCACCTGTGCCTAAAGGACTGTATGCTTCACTTAAAATATTGTGGGCTTTATTATATGCCACCACTTCTTCTTGTGCATCACTTGGGTTTAAATAAATTTGATTTACAACCGGTTGAATCTTGGCTGTTTCTAACAATGCATCTAAATGGTGAGGCATAAAGTTCGAAACACCAATGGCACGGATTTTCCCTGCTTCTACTGCTTCTTCCATGGCACGCCAAGCTTCCGCATTTCCTTCTTTCCAATTCTCACGAATAGCAGCGGGATTTGGCCAATGAATGAGATATAAGTCCAAATAGCCCACATCTAATTTTCCTAATGAATCATCAATCGCTTTTTTCGCTGCTTCATAGGAATGAGCATCATTCCATAATTTCGTAGTGACAAAAATTTCTTCTCGTGGAATTCCACTTTTGGCAATGCCTCGACCAACAGATGCTTCATTTTTATAAGCAGCTGCTGTATCAATATGACGATAACCAGCTTTTAATGCAGCTAAAACAGAACGTTCAGCTACCTCTCCATCTGGCGTTTGCCATGTACCAAATCCGACAACTGGAATTTCGACACCATTTGCTAACGTATACGTATCACTTAAACTCATCCTGATTCCTCCTATTAATGATTGTAGCTACCCTAAAAAAGATAGCCCTTTCTTCTATGATAACACTTTTTGCTTTTAGCAGACAAATTGTTTCACTTGCAATAAATATACATATTTTTGCTTTTTCATGAAAAAATCAGCTATTTTTTCGTATAAACATTCAAAAAAGCTTGCAACTTTTTATAAAATGTATTAATATACATTTTATAACTCATATAACTAAAAAATATTCATAAATAAAAAGAGAAAAGAGTGAAACATATGGATCTTATGTTAGGGGTCGTAATCGATTTTGGTAAAACAATCAAATGGATACCTACATTCATTGACGGGACGATTGTAACAATTGTCTTATCATTAACAACCGTTATTATTGGGTCATTCATCGGATTAATCGCTACATTAATGAAACAATCTCATGTAAAAATATTCAAAATTATTGCCGCAATTTATACACAAATTATTCGAGGCACGCCATTATTGGTTCAACTCTTCATTTGGCTTTATGCTATGCCAATTATCGGTGTCTCATTACCATCATTGCCATTTCTTGGTTCTACATATGGTTCAAGAGAATTTTTGACAGCTGTTGTTGCGCTATCGATTAATTCAGGGGCTTATATTTGCGAACTACTACGCGGTGGATTAGAAGCCATCGACAAAGGACAAATGGAAGCTGGCCGCTCACTTGGCTTAAGTCGAGGACAAACCATGAAAGCTGTCATCATTCCGCAAGCTATTCGTGTCGTTCTACCAGGATTGGGAAATGAATTTATTATGATGATTAAAGAGTCTTCTATTGTATCGGTTGTCGGAATTTTCGATGTCATGTATACAAGCAATATTGTCAAAGCAGCGACTTATTCAATCTTTGAACCGTTAATCATCGTAGCAATTATTTATTTTATCCTAACTTTTGCACTTACTTCCTTAGTGAAACAACTAGAAAAGAGGTTAAATGTTTATGATTAAGACAATTGATTTAACAAAAAGCTTTGGTGATCTTCCTGTATTAAATGGTATCTCTACTGATATTCAACAAGGAGAAACGGTTGCAATCATTGGTCCCTCTGGATCAGGAAAATCGACTTTTCTACGTTGTTTGAATTTAATGGAAGTCCCTACCAGTGGTGACATTTATTTTAAAGATATTTTATTGACTGATCCTAATCTAAAAGATACAGAAATCAATCACATCCGTGAGAATATCGGTATGGTTTTCCAACACTTCAACTTATTTCCAAATATGACTGTTTTAGAAAACATTATTTTAGCACCAATGAAATTAAAACAACTCTCTAAGGCAGATGCCTCAAACAAGGCCGAAGAATTATTGAAAAAAGTCGGCCTATTGGATAAACGAGATGTCTATCCAAATAAATTATCTGGTGGACAAAAACAACGGGTCGCTATTGCACGAGCCTTAGCAATGGAACCTGAAGTAATGCTATTTGATGAACCGACTTCCGCACTTGATCCTGAAATGGTCAAAGAAGTATTACTAGTGATTCAAGACTTAGCAAAAAGTAATCTGACAACAATTATCGTGACACATGAAATGAATTTCGCCAAACAAGTCGCATCTCGGGTTCTCTTCATTGACCAAGGAACAATCATTGAAGAAGGCACACCGACTGAACTGTTTGACCATCCAAAAGAACAACGAACGAAGACCTTTTTAGATCAAATTACATTTTAAAAACTAAACATTAAACGAGGAAGTGTCTCATATGAAAACAAAAAAATGGTTATTCCCAATTATATTAAGTACAGCAGCCTTCGTTTTTGCTGCTTGTGGTTCTTCTGACAAAGCAGAAGCGGATAAGTTACAACAAATTAAAGACAGCGGGAAATTAGTGGTCGGAACTTCTCCAGACTTTCCTCCTTATGAATTTTATATTTTAAATGAAACTGGCGAAAAAGAAATTGTCGGTAGTGATGTCGCTCTTGCTCAAGCAGTCGCCGATGAAATCGGTGTTGATTTAGAGTTTAAAGCAACCGATTTTAATGGCGTATTAGCAAACATCCAAACTAATAGTGTAGACTTCGGGATTTCTGGTTTTGTAGGTACCGATCAACGGAAAGAAATCATGGATTTCTCAGATGGTTATCAGCAAGAAGTGGATGATGGTTTCCAAGGTGTACTTGTTTCCAAAAAGATTGCTGATCAGTACAAAACCTTAGATGAGTTAAAGGCAGCCAATTTAGTGATTGGCGCACAAGGTGGCTCGATTCAGTTTGAAACGGCCGGTTTACTGACTGATGCCAAAAATATTAAACAATTTGGAACGATGGACGCCGCAGTACTTGCGTTAAACTCAGGGGATATTCAAGCAGTTACTGTTTCAACTTCTTCTGTTGAACCATTGCTAACGACTTTCCCAGATTTAGTGATTTTACCAAAAGAAGAATTTAATTTAGATACGGAAAATAAATACGGAACGAATGTTATCGGCTTTCCCAAAGGTGATGACACGAAATCATTTATCGATCTCGTAAATAACGTCATCAAAGAAAACAAAGACAACGGCAATCTTGATAAATGGAAAGAAGAAGCCAAAGAACAAGCCAAAAATGCTTTAGAAGAATAGGAGATTGAAACAATGACTAAAAAACAATTATTACAATCGATTGAAAACAAGATTGATGCTTATATGGAACTCGTCCAAATTATGTATGATAACCCTGAAATTGGGAACGAAGAATTTGAAACAATGAAATTGTTAGTAAACTACCTTGATAGTGTCGGTTTTAAAACCACTTCTGGTTATGTCGTGCCTACTGGTTTCTTAGGAGAATACGATACGGGTAAAGAGGGTCCAACAATTGCGGTAATGTGTGAATACGATGCGCTGCCAGAAGTCGGTCATGGTTGTGGCCATAATTTAATTGCGGGTATTGGTGTGGCAACCGGCGAAGCAGTCAAAGGTATTATTGATCAATATGGTGGAAAATTATTGGTCGTTGGTACACCTGCTGAAGAAAATTTTGGTGGCAAAGTAAGCATGTCTGAAGCTGGCGTGTTTGATGATGTCGATGTAGCATTAATGGTCCACCCAGGTAGCCAAACAGGAGTTGGTGGACGCTCCAACGCCTTAAACCCAATTAAATTTGAATTCTTTGGCAAAAATGCGCATGCTTGTGATCCTGCTTCAGGCGCTTCTGCGTTAGATGCAGCTGTCATGAGTTATTTACAAATCAACTTATTGCGTCAATTTGCTGCACCACATACTTATATTCATGGTGTCATTAAAGATGGCGGTGAAGCAGCCAACGTCATTCCTGGCTATGCTTCAATGGAATATTATTTCCGCGCACCCACAATCGGCTACGCCAAAGAACTTACAGAAAAAGCGATTCAAGCAGTCGATGGTATTTGTAAAGCCAATGGCGTCACTTATCAAACTTCGACATATGAATGTCCATATGAAGATACGGTCATTAACTACAAGCTAGCTGATATTCTGACTGAAAAATATACCGAGCTAGGCTTAGAAGATATCGCTCCGGTGGATGAAGTTGCCACAGGCTCCACAGATGTTGGTGCTGTTAGCTACCGTTGCCCAACAATTCAAGGCAATATCAAAATTTGTGGTAAAGAAGTTGCTGGTCATACGAAAGAAATGGCTGCAGCAACTATCTCGCCAGATGGGAAAAATGGTTTAATCAAAGCCGCCCAAGGATTGTCATTGACGATTTTAGAATTGTTGGAAAATCCCGCACTTTTGGCTGAAGTAAAAGCCGAATTTGATGAAACAATTGCTTCATTGTAAGCTGAAACCTAAGTTCCACAGATAACTACCTAAAAATGTTGAAAGAAGCTGCCGACTAGCTAGCCAGCTCTCCTTTCAACATTTTTTTTGCCAATTATAACTTCATTTATATATAAGAGTTTTCTAATAAATGAACCTAAAAATTGAAACCATCCCTTCACGAGGGTAGACTACTGCTATATTTTATTCAAGAAAGGATTATTAATGAGATGATAGATGAACAAGTTTTGTACATTATTGGTTTGTTGTTGGTCATGTTATACATTCTCACAGGTTTTGATGATTTTCTTTGGGATATTGTTACTTTATTCAGACGTCGAACATACAAACGACAATTAGCTGACTTGAAAAAGCTCGATGATACCCCACCAAAATTACTGGCTGTTGCCATTGCTGCTTGGCATGAAGAAAGTGTATTAGGTGATGTTATTGATAACTTAATTGAATCGGTCCATTATCCTGATTCTATGTATCACGTTTTCTTAGGGGTTTATCCAAACGACGAGGCCACCATTGCTGTTGCTCGACGTTTAGAAGAAACTTATGAAAATGTGCATATGATTATCAATGAGTTACCCGGACCAACCTCCAAAGCACAAAATATCAATTACGTAATCACTCAAATTAAGCAGTTGGAAAAAGAAAAAGATTGGCATTTCAAATCACTCACAATTCATGATTCAGAAGATGTTGTTCATCCCTATGAATTAAAGATGACCAATTACTTATTAGATACGTATCCAGCAATCCAATTTCCAGTCTTTCCTTTAATGGAAATGCCACGTTTCCGCAATTTCTTTAAAAACTTAACCACCAATACGTATGCCGATGAATTTGCAGAAAATCACTTTTCTACAATGGTCAGTCGTTATAGTAGCGGAGCATTTGTTCCTTCTGCAGGTACTGGTTTTGCACTGTCACGAGAAGTGATTGATAGTTTTGGTGACGAAGATGTCTTACCCAAAGATAGTTTAACAGAAGATTATCGTTTATCTTTAACCCTTTATCAAAAAGGAATTCAAATGTACTACCCACTCATTCAAGTACCGCGTATCAATTATAATAATGAGTTGGTTGATGAACATATTGCCACTCGTAGTCGTTTTCCATACACCTTTAAAACAGCTGTCAAACAAAAGACACGTTGGATTTTAGGCATTACGATGCAGTCGTTTAAATTTAGAGAAATTTTTCAAACCAAAGAAATGACTTTTGCAGGACGTTATTCTCTCTACCGTGATTTCAAAGCCAAAATTGGGAATTTATTAGTCCTTGTTGGTTACCCAGTTTTAATTTATTTTTTCGCTAGCCTATTTTGGGATTTACCACCCGTGTATCCTAAATACTCCTTGTCTTGGTATCTCGCCGTAGTCGTAACCATCATGATGTTAGAACGTCAACTATTCCGTGCAGTTGCTGTTAAACAAGTCTATGGGCTACGCAGTGTGTTTTTTGCCTGTCTTGTGCCACCAATTTTACCGATTCGTTTTGTTTGGGGAAATATCATTAATATGGTTGCTACAATGAAGGCCTATCATCAACGCTTTTTCGGTAATCAAACACCTGCTAAAAAAGAAAAGAAACAAAAACGCAAAGCTGACAAACAAACTAATACCAAAAAATTTGCTTGGGATAAAACAGAGCATCATTTCTTAGAAAAAGATATTTTAAAAAGATACCATCGACGCTTAGGTGATGTGTTGCTAGTAAAAGGCTTTATTGAACCAAAAGTTTTACTCAAAGCTTTGGATTCCGCTGCTGAACAAAAAGTGACACTTGGTGAATACTTATTGTCGCAAGACTTGTTGTCTGAAGCCAACTTATTAGAAGCCTTAGCCAACGTACAGCATCTACAGTATTTCCCAGAAACAAATTTATCCACTTACTTAAAACCTGAATTTGCTGAACTTTTCGATGAAGAGTTATTACGCTCTTTCATTTGTTTACCAATTTTACAAGCGGATGGCGCATTTGTCTTCGCTTTTACAGACAAAACTCCACGTTATGCGGCAGATGAATTAGAACAAAGATACGGCATTCAAATTGCGACTGTTTACTCACTAAAACAAACTGTTGAAGAAGGACTAAATAAACTTTATTCAGGTGATGTCTCTGAACCAGTGATTGATATTGCTTCTGAGCATTATCAAAACCAACAAATCTCTTATAAACAATTACTATTAGTTCGTGCCTACCAAGAAAAAACCAAGCACACAGCTGAAGAATTAGTTTTTGCCATGGGATTAGTTGCACCACTCCCTGAAACAATCGTGGAAAAATAACAATTAAAAGCGTATGAAATCAAAGATAATGATTTCATACGCTCTTTTTTATTGGAATAGCTGATGATAGACATCCGTAACTGTCTCATCGTAATGAACTTTTTCAATCGTTTGTGTCGGTCTTTCACTTGGACCATAAATCAAATAATACAGCCCCATAATCGGTTCATTATAATCAGATAAATAACAATCAGTTCCTAAAATATCAGCCGTTAGCTGACGCAATACCTCACTTTTGAAGAAACCACCGCTTAAAGACAAAGCCTCATCGACACCTACCATACGGGTCAACGTTCGAATATTCATTAGAATCCCTTCAACAATACTTCGAACCATATCGGCTTTCGTATGAGTAATTTTGATATTGGTTAGCGCACCAGATACTTCTTTTTGCCATAAAGGAGCACGCTCTCCATTAATATATGGAGCAAACCGTAACCCGTTGGCGCCGATAACCGAAGCCGCTAATGTCTCCGGCAAGCGTTCAAAAAATTCTGCTGGTGTATCTGCATAAATTTGACTTGCCCATTCCAATACACAACCACCATTATTAGAAGGTGCCCCCGTCACATAATACTCTGAGTTAAGGTAATAACAAAAATTTTGTTTTGTTGGATCAAAATGTGGTATTTTTGTTACTCGACGTACCGAAGCACTGGTTCCAATCGTCAAACTATTGGGAATTCCTGTCGCACAGTAACTCGCAAAAGCCGCCAAACAACCATCACTGGCACCAATAACGACTTGAATATCCGTTGGAATCATTAACTCATGAGCAACTTCCGGCAAAAGCGCAAATTCCTCAGTGGTATCGACAGTCAGTGCTAATTGATCGGTGGTTATGCCAACATACTGTAAAATTTCTTCATCCCAAGTCCGTTCTGTTAAATGAAACAAACCAGTAGCAGAAGCTGTCGCATAATCTAATACAAACTGCCCGACAAAATGATGCATCACTAACTCTTTTAAGCCATAAAACATCGTCGTCGGACGGTACATTTTTTGTTGGTGAAAATATAGAATTTTTGCAAATGGCGACATTGCATGAAGTGGCGTGCCTGTTCGTTCATAAAAAACACGCGCTTGTGCTTCTTGTTTGAATTGCTCCATACAACTTTCAGCTTGAGTATCTGACCAAATAAAAATCTTGTCCGCTCCTACTTGCCACGGACATACACTATGCATCGCCACGCTAAAGCTCATTTTTTCTAATTGTTGACGCATATCTTTGGGAATCGATTGGATACCCACTTTCAGTACAGCCAATAATTCATGAAAACGTTGGTAACAACTACCATTAGATTCACGGTAAGTTGTTACTGGACTCGTTTGCTGATATTTAATCAAGCCATTTTCAATCACAGCAAATTTAATTGCCGTCGTCCCAATATCAATTCCTAAAAACATCCCGACACTCCCCAAGTTTTTCTTCTATTTTAGCACAATTTCATGTTAAAAATTTGAAAAAAAAAGCATTTAAAAACGAGGCCTCTCATTTTTAAATGCTTTTCTTTATTTTTTCGTTTTATCTGGAAATTTCGCTTCCACACGATAAATACGTTGTCCACGTGAAGAGAATTTTTCTTCGTATTCTGTCATAATGTTGCCTTCATAATCACTTGCATGTAAGTCTAGCCATACTTTTTGAATGATTAATCCGTATTGAGAAAAACTTGCTAATGAATATTCAAAGAGACCTTGATTGTCCGTTTTAAAATGAATTTCTCCTTCAGGACGTAAAATTTGTTCATCTACAGCTAAGAAAGTTTTGTAGGTTAAGCGGCGTTTTTCATGACGTGTTTTTGGCCATGGATCTGAGAAACTCAAATAAATTTGATCAACTTCACTATCCGCAAAATATTCGGTTAAAGCTGAACCATCTACATGCAATAGTTGCAAGTTAGGAATTTCTTCCGCTAATAATTTATCAAGCGCAAAAGAGACCACACTGACTTGCATATCAATCCCAATGTAGTTAATTTCAGGATGCGCTTTTGCCATGCCTGAAATAAATTGTCCTTTTCCCATTCCAATTTCGATATGAATCGGATGGTCATTGCCAAAACGTTCTGCCCAACGACCTTTCCATTCCTGTGGTTGATCGACAACAAATTCTGGATGAGCAGCAATTAATTCCTCTGCTCCTGTACGTTTTCTTACTCTCATATTCGTTCCTTTCCATAAAACAAGGTGGTATTTTACACCACCTGTTATCCTGTATAAATTCGTTTTAATTGTAGTATTTTTTGATTCATTTCTTTCAAAGCATTGCGTTGATAATATTTTTTGACTTCTTGTAGTAAGCTTAGTAATGCGTACCAATAGACTTTTTCCATGTTCTCACTATTGCCTTGAATCCCGTAGCTCATTAACCAATGATTCCAACTCGTTACAGGAAGATATTGTCCTAAAATCGTGCCAATATCAACAGCCGGGTCAGCAAACATGACAGAATCCCAGTCAACTAAGTACAAATAGTTTTTACAGACAAGCCAATTACGATAATTAACATCACCATGCACAACCGTTTTTTCAATTGCTTTAAAGGTTGGGACGTTTTTTTCCAAATACGCATGGACGAGTCTCAAGAAGGAATTATCTTTCAAATATTGTGGTAATTCTCGTTCATATTCTGCTAACATTTTTTGTGGGGTCATCACGATGCCACCCATTTTTTCGAGCATATCCTTTAATGATTGCGAGTGGTGTAAATGATACAACACATCAATCACATCATTACGTTGACCAATTTCTTCAGGATCTAAGATACGACCTTCTAACCACTCTTGTGCAGTTAGCGTATCGCCGTCACCCGTACGTTTGGTCCAAATTAATTTCGGTGTGATTCCTTCTTTTGACAAAGCAGCAAGCATCGGAGTGGTATTTCGTTTGATGAACACTTTGTCTTCAGCTTTCAAGCCAACGTATGCTTTTCCTGTATCGCCTTTTATTGGCTGCAAATTCCAATCGTTATCAAAACGAATCGCCATCTTCGCTTACCTCCTTTTTCACAGTAATACTTATTCTAGCTTCCTAAAGGCGGGTCGTCAAGCACATGTATGTTCGTTTTTTTATTCCCATCTATTTTTCAGCTATTCTTTATCAGATTCTTATTTTGACTGGCTTTTTTTAATCCGATATGGCAGATATAAGAAAATAAATAGCCCGACAACGACAAAATATCCGAGTCCTACAATCAGCCGTTGACTCCACGTTGGTAAAGCAAAGCAACTAACAACCGTAAAAATCACTGCCTTCATCCCTAACAAGCCTCCAAGCAATTGTTTCATTGCCTGTAGTTTTTGCTTTTCAGGAATCGGGTATAATTGTGCACTGACCATATATTGAAATTGATGGTATAAGGGTAGTAATTGAAAACCAATCAGATAAATAAACAACGCGCCAATGCCTAAAGCAAACCAACGCTCCGACACGAAGACTAGTAACACACTGCCAAGTACGACCAAGCGCAAATACAAGCCACTAAATTCAGTTCCACGCAGTAAACGTCTAGCATATAAATACAAATAGGTATGTTCTTTAGAAAAAGTGATTTTCGATAAGAGAACATCTAAATACTTGCGGCGTTTGATTTGTGCCGTAATCTCCGGTACATCGGTAAACAAATTAATAAAACGATAGACTTGATGCAAGCGATGCTGTTCCTTTTGAACCATACGTTCCCAGTCCAAAGGGGCATGCATTTTTTGCCAACACAAGTTATGAAATAAGAAGATTTGCAACACAGCTAATACTAAACCAATGATAGGATACATAAAAATACTTAGCGCGAGAGTGCCAATTGTAATGATTTGCCATAAAAGACAAGCGTTGGTTTTTGCCTTTTCCATATCCTGAAACAAAGCCATGCGCTGAATCTGCAGATGACTAAATTTCAAGCCCCACAACATCAGCAAATAATAAAAATACGTTGAAAATCCTTGTCCAGTAACTACCACCAACAAAGGCATCGTTACGCCAAGAATCAGAGCTAACATAGCAAACGGAAAGTAACAGCTATATTTAAAAGCTTGCGACAAATACGTGCGCATTTGCCTTTCCTTCGGTAGTAAAAAAACGATATCCGCAGATTTGGCTAAACTCGTAAATTGCCCAATATACAAAGCTAAGGACCAAATAATCAACACAATCGTACCGCCCACTGGTAAACTAATCGTCGTTGTTTTCAATAAATTGGAGTAGTACAGACCTAAGCCACCTATTAAAAACATCATGATTAACGCAAAATGGTCATTAAAGACATATTTTAAATAGCGTTGCATATTTTTCTGATGCAGCCTCAATCGCTCTTGAAAAAATTCAGCCATTCATTACGCCTCCTTCGTTAGCGCAATATAAATTTCATCTAATGAAGCATTCGTTAGACCGAATTGCTGTTGTAACTCCACCATTGTTCCTTGAGCACGAATCTCGCCATTATGCAACATAATAAATCGGTCACAATATTTTTCCGCAGTCGCCAGCACATGCGTGGACATAAGAATAGATGCACCTGTTTCTTTCATATCCTTCATTAGTTCTAACAACGCATGAATCGCCAACGGATCTAGTCCAAGAAACGGTTCATCAATAATATACAGACTCGGTTCAATTAAAAACGCACAAAGAATCATCACCTTCTGCTTCATTCCTTTAGAAAAATTGGCTGGAAACCAGTTCAAGCGATTTTCTAAACGAAAGGTTTTCAATAGGCTTTCAGCTCGTTCTAAGGCGATTTCCTTTGGTAAATCATACGCCATCGCAGTAACTTCCAGATGTTCTCTTAAAGTCAACTCTTCGTACAATGCCGGACTTTCTGGGATATAACCAATCTTTTTACGGTATTCTTCTGGGTTGTTTTTTAATGTTAATCCATCAATGGTAATTGTGCCTTTTTGTGGTTGTAATAAGCCGATAATTTCTTTAATCGTGGTACTTTTTCCTGCACCATTTAACCCAATTAAGCCAACTAATTCACCATCATTTATATTAAAACTAATATCTTTTAACACAGGTAATTGTCCGTAACCACCTGTCACATGTTGAATTGATAATGTCATTTGATAGCCTCCAAAATTTACTACCCTTATTATAACACGAAGCATACAAGAAAGAATATTCTGAATTATGTTAGAGACCTTCCATCCTCAAAAAAACCAACCTCAATTATCTTGAGATTGGTTTTTACGCTTAGGCAACTTCTTCTGAAAATTGACTATTATATAAGTCAGCATAGAAGCCATTTTGGGCCATCAAGGCATCATGATTACCTGTTTCAACAATCGACCCTTGATTCATTACAATAATATTATCTGCATCACGAATAGTTGATAATCGATGCGCAACTACAAAACTTGTCCGATTTTCTAATAAACGATTCATCGCTTGTTGGATTAAAATTTCTGTCCGTGTATCGACACTAGAAGTCGCTTCATCTAAGATTAGAACGTCTGGATTCGCTAAGAACGCTCGTGCAATCGTAATTAATTGACGTTGACCTTGCGAGATATTGCTAGCTTCTTCATTTAGAATAGTGTCATAGCCTTCTGGTAATTTACGGACAAATTCATCGACGTGTGCTGCTTTAGCTGCTGCAATGACTTGTTCCTCACTAGCTTCTTCATTACCATAAAGAATATTGTCATAGATGCTACCAGTAAATAACCACGTATCTTGTAAGACCATCGAGAATTTACTTCGCAACTCTTCACGGCTTAAATCACGGGTGTCTTGCCCTTCATAACGAATACTGCCACCCGATACATCGTAAAAACGTTCCAATAAATTAATTAACGTAGTTTTACCGGCACCTGTTGGCCCCACAATTGCGACCATTTCACCTGGTTTTACATCTAAATTAAAATCAGTCATCAATAACTTGTCTTCATTATAACCAAACTGTACATTTTCAAACCGTACTTTGTAGCTATTGTCCTCTACTGGTAAGTTAGAAGGTTCATTGGTCATTTCTTCTTCATCTAAGATTTCAAAGACACGTTCTGCTGAAGCAACCGTTGATTGAATCGTATTGATTAAACTTGCAATTTGAGTAATTGGTTGTGAGAATTGATTGGTATATTGTAAGAATGCTTGTACATCCCCTAAAGCCATATTCCCATTCGCTACCTTAATTCCTCCAAGAATAGCAACAAAGACATAGCCTAAGTTTTTGACAAAATTCATTAACGGCATAATCATCGCTGAGATAAATTGCGCCTTCCAACCAGCTGCATATAATTTTTCATTTTCTACTTCAAAGACTTCTTGATCCGCCTGTTCATGGTTGAATGCCTTCACAACAGTATGTCCACCATATGTTTCCTCAACTTGGTTATTTAATAAACCTAAACTTTTTTGTTGTGCCGCAAAATGTTTTTGAGATTGTGGTGCAACCAGCATCACAATAATCAAGCTTAAAGGAACGGTTACTAATGCCACCAGTGTGATTTGCCAACTAATGGATAACATCATCACTAAAACTCCAATAAAGGTCACGATACTAGTCACAAATTGCGTCAAGTTTTGTTGAAGCGTTCCTGCAATATTATCCATATCATTAATCGCACGCGACATAATATCACCATTGCTATGAGTATCATAATAAGAGATTGGTAGGCGGTTCATTTTACCTTCAAGATCACGACGCATTTCATAAACGGTTCGTTGTGACACACGCGTCATAATAAACTGTTGCAAGAAATTAAAGACCGCAGAGATTACATACATACCAATCACAATCATAATAATTTGCGCAATTTTGTCAAAGTCAATTGGAAATTTAGTGATTTGCTCACCTGCTTTCATCTTTTCAACACCAGCCATCACGCCTTTGAAAATTTCCGTTGTTGCACGACCTAAAACCTTTGGTGTTTGAATTTGAAAGACAACTGCCGCAATCGCTAGAACAAATACCAGCACAATTGCATAAGAACGAGAGGACATATAACGGAAAAGACGTTTCGTTGTTCCCCAAAAATTATTTGGTTTTTGAGGTTTCATACCAATGCCGTGTCCACGACCTGGTCCATGTCCAGTTGTCGGCTGTTTTTTATCTTTACTCATGCAAGATCCTCCTCTCTCAATTGTGAGTGTACAATTTCTTGATATGTGTCATTTGTTGCTAATAATTCATCGTGTGTGCCTTGTCCAACAACTTTTCCTTCATCCAACACAAGAATCATATCGGCATCCATGACGGTACTTACACGTTGAGCTACAATGACATTAATTCCTTCAGTCATCGACTCACTCAAAGCTTTGCGTAAATTGGCATCTGTTTTGAAGTCCAACGCTGAAAACGAATCATCAAAGACATATACATCTGCTTCTTTAACGAGTGCACGAGCAATTGCTAAACGCTGACGTTGTCCACCAGAAAAATTGCCGCCGCCTTGTTCCACATGACTATCTAAACCATCTGCTAATCCTTCAACAAAATCACTGGCTTGAGCAATAGATAACGCACGCCAAATTTCTTCATCAGTTGCATCTGGTCGACCATAACGCATATTGTCTCGAATCGTACCAGTGAATAACACCGCCTTTTGAGGAACAAAGCCAATAATATCTCGTAATTCTTCTTGTTTCACTTGTGAGATATCTTGTCCATTTAAGGTAATACTACCCGATTCAATATCATACAGACGAGGAATCAAATTGACTAACGTTGTTTTCCCAGAACCGGTTCCACCAATAATCGCTACTGTTTGTCCAGAAGTTGCCTTGAAGTGTATATCAGCTAGTGCTAATTTTTCAGCCCCAGGAAAACGATAGTTCACATGATTGAACACCAACGATGTATCCTTTCCTTGACGTTCAATTGTTTTTGATTGTGGAATATCTTTAATTTCATCTTCTTCTGCTAAAATTTCATTAATCCGATCAGCTGAAGCTTGGGCTCTTGGCACCATAACAAAAATCATCGACAACATCATAAAACTAATCAAAATTTGCATCGCATAAGTCATAAAAGCAATCAAGTTCCCTACTTCTAATGTCATATCAGCAATATAATGACCACCAAACCAAGTAATTGCAATGTTCGTTCCACTCATAATTAAAGTCATTAAAGGCATCATCAAAGCCACAATCGTATTTACTTTAATCGCCGTTTGCGTGTAATCTTTATTGGCATCATCAAACCGATTTTCTTCATAACCAGCTTTGTTAAACGCACGAATCACGCGCACACCAGTCAGTCCTTCACGGAAAACTAGATTCAAACGGTCTGTTTTTGCTTGCATACTTTTAAATAATGGGACTGCAAAGTACATAATACCACCAATCGCAACGACGATGATTGGAATGACTACTAAGAATATCCGGGTTAATTGCGCATCTTTTTGATAGGCTAAAAAGCTGGCTCCCAATAAGGTAATCGGTGCATTAATCATCATGCGTAAAAACATTTGTGTCACCATTTGAATTTGGTTCACATCATTCGTTGTACGAGTAATTAATGATGCTGTGCCATATTTATCAAAGGTTCGCGTAGAAGCATGTTCGACTTTACGGTAGATATCACTTCGTAAATTTTTTCCTAATTTTTGTGATTCTCTGGTTGCAAAGAAGGTATTTCCCACAGCTGCAATAATACTAATGACTGAAAAACCAATCATTACCATTCCTGTTTGCCAGATATAGTCAATATCGCCCACAGCAACCCCTTTATCAATAATATTTGATGTTAATGTTGGTAAATATAAATCGGAAATGACCTGTACAATCATAAAAAGAACGGCCATTAACGCAGATATCCAAGAAATTCGTTTCCAAATTTTTATCATATTGTTTGCTCCTTCCGTGCTCCATTTTTCAGCCAGTTCAGCTTACTTTGGAAATTTGTATTAATGAGTGCCACATCATAAGAACCATCAGCCAATTGACGACGATAACCATCGGCAATCGTGGTAAAAACAGTGTGCATCACCATTTGTAATAATAATTGTAATTCCCGTTCATCATTGACTCTTAATTTGGATAAATCAATACTATCCAGTAATTCCCTATGCTTTTGTTTTCGTTCATGCTTTCCATGACATTGTTCATTTCTTTTTTCAATTGGTGCCACTCGACGGAATCCATGATAATCCATGTTGGTAAATACATTTTTGTAAAATAAAGCATGTTTGCCTACAAATATTTCTGAAACAAAGGCATTAAAATACGTTTCAAAACCGGAAAATAAATCACCATCGGCTTGCTGAATCGCTTGTACTAAATACCGATGACTATCACGACGTACTGTGTCAAAGTAATAGTAATACAAGTCTTCCTTATCTGAAAAATACTGATAGAAACTCCCTCTTGGTATTTCCGCATCTTTAATTACATTTGCAATTGACGCTTCATTTAGCGAGACACGAGAAAATTCTTTGCGTGCTGCTTCTAAAATTCGCTCTTGCTTTTCTTTTGGCAAATTAAAAAATGTTTCACTAGGCATAATTGCTCTCCTCCTCATGACACTCTGTCATATGACACTGTGTCATTATACACCTCAAAAAACAAAACGCAAGAAAAAAGATTAGCATCGGAAAATAAATTCCAAATACTAATCTTTTCTTAAATATGAATGGTAAATGCTGTGACTTCTGGGACAACACCAAAACGTGCATGAATCACCGTTGTACCAATTCCAGTATTCACATACAAATGCATCCCTTTTTCAAGTTCATATAGACCTCGAACGTATTTTTCAGCTAAAACATTCGTCACTTGATAAAAAGGTACCCATACTTGCCCGCCATGACTGTGACCGGCCAACACTAATTGCGTATCGGTTCCGATGAAGCCATCCGCAACATCGGGTTCATGAGTTAAGATAATTGAATAATCGTATTGCTGACGTGCGGCTAGCGTCTCACTAACGGACGGATTTCCTAGCAATGAATCATCTAAACCACCAATAAAGAGTTGCTTATTCGCTAACGGAATGGTTTCTCCATTATTACGTAATACTTGAAAGCCAGATGCTGTCATGACTTCTTCATAAACACGAGCAGCCCCACCGCCATAATCATGGTTTCCCCAGACTGCGTATTTGCCAATCGTTGCGTTCAATTCAGATAATTTAGAAATAATCGCGTCTTCATTCGCATATTCCGAATAATTATCAAATAAATCGCCAGTAAATACAATCAAATCTGGTTTTTCCTGATTGACTTTTTTAATGACTTTATCCAAGCGATTTTCTTTATAACTTTCAGAAAGTTGAATATCTGAAAGCTGAACAACCTTTAATTCTTGCGTTCCTGTTCCCAGTTCCACCGAGTTGACTTTTACCAAACGTGGTTCAATTTGGAAAGCATAAATTGGTAAAAAAATGACAATGATGACAATCAAGAAGATTATTTTTCGTTTCATTTCGTGCTCACTTTCTATTGTTTGTTCATTTATTCTACAATAGTTTTCTGCGCAATATTATTTTTCTCTGAATCCTTAGAAGATATTTAACGAAAAAAATAACCAGATGATTCAATCAGGCAATCATTACTGATTGACCTTTCTTGTATCATCTGGTTATCCTCATCTAGCTTTCAGACTATGATAATTTTTCTCCGTTACTTTCAATCACTTGTTTGTACCAATCAAATGAATCCTTTTTATAACGTTCTAAAGAACCATTTCCTTCATTGTCACGATCAACATAAATCATACCGTAACGTTTTTTCATTTCACCTGTTGTAAATGAAACAAGGTCAATAATTCCCCATGGTGTATAACCTAATAATTCGACACCATCATAGTCAATTGCTTTCTTCATTGCTTCAATGTGTTTGGTTAGATATTCAATTCGATTTTGGTCATGAATTGTATGGTCTTCTTCTAATACGTCAATTGCACCAAAACCATTTTCTACGATGAATAATGGTAATTGATAACGGTCATATAAACGGTTTAATCCATAACGTAATCCTTCTGGATCAATCGCCCAACCCCAATCACTGGTTTCAATATAAGGGTTGTCCACACCATTTGGTAGACCACCATTTGTAATGTTTCCTAAATTATCTTGTTTGGCGTCTGCTTTAACAACTGTTGACATGTAGTAGCTTAAACCAATGTAATCAACGGTTCCATTTGCTAATACTTCTAAATCTTCGTCGCGAATATCTAAATTGTAGCCTTCACGTTCGAATTCTTTTAGCGCATATGTTGGGTAGTAACCACGTACGTGAACATCTGCAAAGAAGAAACGTTGGTGCATAGCTTCTTCTGCTGCCATAATATCTGCTGGATTACATGAATAAGGATAAATCGGCACATGTGATACCATACAACCAATTTGGAAGTCAGGATTAATTTTTTTCCCAGCAATCACAGCTTTAGCACTGGCAACTAATTCATTGTGTGCAACTTGGTACATTACTTCTTTCGCATTTTCGCCTTCTTCGACTTTGACACCGGAGTTTGTCCATAAGAAGATTGGGTTATTAACATCCATTTGGTTATTGATTTCATTAAATGTCATCCAATATTTTACTTTATCTTTGTAACGTTCAAAAACAGTAATCGCAAATTTTTCAAAGAAATCAATTACTTTACGGTTTCTAAAACCACCATACTCACGCGCTAAATGTAACGGCATTTCAAAGTGAGACAAAGTAATCACCGGTTCAATCCCATTAGCTAATAATTCATCAAATAAATCATCATAGAATTGTAATCCTGCTTCATTTGGTGTTTCTTCGTCACCTTTGGGAAAAATACGTGTCCAAGCAATTGAAGTACGTAAACATTTTAAGCCCATTTCTGCAAATAATGCCACGTCACCTTTATAACGATTGTAAAAATCAATTGCTACTTGGTTTGGATAATATTTATTGGCTTCGATTGTTTCTGTAATTTCACGAGGAACACCATGTGCTCCTGCAGTCATTACATCAATGACGCTAGGCCCTTTGCCGTCTGCGTCCCATCCACCTTCAAATTGGTGAGCGGCTAGTGCACCGCCCCATAAGAAATCTTTCTTCATGTTGAATCCTCCTAATTAATCGTTAAAATAACTGTATCAACTGTTGTATCTTCTTGAATGCTAGGTTCAACCGCTTCATAATTAAATGCATTCGTTACAATGATTGGTGTAACAATCGGTAAGCCTGCTGCTTTGATTTGTTCCAAATCAGCATCTAATAACACGTCACCTTTTTTCACTTTTTGACCTTGAGAAACATGGCAAGTAAATGGCTTGCCCTCTAAAGTTACGGTATCAATTCCCACATGAATCAACAATTCAACTCCACTATCTGAGACTAAACCAATTGCATGTTTTGAATCAATAACAGTCATCACTGTACCATCAAATGGTGCCACCACTTTTCCTTCTGTTGGTTCAATCGCTAATCCAGTACCCATCGCACCGCTAGCAAATACCTCGTCTGGAACGTCGGATAAAGCCATTGCTTTTCCATTCATTGGTGATGTAATTTCATAAGTTTCTAAAACTGCTGGTTTTTCTTCAGTAGCGACTTCATCAACTGAAACTGTTTCTACTGCAGGTACAGTTTCACCAAAGCCAAAGATTTGTGTCAAAATAACTGGTCCGACTAATGCAATCGCACAACCAATAATAATTCCGATAAATGATGTTGGATTTTCACTACTAATACCATTTACAGTTGTTAATAAACTTGGTAGACCGGCATAAGCAAAATAGTAAGGTTGGAAGAAACTAGCGACAATCGCACCGACTGCTCCAGAGATACAACCATAAATAAATGGTTTCTTAAAGCGTAAAGTAACTCCATAAATTGCTGGCTCAGTAATCCCAAATAACCCTGTAATAAAGGCTGATAGTGACACACCTTTTAATTCTTTTTGTTTGGTTTTTAAGAAAACTCCTAAAACAGCACCGACTTGTGCAACAACGGCAATTGTTTGAAAAGCTTGGAAAGAGTCACGACCATACATCTCAAAGTTTGCCATAACAACTGGTGTAATTCCCCAATGTACACCAAAGATAACAATTGCTTGCCAGAAACCACCGATCACAGCGCCGGCTAATGGTGGTGCAACATTTACTAAGAAGTTATATCCATTAGCAATGCCATTTGCTGCTAAAGATGAAATCGGTCCTAATACAAGAATCGTGATTGGTACCATAATTACAATACAAATTAATGGTGTCAGTAACGGACGAATCACGGACGGTAAAATACGATCAACAAATTTCTCTAAATAAGAGAGTAACCAAACTAAAATCAGTGGCGGTAATACAGAAGAGGTATACGTTGTTTGTGTTAGCGGTAACCCAAGAAACGTTAAGTTTGCACCATCAGCGATTTGACCAGCCATAGCTGTCCAATCCGGTGATACCAATGCCATCGCACAAGCTACAGCAATATACGTATTTACTTTAAAATGTTTTGATGCGGTTATTGCAATAAAAATAGGCAAAAAAGTAAATGGTGCCCAAGAAATAAAACTAAAAACGCTATAAGTGCTTGTTTTTTCAAACGCTGGATACGCTAAATTAATTAAAATTAAAGCTCCTTGCAAAATACCTGCTGCGGCTAAAATATAAACAAATGGCGCAAATACAGCAGACATTGTGGCAATAATGCGGTTCATAATACTACCTTTAGGAACTTCCTCTTCTTCAATGCCTTCAACATCAACATGTTTAATAAATTCATCATAAACTTCACCAACGTGTTGTCCAATGACAATCTGGAATTGACCTCCGTTGATTACGACTGAAATGACACCCGGTAACTGTGAAATTTCTTCCTTTGCATTTTCAGGTATGTTTTTTAATACAAGACGTAAACGAGTCGCACATCGTGTAGCGTTTACAACTTGGTCAGCACCGACGATATCGACAATATCCTTTGCTAATTTTGAATAGTCTCTAACTTTCCCCATTTTTGTTCTCCTTATCAATTTTATTGTACACAAATATAATAATTGTGCATGCACAATTTGTCAATCCTATTTTAATTAGTTCAAAATTGTGTTAATATGAGGGCATTACATATAGGAGAAAAAGACCATGCTAAAATATATGGAAATCGCTGAACAAATCAAGCAAACGATTATTGAGAACGATTTAGCACAAGGAACGAAACTACCAAAAGTTAGTGAATTAATCCAAGAATACCAAGTCAGTAAGAGTACCATTGTGAAGGCATTGAATGTGCTTGAACGAAATGGGATTGTGTATCAAATTCAAGGAAGTGGTATTTTCGTACGTCGTAACACACGTGTTGGGTATGTCAATATTATTCAGAATAAAGGCTTCACTGAATCTTTAGACCAATTTGAAATCACAACAAAAGTCTTACTTCTTGAAAAAATTCTACCCACGGAAGAAATCTATACACATTTAAACTGTTCACCTGACGAAAAAGTGTATCATGTCAAACGTTTGCGATATATCAACGAACAAGTCTTATGTGTCGAAGAATCTTACTATAATTGTGCAGTCGTTCCTTATTTAAACGAAGAAATTGCGACAAAATCCATCTTCAACTATTTAAAAACAGCCTTAAAACTAAATGTTAGCTTCTCAGATAAGTATCTACATGTCATTAAACTTTCTGAAACAGATAGCCAAATTCTAGGGCTAGCAAAAGATGATCCTGCATTATTGACGGAAGAACTGTTTTATTTATCATCTGGTATTCCTTTTAATTTTTCGCGAACAACGTATCATTATGAGCATTCGCAGTTTTTCTTACAAACAAATAACCTAAGTGTTTAAGAAGCGCCTTTTTACACAAGCGGATAAAACTTTACTCTCACGTCTCTTCTAAATTTGTGTTAAACTATAGGGTGGACGTAAGGAGTTTACATACGTATTTACACATTGAGAGGAGATTTGTCATCGATGATTACAATGGATGATATTATTCGCGAAGGTCACCCAACTTTGCGCAAAGTTGCCGAAGAAGTTACTTTTCCTTTAACTGAAGAAGAACGTCAATTAGGAAAAGATATGATGGAATTTTTAGAAAACAGTCAAGATCCTGTAAAAGCAGAGGAATTGAATTTACGTGGTGGTGTCGGTCTAGCGGCCCCTCAAGTGGATGTTTCAAAACGCATCACAGCGGTACTAGTTCCTAGCTCTGATCCAGAACGTAAAGAACCAGACTTTCAAGCAGTGCTGTACAACCCAAAAATTGTCAGCCATTCTGTACAAGAAGCTTGTCTAGCTGACGGTGAAGGTTGTTTATCAGTTGACCGTGATGTGCCAGGTTACGTGCCACGCCCTGCTCGCGTTACCTTAACCTATTTCAACGAAGAAGGCGAACAACAAAAAATTCGCTTAAAAAATTACACAGCAATTGTCGTTCAACATGAAATCGACCATTTAAACGGTGTGATGTTCTATGACCACATCAATGGCGATAACCCATTTGCTTTGAAACAAGGTATGTTGGTGATTGAATAAAAATTAAAACAGGACCAATGAGAACAGAAATGTCTGCTTTCATTGGTCCTGTTTTTTTCTAAGTAATACGGATAGTTATGAAGGTGAATTTTTATTTGCTAAATCTGCCACTATCACTTCTTGAAAATCATTGATTATTTCATCTGCGACTAACTCTTGGATGGGATACTGTGGATTAGCAAAACCGATGCAATACATACCAGCAGCCTTGGCAGCTTTACTTCCATTGCGAGTATCTTCAAAAACTAAGCAATTTTCAGGTTTTGATTCTAGTAACTCCGCTGCTTTCAAAAAAACATCGGGTGCAGGCTTAGAATGGATAACTTCTTCGCCACTAACTAGTTGTGCAAAATATGAACGTAACCCAAGAGCAGTTAAATTGGCTTCGATTTCTGATTTTCTTGAGGAAGATGCTACACCTAATTTAAAACCTGCTTCCGCCAGTTTTTTGACAAATTCTTGTACATGTGAAATAGCACGTACCCCATCTTTAGCTATTATTTCAGCTCTTCGTTGATTCATTTCGGCAATGTATTCAGCTACAGAACGGGGTAGTTGCAACTCATCCTTCATTGTTTGCCACATAAATTCAGCAGTAGTTCCCATAAACTGATATTGATAAGACTCGTCTTTTAGATGTCCTTCCGCGTGTAGCATCTCTGTTTTAGAGCGCAAAAATGTATATTCTGAATCCACTAACACGCCATCCATATCAAAGATAATAGTATCAATCATTCAGTTAACTCCTTTACATTCTCCACAGAAAAAGTTTCGCGCCAATCATTATGAAAATCCGTTACCGCTTGTTGAATGGCTGGCATTTTAAATGCTTGATCAAAAATATCAGGTCCCGCTGTAATAGCGTGTGCTCCGACACGACAAGCAGTATTCAATTGAGCCACATTTTTAAAACTTGCTGCTAATACCTTACTATTTGACTTTGTTCGAGTAATTTCTGCAACAAGTGCGCCGATAATGTCTGCAGCATCAATATTTAAATTTTCCATACGATTATAATACGGTGCTAAATAATCGGCACCCGCAGCGATTGCTAAATATCCTTGAATCTCAGTATAGATAGCTGTTGCTGTAATACGTACTGCCTGTTTTTTTAATTGTTTGATTGCGGTTAATCCTGCTTCATTCACAGGAATTTTAATGTACACCTCTTTGCCTAAATGCGCTAAGATTTGTTCTGCATCAGCGATTATTTCTTCGGCGGTTTCTCCGACGACTTGCACGTGTAAACTTGCAGCACCTATGATCGACTGAATTTCTTTCAAATGGTCGTAAAAATCAATTTTCCCTGCTTGTTTGAGAATCGTTGGATTAGAAGTGACTCCTGCCAATGGTAATATTGCTTGATAATAACGAATTTTTTCCAAATCGACAGTATCTAACATAAATTCCATCTATTGCTCCCCTCCCTTTATCTATTTATTGAATACAAATCATGCTATCTACCTGAATATCTGGCATCGGTTTGTCTTCCACATACAACGTTCCTGGCAATTCAGGTGTAGTAGAACCATCAAATTTAATGGTAATATGACCTAAGTTTTCCAAATTAGGTAGTACAACTTCTCCGACTGCTGTGATTTTATATTTTTGATGATCAATGACTAATTCATGTGCTGTGGTAATTTCACCATTGGTTGGATGAACTTCAATATTGTAGCAATAGTCCGCCAAGGTATCGGGTGCATCCTTTCCAAATAAAATCACCATTTTTTCTTCTTTAAATAATTCTGCTTCTGGTCCAATTGAAAGAACCGTTGTACGAAATACTGACATGACATTTCCTCCTAAAAAACGAAATTAACTATATAATCCAAAGCTTGCTAACCATGCAACAACGACACGTGGTACCCCATTTAAAAAGCGAGAATACAACACGGCTGGCACCCCAACTTCTACTGTTTCTGCTTCCGCTTCTTCTAACCCTAAACCAACCGGAATGAAATCACAGGCGTTTTGAGTATTAATGGCAAATAATGCTGGCAACGCTAATTGTGGTGGGATATTCCCCTTACCAATTTCAACCCCAATGAGTGTTCCAATTACTTGGCTGATTACTGCTCCTGGTCCTAATAATGGAGACAAAAATGGTAACGAACAAACAAAACCAATAATCACTAAACCGACAACATTCCCTGCTAAAGGTGCCATAATATTGGCAAAGAAGTTACCAACTCCTGATCCTTGAATAACACCAATCAACAAAGAAACAAATGCCATAAATGGAATAACAGTGTGAATCATCGTCTGTACACCTTCACGTGCCGATTGATTAAATGTTGCTACAACTTTCCCAGCGCCCATTCCAATTTTGGCGATAAAATTTTGTTGCTCAGCTTTTTGCTCAGTAATTTTTTTACTTGTATCATATTTAAATTCACGTGTTGGCTCTGATGATGTTCCAGCAGTTTGTGTCTGTTCATCTGTCGCTAATGAAATTTGGGCATTCCCAACTGCGGATACATAAATATTTTCATTGATGTATTGCGCTAAGGGGCCACTTTTTCCAGTAGGAACAATGTTAATTGTTGGAATGTTTTTTTTCGGATAGATTCCACAACGTAATGTTCCCCCACAGTCAATGATAGCTAAAGCGATTTCATTATCAGGAATCGAAGTCTTAAATCCATTCACCGCTTCCATCCCAGTTAATTCAACAATTTTATCGACAATTGCTGGTTTCTCTCCGCCACCTGTAATATAAATAAATTTATGTTTTTCTTCCGTTGGTGTAATCACTAAGGGACCACCATATCCCCCATTACCTTTTACTACTCGAATACTATTATAAGTCATTTGTCTTACCCCTTTCTAGTCTATCGTTGCTTTTACTGTTTTGCTAAGTGTAATTCCTTGCTGTTTACATACATAAGCAGTAGTGAAATCTGTTACCCAACCACCAATAAAGTTCATTAAAATTCCGACAAGCATATAACGTACAGCTAATTCCATTGAATTTAAGCCTAATGTCGTAATTCCTTGTGCGATTCCTAACCAAACGAATAGTTCCCCCGGATTAATATGAGGAAAAACCCCGTTACTTGTATGACAAAATTGTGCTTGTGCTGCATAATAGCTCGGTTTGTAGTATTCCGGTAAAAAACGCGCCATCGTAAATGACATCGGATTTCCTAACATAAACGCCGATAAGAACGGTAAGACTAAATAACGCGTGAATGGATTTTTGGCAGATAATCGTGCCACTTTCGTCACGCGTTCTTCCCCTAGAAAGGCAATCAATGTATTCATCGCAACCATCAACATTAAGACTACAGGTACAATACCTGTCATCCATGAAATAAACGTCTCTGCCCCTGTTTGAAACAAGTTCATAAATCCTTCAGCAAATTTAGTAATATACTCCATTATTCAACACTCCTCTTCATTTTTGCTTGCATTTGATGTTTCCATAATTGAATTTGAATTTTAGCGCCAGCAAATGGCGATAACGGTTGTTCCTCTTGATAATTTCCTAGTTCTACACGGAGATAAATTTCACGTGCATTTTCCATCGCTTGTTGGATTAATTTATTTTCTTTACGCACCATGGGATGATATTTATCCATATAATGAATATCTTCCCCAATATAAGCAGGTAATGGGTGGAATTTTGCTAAGACAGTTACCCCTTGCATTTTACGAGCATCCAAAATATTTCCATGTTCATCAACAGCAAACAGGATAATCGTCCCTGCTTTCACCTTGCCTGCTCGACGTCCAATCGCTACTTTCCCTTTTCTACGTAGCTCTTGATAAGTTTGATTGAAATGCTTAATTTGTTTCATTCCGAATAGAACTTGTAAAATATAGGCTCCAACTACAAATGCCCCAAATATATAAATAAAACTCATGCAATAATCCCCTTTCTTTTCATCCAAGTCAGCAAAGAGGATAACTCTCTTTGTTGGCAAAGCTCCTTACGTAATTCTGCATTTCCTGCTACAGCGAATAGTTGATCATACAATTGTAGCAATTCTCTTTCTTTTCGTATCGTTAAGGTAGCGGGAATTGCTAATAAAAAAATAATTTCTACGCTTCCTTCTTCCGTTTGAAATGTCTCTGGAAATATCCCTACCGATAAAATAATTTCTGTTGAAGCCGGATTAGTCGTGTGTGGAAAAGCAATTCGCGATTCAAAAATAGTGGAATATTGGGCTTCTCTTTCAAAAATTCGTTGTGCAAATTGTTCATCAATCAATTCTTCCTGCCTTAATACGTTAATCATTGTGGATAAGTTCTCTATATAAGACGCATCCATCGATAAAAGCTGATACTTAATCTGTAATTGTTGAATACTTGCAGCTCGTACTTTTTCCGCACGTTTCCATTCTTTTCGTAACCACGTATCATTAAATAAATTTGTTAGTTGAATAACAGGAGTATGTTCGTCCACATTTTTTAAGGGAATCGTTGTAAAAATCGCAAAATATTTATTTAAGTCGCTTTTTTCATAGGCTTCTTCTGAGAAATGCGTAATCTGTATTTCCGGCCCCAATACTCGCTCCAGTTGTCTTCGAATGATTAACGCTGTGCCTTTTCCTGTACTACAGACAACGGCGATTTCTTTTTTACTTTTTTCATTTGGCTGACGACGTAACGCCAATTCAAAATAAAAAGCTAGATAACTATACTCCACCGTAGGCACTTCTCGATATAATTTTTCGCCTAATGCTTGTGCCCCGACCTTCGCTAACTCATAAGCAAATGGATACTGCTTCTCTATTTCACCATAAAATAAATCTTGTAACTCAACTCGAAAGACTAAGCGATTAATCATGTACATCAGATGATCTTTCATTTCACCAAACAACTGCTCTTCATCTATATCTACCACAAGAGCACCATAAATTTTTTGCATCATCGCTGAAAAATAACTCATTAATTGCTCATCATTCGCTAAATGTTTGTCTCGCAACTTGATGGCATTCATATTAAATGGAAAACTAATAAAGGCTTGCTCTAACTGACTTAAAGTCACATTGTAAGTCGTTTCTAAATGATAAATTAATTGTTCCAACTGATCATGTTGTTGCACATAATTTGTGTATGCATCAGGTAAATCCGTCAATAAATTATTAGTCAGCACTCGTTGTAATACAATTGAAACAGCTTTTTGCAATAAGCTACTGTGGTTCTTAATCATTCCTGATGTGCTGACCATCTCTTGTAATACATTTTTCGTTTCTTCTGTTAAAAATGTTTCTTCAAAATAATCTTGCACATAATAGATGTGTAGTAAACGCAAGTCAAATTCATTTCCAACAATTTGCATTCCTCGGTTTGGTGTACCAATTACTTTGACTGTAAACGTGCCTATTTGTTGCTTCATATTACGAATATCTTTGACAACTGTCCCACGACTGACACCCAATTCTTCAGATAAATCATCCATCAGTACAAAATCATCTGCTTCGATTAGACGTTTAATGATATACGCAACGCGCTTACTTGATGAATTAAAGTCACTTTGCTTTTTCAAACTTCCCGCCATCACTATGTCAAATTGATCATGTTGTTGAATTTCTAGATGAAAATGATTATTACATTGGACAATCAGTGCAATATTCATTAATTCATCATTTAACGTGTCGATGCTTTTACGGACAGTTTGCGGACTCATCGAAAGTTGTTTCTGCAATTCTGTCAGGGTCATTTCTTTATGGGTGACTAGCAATTGCAGAATTTGATACCATCGATTGACTAGCGCCATCTTTTTCCCCCACTTCTATCCTCTAGTTTTACCTCCAGCTACATTAGTTGTTACACCTGTTATATAACTTGAGCGATCGGACAAATAATAGCATACCAAATCCGCAACTTCATGTAACTTCCCGCTTCTTCCTAGTGGAATGGTACTTGTTTTCGCGTATCCTGCACGTAATTCATCAACGGTGATACCGCGGGTATAAGCTAAAGCCTCTTCATAAGATAACGTGCGAAGACCCGTTTCTTCCATAATTCCTGGTGCAATACCAACAACACGCACATTTGATTTTCCTAACTCTTTTGCCCATGAACGAGTATAGCTATTCACAGCGGCTTTGGTTGCTGCATAAGCACTTTGTCCTTCGGAACCTTCCAAGCCAGATTCTGATGACATATTAATAATGACACCTGCTTGCTTCGCTAATAGAATCCGTCCAACTGCTTGACTCATTAAATACAAGCCTTTTTGGTTAATCGCAATAATTTTATCGAACACTTCATCAGATAATTCATATTGACTATGCGCTTCGTTTTTATCGACTAACAAACGTGGAATATTAATTCCTGCATTATTTACTAAGCCATCAATTGTTCCAAATCGTTCAACAACTTTAGCAACGCCAGCTTCAACTTCTTGTCGTGAAGTCACATCAACTTTCACAAATAAGAGTTGTTCGTTACTTATGTCTGAATCAGCAATATCAAAATTTGCAACATTCACCTTTTGTGCTAGTAAACTCTCGACAATACTTTTACCAATTCCTGAAGACCCTCCCGTTACAATGACTGTCTTTCCACTAATGCCTAACCAATCTGTCATATTTATCACTCCTACTTTTTGTTTACGCTTTCAGTATAGTCGGATTTGTGAAAAAATTAAGACAGTCTTTTTTACTCTAGATGAAAAAAAAATATACTAATTGTGAACACTTACTATAGCAGTAAAAATCATAAAGAAAAAAGCAATCACAGCTCTCAACTTATTCGTGAGAAGTGTGACTACTTTTTTTAATATTTTGTCCAAACTTGATTCTATTCCATTTTTCCTAATGTCTGTAAATGATTAAGGCTTCCATATAGTTTTTGTAAATGGGTAAACTCTGAGATGTCATAGAAATTACAACTTCCTTTAGTGAATTCTTTTGCGACTTCTACAGCAAAACGTGTCGCCGCTGCAATATCAATTTCATGACTTGCCCCAGTCCCACATCCGGGTACTGCACTTACTGCTGTGATTGCTACACCTACTACTGGTGCATTCGTAGCAACAGCGGGCTGTAAAATTGAATTGATATGATAAACATCATTTCCGTATGGCGTAATATCTTGGGTTGTTACTGGAAATGTTGTTGCCAAATTTCCCGATGTCATTTCTAAAATGCGAACAAGATCATCGCTAATTCTTAATATATATCCTTCTTTTACTGTTGGAGAAATAGCAATGCCTTTGTGATTGACTACGTTGTTTCCTTTAGTTGTATCAATGGATAAAATGGCATCCATCTCTTCGGTGACTTCATATTGATTCATCGTCAAAATATCTACGGGTGACCCCATAAAATCAACCGGTTCGTGTGGTTCCGTCGGGGCATCTGGACAAATATGTGTAGATACAATCACATCCCCATCTAACACATCACCTTTTTGTTGCATGTCACAAATTTTCAATGCTGCTGCAATGGCTGACACGGCACCGTCTGCATCAGAAACCATCCCAATGCGAGCTGGTCTTGCACCGATGCCTCCCAGACGTCCAATAATACCTAGAGTTGGATATGTTCCACCTTTCGTTTTCCCCGCTTTTCCGGGGATTGTAAAACGAATGAATTCTGTAAATCCAGTTTCTCCCTCAACTTTACTTAGTTCAATTTTTACTTCACTATATGTCTTAAATAGCGCTGCAACTGATTTGCCATTCACATATGCTGAATCGATTACATCTAACGTTTCAATGACTTGTTTTAGTACCATCTTTATTCCACCAATCTTCTAATTTTTTCTACCTTTTTTCATTGACAGAATCTCCACTATCCGCTAGTCTTGAGGAAAAATGGAGGTTTGTCATGCTTAAAACACTAAATCAATCCCTACATGTATTAAATTTATTTACAAAAGAAAAGGAGCGGTGGACTGTTCGCGAAGTTGCGCAAAAACTAGAAATGAATCAAACTGCCGTTTACCGCATCCTAGAAACATTTGTTAACAATCGTTATCTCATAAAACACCACCAATTAAAACAATATGAGATTGGTCCAGCATTAGCTTTATTCAGCTATCTTTCTTATGATAAATATAATGTGGCTTCATTGACTCAACCTTTTTTACATAATTTGATGCAAGAAACTGGCGAATCTGTTTATTTAGTCAAACTAGATCACTTAGAAGCAACAACAATTGATGCTTTTGAGCCCGAAAATAAAGTAAGCTTTGCCGTCTCTCTAAATAAATCAATGCCTTTGTATTCAGGAGCTTCTTACTGGTCGATTTTGGCATACCTAGATGAAGATACTGTCCAAACTGTACTGAATAGTCCATTTACTCATATACGGAAAAATGCGACACTAACACCAAATATGTTAACCACAATCTTAGAAAAAACACGCCAACAAGGATGGATTGTCAGTAAAGAAATTGTTACTCCTGATGTTGTAGCCATTGCTGCTCCAATTTTTTCTAACGATAAAATTCTGGGTTCTTTAGCTATTGCAAAACCAATTTATCGAACGAAAGAAACAGATATCGAAAGTTTGGGTCAGTTAGTCAAAATGACAGCCAATCAAATTTCTGCTGTATTATCAGAAAACGATTTAAATTTTACGTCCTATCGATTCTTTAAAGAAAAAGCAACACAAATTCATGAATTTAACGATGTTCATTAAACCATTTCAGCATTTCCCGTAAACGAATAATACGTAACTGGGGATTTCCCGTACGAGAAAGTTCATGGTTTGCATGATTGAAGCGAATAAATTTCGCTTCTTTTTTTAAATATTTTAATGCACGATACCATTGATCTGCTTGCTCCATTGGACACCGATAATCTTGCTCTGATTGCATCACTAAAATTGGCGTCTCCACATTTTTCACATGTGCGAGTGGAGATTTTTGCCATAAAATTTCTGGTTGCAATATGTCAGCCCTCGACTCCTCGACAAAAAAGTAATAGCCAATGTCACTTGTTCCAATCATACTCACAAAGTTAGACATTGATCGTTGGGTAATGGCGGCCTTAAAGCGTTGATTTTGGGTAACAATCCAATTGACCATAAAACCACCGTAACTTCCACCAGTGACAAAAAGTTCATTAGAATCAATACAATTAAACTCCTCTAACACCCCATCTACAGCAGTCATAATGTCTTGATAGTCGCCTTCCCCATACTTACCAACTACCCCGTCTAAATGTTTTTGTCCATAGCCAAAACTTCCACGAGGATTTACTAACAACACAAGATAGCCTTGACTAATCATATACTGTACTTCATGATGAAAAGTTTCAGTGTGCATCGTATACGGTCCACCGTGAATGTTAACAATTAAGGGATACTTTTTATTTTCAGCAAAGTTTTTGGGGACAACTAAAAATCCTGGAACTCGACCATTATCTGCTGCCGTATATTCCACTTTATGATAAATACCTTGTACCTTGTCTTTCAATTTAGTACCTGTATCAAGTAATAGTTCACTCTTTTCTGTATGCAAATGATAATGCACCAATTGCGTTGGTGAATCTGATGTACTAATACAAATTAATGCTTCGGGCTTGTTTGGATGTAACGCAAAGTCCGTGACATGAGGACCTAACATTTCTAGTATCTTCCAACTACCATCTAAATTCACTTGGACAAGTTGGACATTTCCTTCTAATGAAACCAATGTATAGAAGCATTGTTCACTATTAGACCATTGCAATAAAGCATTTGCAGTAGTTGACTTACAGTCGCTGACTGCAAAATCACTCACTTGAGCATCTAATGACTCCATCATTTTAGTTAAGCGTTCTTGCTTTAAGTCATACACATAGACAGCTAATTGATTACTTGTGTGATAACTCACTGCACTTCCTACCATTCCAAGATAACGACCACCTTGCGAATATGTAGGTTCGCCAAACATACCCGTGTCTAAATTTGTAAGTTTATCGATTTTTTTTGTGTGTAAATTCAAACGAAAAATTCCTGAATCTTGATTGAACGGATCATGTAACAGCCGATTCTCAAAAGTTAAATATTGTCCATCTGGTGATAAAGTCATCATTTTTTTCAATCCATATCCCAGACTATACGTTGTTAACTCTTCTACTTTTTCACATGTGAGTGAAGATAGACAAATCACAGAACGCTCCGATTCAGAAATCAGCCCTCGACCATTTTCTAAATAATCAATAGATTCAGTTATAAAAACATCTGGAATAGATATTGTATCTTTTCTAAGTGTAGTATAAAAAAAGCGTTGACTATCCAAATGCCACATAATGGCCTGCACATCATTTACTTCATTAGTAACTTGTTTTGTTTGTTCCTCATCACACTCATATAGATACCCTTGTTGAGTACCTGTCTGTGTTGATAAAAATAAAAAAGCCGTGCCTTCTTTATTCCAAGTAGGCGAATGATTTAGCCCCCCGGTCTGAAGCGCTGTTTTTACTTTCGTTGTCAAATTATATAAAAAAATAGTTGAAATATACTGATTTGTTGTTTCATCTATACTGTTCTCCACATATAAAAAACAATCCCCCGTTGGATGATACACAGGGGTGCTAATCGTTTTCAGTTGGAGTAAATCGTCAATTTCAATTGCTTTCATTTACGTCCCACCTATCATCTATTCATTTAAAAAATCTATCGCTGCTAATGTATATACTTTGGCACAATTAATTACTTGCTTAACTTGGACTTTCTCATTAAAGCCATGAATAGTATCTAGCTCAGCAGGACCATATTGTAAGACCGGAATATCATGTACTCTAAAATGACGAGCATCACTACAGGCCCATTGCAAGACCCCATACGCATGCTCTTTTAAAACATAACTAATATTGTCTACAATTGCCCGACAAACAGGATTTTCTGCTGGTGTATAATTTGCTGAACTTTTAAAACCAAAACTTTCAATTGTATAATCAATGTCCAATTGATCTAACTCTTGCTTAATATAAACCATAGTTTCTTCATTTGTAATTCCAAATGGCAATCGACAATCGATATTAACCACACATTTATCTGCAACAACGTTTGCACTGGTACCACCTTGAATAGTTCCGATATTGCAAGTGATTTTTTCAAAGACGCCACGCGTTTCAGCACGTTCATTTTCAAGCAAATACTCGTTTGATACTTGTAACAGCTCTTTTAACTCTGCTGGTGCTTGAATAGCCAAATCGGTTACTGTTCGAATTCGTTCAATCGCACGAATAGCATCGACAATTGCATTTTTACCAACAAACGGCGCTAGACTTCCGTGTGCTGGAACGCCATTAACAGTTAATTTAAACCAACATGAGCCTTTTTGTCCGATAGTTGGATTCAATTCGCTGGAAGGTTCTGCAATTAAGCAACCATCGCCTGTAATAATGCCTTCATCTAACAACCAAGGTACCCCAAAATCACCACCACTTTCTTCATCTGGTACGATTGCTAATACTAATTCTCCTTTCAAAGGAACGTCATAGCGCTTTAAAATGACCATTGAAAAAATCAGGCCCGCTAATCCCGCCTTCATATCACTAGCACCTCGACCTAAGAGATAGCCATCTTTAATTTCTCCTGAAAAAGGCGAAAAATCCCATTGTTCTAAATCTCCGACAGGTACAGTGTCTGAATGTCCACAATAAATTAATGTTTTTCCTGTTTTTGGACCAACGGAAGCAACAATATTAAACCGATTTGGATCAGGTTCGTAAGTTTTAGCTTCAATACCGTTTGTTCTTAAATATTCCAAAATAAAAGTAGAAATTTCACGAGTATCACCGTCAGGATTTTCACTTGGAATTTGTAATAATTTAGCTGTTAAATCAAGTAATTCTTGTTCATTTTGTGAGACTAATTCAAGTAGTCGTTGCTTATCAAACATTTTTTCACTCCTTAGCTGTTTCGATATTTTTTGGTATTGCTGCTAACAATTTTTGAGTGTAAGCATGCTGTGGATTCGTGTAAATACTCTCAGCTTTCCCTGATTCTACAACTTCTCCCATATACATTACTGCAATACGATCACAGAAATAACGTACGACATTCAAGTCGTGAGAAATGAATACATACGTTAATTGAAATTCTTCTTGTAAATCTAATAATAGATTCAACACCTGTGCTTGAATAGACACGTCTAACGCAGAGACGGGTTCATCGCATATCACCAATTTTGGACGAAGCATCAACGCTCGTGCAATATTAATCCGCTGACATTGTCCACCTGAAAATTCATGAGGAAAACGGGTCGCATAGGCCCGTTGTAAGCCAACTTTTTCTAACATTTCGAGTGCTTGTTCTTTACGCTCTTTGGGTGTACCAATACCATGTATTTCTAAAGGTTCCGTCAATAATGCTAAAATCCGCTTACGGGGATCTAATGAAGCATACGGATCTTGAAAAATCATTTGAATATCTTTCCTTTTTTCACGGATTTCAGTTGCAGAAAGGTTGGTTAATTCTTCGTCTTCAAAAAATACTTGTCCGCTAGTCGGAGTAATCAAGCGTGTAACTAAGCGAGCAAAGGTTGATTTCCCGCACCCAGATTCACCCACAATTCCCAATGTTTCACCTGAAAAAATTTTCAAAGAAACCTTGTTCACAGCTGTTAATATTTCTGGTTCTTTGTTAAAAAGCGTTTTTTTCTTCAAAACATACTGCTTCTCTAATTCATTAGTTTCTAACAAAATTGGTACAGACATGTATTACCCTCCTTTCACTTCTTCTTTTAAATGAAAATGCTTATAACATGTACAACGGACAAAATGCCCAGCTTCAACTTCTCGCAATTGCGGGTTTTCTTCATGGGCAGTTGCATCAATCCAAGGAATTCGATCTGCAAAACGACAAACACCTCGAGGAATATCTGCTAATGAAGGTACATTTCCCTCTATCGTAGGTAACCGCCCACTACTTTTATTTTCTTTAGGGATGGCATTAATTAACAATCGAGTATAAGGATGTAATGGTTTTTCAAAAATCGTTTGCGTACTCCCACTTTCCACGACTTCTCCTGCATACATAATCATAATATTGTCAGCGATATCTGCGACTACTTCTAAATCATGTGTAATAAAGATAACACCTGTATCAATTTTGGCTTGTAAGTCTTTCAATAAGTCAATAATTTGCTTCTGAACAGTTACATCTAACGCAGTTGTCGGTTCATCTGCTATTAATAAAGAAGGGGCCGATGAAATTGCCATTGCAATCATCACTCGTTGTCTCATACCACCAGAAAATTCATGTGGATATAATTTCACACGCTTTTCAGCATCCTTGATTCCGACTAAGTTCAATAAACGTACAGCTTCCTTCTTCGCTTCTTTTTTTGACATTTTTTGATGTAAACGAATGGCCTCTACTAACTGATTTTCTACTGTAAACACAGGATTCAAACTAGTCATTGGATCTTGAAAAATCATTGAAATTTCTTTCCCACGAATGGAACGAATATCCCGTTCATTCATCGTTAATAAATCTTGTTCTTTAAATAATACTTTTCCTTCTGAATAACGTGCATTTTGAGGTAAAAGTTTTAGAATAGACGTAACAGTCACACTTTTTCCAGAACCTGATTCGCCTACGATTCCTAAAACTTCTCCTTTTTTCATATGAAAACTAACATTTTCGACTGCACGAATACTTTTTTTATCACTTACAAAATCAATAGATAGATTTTCTACTGAAAGCATATTCTCTGTTTCCATAGCTTGCTCCCTTCCTATAACCTTGTTCTTGGATCAAGCGCATCTCTCAGTCCATCACCAAATAAATTGAGACCTAAAACAGATAATAAGATAGACATTCCTGAAAAAATAGCAATATGTGGTGCAATAATTAAGTAATCTTTTCCTTCTTTCAAAATATTTCCCCAAGAAGCAGTAGGTGGTTGAATCCCCAATCCTAAGAAACTTAATGCTGCTTCTGAAATGATTGCACCCGCAACACTCATAGTGGCATACACAATAATTGGCGTTAAACAGTTTGGCAATACATGTGTAAAAATAATTCGGGTCTGATTCGCACCTAAAGATTCTGTCACTTCAATAAATAGTTCTTCTTTGACACTTAGTACTTGTCCACGAATCATACGAGCAAAGCCAGGAACATTCCCAATTCCTACCGCAATAATGACATTTGTTAATCCTGTTCCTAAAACAGTCATCAACGTAATCGCTAAAAGAATGAACGGAAAAGCTGCAAGAGCATCCATTAAACGCATAATAATAGAATCAATGACCCCACCAAAATAACCAGCAATTAACCCGAGTAAAATACCAATAATCGAACCTACTCCGACTGCCCCTAAGCCTACAACCAAGGAAATTCTCGAACCATAAACGATACGACTAAAAACATCTCGACCATAATTATCAGTTCCCAATAAATGACCGTCTTTTCCAGGTCCTAATAAAGTTGCTGCCATATCCATTTCGTTTGGTTTATGCGTGGCAATTACTGGAGCCAGTATCGCCATTAATATGACTAGTAACACTACGATTAAACCAATCACAGCTAATTTATTTTGAAATAATTTTTTGATAAACATCTTTGACAAGCTTGGTGACTTTGTTGTAATTTCCATGTTACTTCGCCGCCTTTCCAAGACTTACCTTTGGATTTACCACTGTATAAAGTAAATCAACAACTAAATTGACTAATACAAACAAGACCGCTAAAAAGAGAACCGTTCCTTGTACAACAACAAAATCTCGTTTATTAATGGCATCTACAATTAAACGTCCCATTCCTGGCCAACTATAAATAGTTTCTGTTAATACAGCTCCTCCTAACATTGAGGAAATTTGCATGCCCATTACTGTTAAGATAGGAGTCATCGCATTTTTTAAAGCATGTTTCAAAATAATGACCGTCCCTTTTAATCCTTTAGCTTTTGCTGTTTTAATATAGTTTTGTTCTAATACTTCTAACATACTGGAACGAGTGATTCGTGAAAATGTTGCCATTGGAATGGTTGCTAAAGTCACTCCCGGTAATATCAGATGTAATAAATAATCTCCTAAACCATCATTCAAATTCCCAATTCCGGTTGAAGGAAACCATCCTAATTTCACGCTAAATAATAATACCAACATAATCCCTAACCAAAATACTGGAATAGACACTCCTACTAAGGAAACTACTGTAAAACAATAATCCAAAATACTGCCTTTTTTTACCGCTGAAATAATTCCCGATGCCATTCCGATTATTAAAGAAATAATCAAGGCAAAGATTGTCAAAATGACAGTATTAGGAAAGCGTTCCATGATGAGCTCAGCTACAGGACGGCGATATGCCATCGAGTAGCCAAGATCAAAGTGAAGTAATTCTTTCATATACTGGATAAATTGTTGAAGTTTGGGTTCGTCTAATCCCATCTGTTCTCGTAAGCGATTAATTTCTTCAACGCTTGCTTGAGGGCCGAGCATTGTACTGGCTGGATCACCCGGAATCATTCGTGTAATAGCAAATACAATAATTGCTACTAAAAACAGGGTTGGAATTAAGTCAACTAATCGCTTGGCTGTATATTTTAGCAAATTCTTCACCTCATTTTTTTATTTCTTTGCTGTTTTATTCTGCCAAACCAACATTTGTATCTGCACTCACTAACACAATTGTTCCATCAGGACGTACATTGAAGCCATCTACTTTATTACTTAAACCAACAATAATATCTTGGTCATATAAATCTAAATGTGGTAAATCAGCAGCAATCAATGCCAATGCTTCTTCATAAATTTTTGCACGTGCTTCTTGGTCAGAAGTTTCACTTGTTGCTTGGGCTAATAATTTATCGACTTCAGGGTTCGTATATCCGCCCCCATTGCCCAAAGCACCGATTTGCTTAGAATCGAGCATTTGATACAAGAAGAAGTCTGGATCTGGGTACCAGCTCCATCCCATAATGTATAACGGAGCCTTCCCTTTTGATACGGTATCGCTAAAAGTTCCCCACTCCACAGATTTAATTGAAATATTAATACCAATTTTTTCCATTTGAGCTTGGAAAATCGTCGCAGCAGGTACACGCGATTCTGCAACATAAATATCAATATCAAAACCATCTGCATAACCTGCTTCTGCTAACAATTTCTTTGCTTCTTCAAGATTTGGACCACTCGCATCTTTCACTTGTTTTTCTACTTCTTTACTATATCCCCATGAAGCTTGTGGCAATGGTAGGTAAGCTTCTTTCGCCTCTCCATATTTATACACACCTTCTACCAATTCGGTACGATTCAATGCTAAATTCATCGCTTGTCGTACTTTTAAGTCTTTAGTTGGCCCTTCCTTCATGTTAAATGCCAAATACCCAATAGATAGTCCATCTGATTTTTCTAAACTTAACTCACTATTATTTTCGATTAACTCGACGTTTTGTCCTTTAATATCTGTTGCAACATCAATATCACCTGATTGCAAAGCATTTCCCATCATATTACCATCAGTAATAAACGTAAATTTCACACTGTCTAATTTTGGTTCTGCTTGCCAGTAATCTGCATTTTTTTCTAAACGGACAAAGTCATCTGTCATCCATTCTGCAAATGCATACGGCCCTGTTCCCACTGGGTGTCTAGAAAACTCATCTCCCATTCCCTCTACTTCTTCTTTAGGTACGATTGAATTTCCAGCATCCGTTAACATCGCCAAAAAGGCTGCATACGGTGTTTCTAGCTCGATTTTAATTTCGGTATCACTAACAACTGTAATTTCCTTAATATTTCGTAAACGATTCATCGCTGATTCATTTAATGAACGCTCAAGAGAATATTTCACATCCTCGGCTGTCATTAAGCGGCCATCTTGAAACTCACCTTTATGAAAATGCACATCATCTCTCAATTTGAATGTATATGTCTTCAAATCATCAGAAATTTCCCATTCTGTTGCCAAATTGGGGACAATTTCCGATAAATCCTTATTATACGTAACCAACGTATCAAAGACACTCCGCATAATATTTGATTCATACACAGCGGTATACGAAATTGGATCTAACGTTGCAATACCTGAAGATAAGGCAATGCGTAATTCTCCACCTGATGATGCTTGATTTGTTTCTTTACCTGATTCTTCAGTTTTCCCACTACCACATGCAGCTAACAACAAACCTAAGCTTCCTAATAGAACTGTTTTTAGTAACCTACTTTTCATTTTTCTTCCCCCTTATTTCATATTAAGCAATTTTTTTTCACATAAAGAATTATAGAGGATTTTAACAGAATTTTCATACAATTACAACGATTTTCTCTAATAATTATTTAATTTTTCTAATAAAAATAACATTTTAGACATAATAAAAAGCCAGAAAATCTCTATTACATAAGATTCCTGGCTCAAAATAGTATTTAAATTAAAAATTTTAATTTCCTCGAGCTAAACTCGCTTGATGATCGACTTTAATTTTTTCTAATAGTTCTGGTTCTTCAATTAAATCCAAAGCTGTTTTTGCTAGTAACTCAGCTGCAATAGCAATTGAATTTAATCCTTTTTCACTGCGAGCAGCGGCTTTAAATTCAATTGAATGACCTGCAATATACTCATCAGAAATAGAAACCGTTGGTTGAATCGTTGGAATCACTTGGCTCACATTTCCTACATCGGATGAACCAAAACTTTCACGAACACTGTTATCAATTTCTGCTTCTGGTACCCCTGCTTCTTTGGCATGGCTAAAGAACAATTCATCGAATAACGGTGTAATAATAATATCATCGACTGAGTTTTGGAATAAGCCAAACTCATAAGTTGCACCTGTTGCTAAAGCAGCACCTTTAATAATATTTTCCACTTTTTCATAAACATCATTCAACGTGGCACGATTTGCTGCACGTAGATAGAAACGACCAGCCGCATATTCTGGAATCACATTGGCTGCCACACCACCATCGGTAATAATGCCATGAATGTTCACATCTTTAGGAACAAAAAGACGTAGGGCATTAATACCATTGAAAACTTGTAATAAAGCTTCTAATGCGCTAATTCCTTTTTCTGGTGCACCTGCTGCATGCGATGCTACACCATAAAACTTCACATCCACTGGATCATTAGCTAAACCATGTGTCGTTTTAGAATAACGGTGTGCAGGATGGACACATAGTGCTGCATCAACATCTTCAAAGAAACCTTCACGAACAAAGCTACCTTTTGCTGAACCATTTTCGCCACCTTCTTCTCCAGGTGTTCCATAGACACGGATTTCTCCACCAACTTCGTCAATCACTTGTTTTAATGCACTAGCAGCTAAGACAGAGTAAGTACCGAATAAATTATGCCCACACGCATGACCGATCCCTGGTAATGCATCGTATTCTGCTAAGAATGATAAGGTTGGACCTGCTTTGTCAGATTTGTAACGTGCATCAAACCCTGTATGGTGACCAGCCACATCTTTTTGCACGTCAAACCCTTCCTTTTTTAATTGCGCAATCAAAGCATCCGAAGAATAGACTTCATAGTTACTTACCTCTGGATGTTCATGAATGTCCAATGCTAATGCTTGATATTCAGGTAAACGTTCTTGAATAAATTCTTGAATTGTCGTATATTTTTCTGCTCTTGTCATTTAGACGTCCTCCTAGTAGTCTCCTTTTATTTTTTACCAAATGTTTCCCACGCTGGGATACTTGAACCTTTTGATGTTTCTTCAATAACCTTTGCTGTTTCTTCTGTTTGATAAGCCGCAACGACTTTCTTATAAACTTCATTATCTTCGTCTTCTTTGCGCGCCGCAATAATATTTACATATGGACGAGATGTGTCATCGACTGGTTCTAAATAAATCGCATCTTCTTTTGGAACAAAGCCTGCATCGACAGCCATTCCGCTGTTAATAACTGATACTGTCACATCTTGTAAAGCACGTGCTGTTTGGGAAGCTTCTAGCTCAACAATTTCTAAATTCTTTGGATTGTCTGTAATGTCAGAAACTGTTGGTGCTTGTTTAGCTGCTTCATCGACTTTAATTAATCCCGCTGTTTGTAATAATAATAACGCACGACCACCGTTTGTTACATCATTAGGAATAGCTACTTTATCGCCATCTTTTATCTCACTAATGTCTTTGATTTTTTCAGAATAAATACCTAATGGTGCATTGACAGTATTCCCGATAGAAACTAAATCTGTGCCATGTTCCTCATTAAAATTATCTAGGAAATACTGATGTTGGAAAGAATTCAAATCAATATCACCACTCGCTAATGCGGAGTTAGGTTGGCTATACTCGGTAAATTTAACGTATTCCAAATTAATTCCTTCCTCTTGCAAGCGGTCTTTCACATCATCCCAAACATCGGTATCTGCTCCAATAATACCTAATTTAACCGTTACTTCTTCCTTACTTGCGTCAGTACTAGCAGAACCACTTTCATCTGTCGCTGCTTTATTGCCACAGCCTGCTGCAAAAGCTAACACTGCTGCTGATGTAATTGCCAATTTAACCCATTTTTTCATTATAATTCCCCCGATTTTTTTATTTTTAGTGATTGATTTTTTTAATAATTAAATTACTGATTGCTTGACTGATAAACACAAGAACCAAAATAATTAACATTGCCACCCAAGTAACATCTGTTTGGAAGCGATTATAGCCTCGAGTAACTGCCAAACTTCCTAGACCACCGGCTCCAACGGCTCCAGCCATTGCTGTCAATCCGATAATATTAATAATTGTCAATGCTGATACACGAACAATTCCTGGTAATCCTTCCAATAAGTACACACGGAAGATAATTCCAATTGGGCTAGAACCCATGGCTTCGGCTGCTTCAATCACTCCTGGATCCACTTCTAACAATGCAATCTCGATTTGTCGGGCAAAGAAAGGCACCACACCTACAATCAATGGTACTAAAGCTGCTGTTGCACCAATTGACGTTCCGACAAGTAGACGCGTTACACCTACTAATAAAGAAAGTAAAATAATGAATGGTATCGAGCGAACAATATTAACAATTTTATCTAATACGCTAAAAATGAAACGATTCTCTAACAAGCCACCTTCTCGTGTCACGACTAAGACGATACCAAAGAATACACCTAGAATACCGGCAATGATTGAAGTAGCAAAAGACATATAAAGTGTTTCAATCGTTGCTTGGATAAATTCATCCGGAGTTTCTACTACATTGGGTAAATATTTTTCTAATAGTTCTTGCATCTTATCGTCCTCCTACTTGTGTGTCTTCTGCTTTTTTCAAGATATTGACATACACACCTTGAGCGATTAAATAATCGAACGCTTTGTAGCGTTGTTCTAAGTTTCCAGCTAAGGTAACAACTAAACTCCCTAATGGGACATCTTGAATAATTTCAACATTTCCATAAAGGATATTAGTTGTTAATTGAAATTCGCGATACAACTGCGCAATTAGCGGTTCACTAGTTGAATCTCCGACATAAGACAATTCCACCAACCACTCATCTTCTTCCAAATGAGAAAAACTCTCGCTACCTAAGATTGTTTCTAAGGCTTGGTCAATATGCGTTGCAGTACGAATAAAATCTTTTGTTAATGGTTTTTCTGGTTTACTAAAGATTTGAACACTGTCACCTTGTTCGATGACTTCGCCATTTTCCATGACTGCTACTTTATTACAAATTTCTTTGACTACTTGCATTTCATGTGTAATTAGGACAATTGTTAAGCCTAATTTTTTATTTAATTCACGCAATAAAGCTAGAATCTGTAAGGTTGTTTTAGGGTCTAAGGCACTTGTTGCTTCATCGCAAAGTAAGATTTCCGGATCATTTGCTAGGGCACGTGCAATGGCTACTCGTTGTTTTTGTCCACCAGAGAGTTGGTTTGGATACGAATCAATTTTATCGGACAAACCAACTAGCTCTAGTAATTCCGTTACTTTTTCGCGACGTTCCTGTTTTGATTTCCCTTGATATTTCAATGAGAATTCTACGTTTTGAAAAATGGAACGGTTTTTCATTAAATTAAAGTGTTGGAAGATCATTCCAATAGATTTACGTTTCGCACGTAATTGCTTCGGTTTTAATCCAGTATATTCGACATTGTTAATTTCCACAGAACCTTCTGTTGGGCGTTGTAGTAAGTTAATAACCCGCACGAGCGTACTTTTACCTGCTCCTGAATAACCAACGATGCCATAGACATCTCCTTTGTCGACTGATAAATTTACATTTTTTACTGCATGAATTTCGCGATTTCCTTGTTTAAATGTGACAGAAATATCTTTTAATTCAATCATCTTTTTATCCTCCTAATTCTCCCTTGAAGCATCACCTTATCAAAAAAGGCATCCTCAAGAAAACAACATGACTGTTTATTTTCTTGAGGACGCCTTTTTGCGTGATACCACCTCAGTTTAAGCTGATTTTTCAGCTCCTCTGTGAGTATAACTATACTCGAGCAAGGTATCGATTGCAACTCGTTATTCTCTTACATGACTGCTTGAAAATAAATACTCCATGGCCATTTTCAAAAAGTGTTCCCTTGCTTCTTCTCAGCTACCGAAGCTCTCTTAAAAGGTTCTGCTTAATTACTTACCACTTCATTGTATGAATTATAAAAAAAAGTCCTTTTACTAGACTTATCTAGTAAAAGGACGACTATATCGTGTTACCACCTTTGTTCGGAAGTTTCCTTCCCTCTGCCCAACGTTTCTTCTAAATAGAAAGATTGGCGTTCCTTTTAACGGTAGAACATTCCGAGCTTGCCTACATATCGACAGGCTTTCCTCCAAGGCCATTTTCAACTTATCTGAACTTAACTCTTCTCACCAACCAGAGTCTCTCTTAAAAGCATCCAAGTTTACTTTCCTCATCAACAGAATTATATATTTGCTTGTTGTGATTAATTTACATGATGTAAGAAAAAATGTCAATCCTATTTTCTTATTTTTTTCAAACAAGTTCTTTAGCAGCCAGTGCCAAGGAATCGACAGATGTTGTGACAGCTTCAAAAGTCATTCCAAGTTGATTGATTGTTTGACCTATAATATGCACTTCTTCGCCCACTAAACTATTTTTTTGCTGTTGTTGCTCCATTGCCTCCAAAATTTGAACAAATCGATTAGCTGTAGTCGAAAGACTTTGTTCACCAGCAGCCACTGCTTGTTGAATGCGTTTCATAGATTGTAGCACTTTTTCTGTTTGTGTATTTGAATTTTTTAGGAGACCAGTAATATTCTTCGTTGACTGCTTGGTTTGTTCAGATAGATTTTGTACTTCTCCGGCTACCACACTAAATCCTTTCCCCACTTCACCGGCTCGCGCTGCTTCAATCGCAGCATTGAGTGACAAGAGATTCGTTTGGTTCGCAATACTCGTCACCATAGCGATAATCGATTCCATCTCTTTCGAAATGCTTGCCAATTTGCTAACGTCTTGGGAAATATCATTGACGGACTGAATTATCTGTTCCATTTGCTGCAACGATTCTTTAATTTGAACATTCCCATCATTGGCTCGATCCTTAGCCTTGTCAGAGATTTGCAGCGCTTCTTCTGCATACGTCACAACTTCAGCTGATTGATTATGCAATTGATTAACAGCAGCAGTTGTCTGGTCTGACACTGAGACTAAGGTTTCTGTCGCTTCGACAATTTGTTGGCTAACATATTGTTTTTGCTGTTCATTTTTAGTATTTGCTTGGTCAATCACTTTCTCGAATTCTTCTAACACTATTTGTTGTTCAAAATTTAGAATTTTTGAAATCGCGCGTAGTGTATCGAATTGATCTTGAGGATGCGCGACTTCTTTTTCAACAATCTCAAGCATTTTTAGAAATAAACTCTGAAAGGCACCAATATAATATTTGGTTGGCAAACCAATCCGCACATGAACTTGCGCAATTCGTTGACGTGCTAAAAAGTATTGCTTATCAATTTGCCCGCTAAACATTTCTTCAATATGTTTTGTTAATGTCTTTTTTAATCGGGCAACTGAACTGTGATCGTCAATAATTTTCATCAAACTAGATTCCATCCCAATAGATTGGTAAAAATAATCGACGATAGCCTCAATATTGTCACTTACATGAATTTGGAACGCTTTCAATAGTTTCAAATCTTTTTCCGACATCTCCAACATATGTAACTGTTTTGATACATTAGAATACTGCCCTACTTCCATCGTCACATCTATTTTATTAAGGGCTAACTTTTCTTTCTCCTCTTTTTTGCGCAAGAACATTTTTGCACCTACTCCCAACATTTTGTTCATTTTATAAAAAAATTTTACCATAAATATGAACATATTTAACAGTATGTTTTACAAATATATTTCCCCTTATCAAAAAAGCAGAAACGAAAAACCGTTTCTGCTTCTATTTAACGATCTTTATAGAGTATCCCTTGACTTGTAAGGGCTGATTTTATCTGTTCCAATACGTCCTCTTCCTCATATCGAATAGTGTGTAAATGAATACCATTCGTTAATTGCGACAACAAACCAGCCGTTGAGCGTTCATAATTTTTCATAAATTCATCCACATCTTGTTGATTTTTAATATGCAAACCACCGACTAATTCACCATAAATTTCATGCTCTACAATAACATCAACCACTTCACCTCCAAGGGAAGTGATAATTTCTAATTCTTCTCGCGTTTGTTCTTCGGTATGTTGGACAGCAATTTTACTGGTTTTTTGGTTCTCAGGAAATTCGTGCTTATATCCACGTGCCGTCGCTATAATTTCTTCACCCGCTGCGCGTAATAGCGCAATATCACCAACAATAATTTGGCGACTGACACCGAATTCTTTGGCAAAACGACTGGCACTAATTGGTTTGGTTGTTTGGGCTAGTTGTTCGATAATTTTCTGACGACGTACATTTCCATCCATGTTATTCCTCCAGTTGACGATTTTGATACGCACGAGAATGTTTCATCACGTCTTTAAATGTTTCGACAATCGTATCTGCATATTGTTCATTTTGAACTATTTGACGAATATTAGCTAATACGACTTCTTCACGATTGGTATCTAGGACAGTCGTATTGGTTGCTTTTTTGATACGTGCAATTTCGGCGACCACGTCCATCCGTTCTTCTAATAACTTCGCAATTTTTTTATCTAAAGCATCTACTTTTTCACGTTGTGCTTCTAATGTATTTTCTTTTGGCTCTAATTCAATCTCTTTCACAATACGCGCGGGATTTCCAGCAATAACCACATTGTCTGGAAATGACTTGGTCACCACACTACCTGCGCCAACCACAACATTATTGCCTAATGTGACTCCAGGAATGATCACTGAACTCCCGCCTAACCACACATTATCACCAATTGTTACTGGTGAACCATCCTCTAATCCACTGTTGCGTTTGACAGGATGTAATGGATGAGAAGCGGTATAAATTTGAACATTCGGTGCCAACATGCAATTATCACCAAATGTAATCGGGCAAACATCAAGTAACACACAATCGTAATTTGCGTAAAAGTTTTTTCCCACTGAAATATTATATCCATAATCAAAGCGCAGATTTGGTTCTACATACGCATGATTTTCAACGTGACCAAACGTTTCTTTCAGCAATTGACCACGAATAACTTTATCTTCTGTTTCATTAATTAGTCGCATTTGTTCTCGTGCATATTTGCGGTCCGCTACCAGTTCAGGATCCGCAGAAAAATATAATTCACCAGCAATCATCTTTTCTTTTTCACTACGCGTCATTTAGACTCCTCCTACATTTCAAATAAATATGTTGCATTTTCTTGTAATAACTCATATGAACAAGGTAAAGAAATATCAGTCTGATTGACCACTAAAATCTCCGCCTTTGGGTTACGGTAATGAATCAAATCGCAGAACGGATGAACTTGAAAAGTCGTGCCAACAATAACCAATAAATCCGCTTCAGCAACAGCTGCGATTGCTTGTTCGATGACTTGTTCCGTAAACCCCTCTTCATATAATACAATATCTGGACGCACTTGTCCGCCACAGTTTTTATGCTGCGATTGGGTCAGATATTCTTGCCAAGGGACTTTTTGTCCACATTTGCGACAGGTGCACTCGTATAATGTTCCATGAAAATTTGTACAATGATGACTGCCTGCTTTTTCATGTAGGCCGTCAATATTTTGGGTCACAATTTTCGCCTGTCCATTTTTCGTCAACTGTGCCATCTTTTGATGAATCACATTTGGCTTTGCTTGTGGATGATAGATTTTCTGCACAAAGTCGTAAAACTTTTCAGGTTCTTCTTGCATACACGTTGCACTTAATAGGTATTCAGGCTGCCCTTGATAAATGCCATTTAATGAGCGGTAATCTGGCACACCCGACGGAGTAGAAATTCCGGCACCCGTTAAAAAAGTAATGGCCTTCGCTTTTTGCAATTTTTGGTAGGCTTCTTCTCGTGAACAAATCATCATTTTATCACCTCAACTCTATTATACGTGCTAAAAGTATTTTATGATACGAAAAATAATTTTAGATTTTTTTCACAAATTATCGCAATATTTACGATTTTTCCATGACACATTTTTAAAAACGTGGTAAAATAGTTAGTGATTGAACAAAGTGAGGTGAAAATAAAAATGTTAGCTTCTATTATTTATTGGGGTATTATTTTTGTATGTATTGCGTGGGGTTTACTAAGCATTTGGTTCTCTATCTTCTACCTATCTCGCAAAGAAAATGGCAACCTTTGGGCATTTGCATTCTTTAATGTCATTGCAGCAATCGTTCTTGCTATTTCATTAGTGATTTATCGTACATGGGGCTTTGGTGTGACACAATATTCAAGCTTAATTTATCTTGTTTTAGCTATTTTGTTAGGTTTAACCATCATCCAAGCAATTCTTGGACGTGAACCAAAAGCCAAAACTGCATGATTTAGTAAATTAGTTGACAAACAACAACTTTTCTTCTAAAATCGTGAAGGATTAAATTGAATACGAGATACCTTCACCGGTAGAGGTCGCGAGGTTCATTAACACTGTGGAGTGAAGCAACACGTTGAAACAGGACTAGGGAACATCGCCGAAACAAATCTTCATTGCTTAAAAGATTTGTTGGGTCGTAAGTGAATAACTTGCGGACTGTCTTAGCAACTAGCTAAGGTGCGCTATGTTTTGTGAGAAGTTTGTTGACAACGATTGAATGTCTACAGCCGTTTTCCAATCATGGAGTACGGCTGTTTTTTGTTGGTTTTTCTCGTAGAAAGAAAGAGGTTATAAAATGAAAAAAAAATCATTCACACTTTTATTTGTAATGATTATTTCCCTATTTGTTAGCGTGCCTAGTTTGGCAGATGAAAAAAATGCTAACTCAGATACTTTCCGCGTTGGGATGGAAGCAGCCTATGCACCTTTTAACTGGACACAAACTACTGATGCCAACGGTGCAGTCCCAAAAAGTGGTGAGAAAAATACTTATGTTGGTGGTTACGATGTCGAAATGGCAAAACGTATCGCTGACGGATTAGGCAAAGAATTAGAAGTTGTCGCGATTCAATGGGATGGGTTAGTTCCTGCTTTACAATCAGGTAAAATCGATGCCATCATCGCTGGGATGTCTCCCACAGAAGAACGTCGTAAAGAAATTGATTTTACCGATTCCTATTACGAATCTCACTTAGTTATTGTAACCCAAAAAGATGGTCCCTATGCCAATGCAAAAACACTTGCTGATTTTGAAGGGGCAAAAATCACAGCACAATTAAACACGTTCCATTATAGTGTAATTGATCAAATTCCAGGGGTCGAAAAACAACAAGCACAACAAAACTTTTCAGCAATGCGCGTCGCATTAAGCTCTGGCGTAATTGACGGGTATGTCAGCGAACGTCCAGAAGGTGTCACTGCATCAAATGTAAACAAGAATTTAACCATGGTTGAATTCTCTGAAGCTGACGGTTTCCAAACGAATCCCGAAGACGTTCAAGTTGCCGTGGGATTACGTAAAAACGATCCAGCTTTTAACAAAATTAATGAGATTTTAGCAGGTATTCCTCAAGAAGAACGCAACAAAATTATGGATACAGCGGTTGAAAACCAACCTTCTGCTTCTGATGAAGAGAATGTCGGTTTAGTCCAAACATTCAAACAAATTATTCAACAATACGGTAATTTATTCTTGCGTGGTGCGGGCATTACATTATTTATCGCTATCTTTTCAACAATTGCCGGGACATTAATCGGTTTACTCGTTGGCGTCTTCCGGACCTTACCAATGTCAGAAAATCCAGTTGCACGTTTCTTCCAAAAAGTAGTCAACGGTTTATTAACACTCTATATTGAAGTTTTCCGTGGCACTCCTATGATGGTACAAGCAATGGTTATTTTCTACGGATTAGCCTTAGCATTCCAAATCGACTTAAACCGAACTGTAGCTGCGTTGATTATTGTTTCGATTAATACAGGTGCTTACATGTCGGAAATTGTTCGTGGTGGGATTTTTGCTGTCGATAAAGGACAATTTGAAGCAGCTCAAGCGATTGGAATGACACATAGTCAAACCATGATTAAAGTTGTCTTGCCACAAGTTGTACGCAATATTTTACCTGCTATCGGAAATGAGACAGTTATTAATATTAAAGATACGGCCGTGTTGAGTGTCATCAGTGTTGGTGACCTATTCTTCCAAGGATCGGCTGCTGCTGGAACGAACCTATTATTCTTCCAAACATTTACAATTATTGGTGCCATTTATCTAGTCTTGACGATTACAGCAACTCGCCTATTACGTCTCATGGAGAAAAAAATCGATGGTCCCACGGCATATGTCCAAATAGATGAAACATCAGAAGGTCAAGAATAAGGAGGAACAACTATGTCATCAATCATCGAAATTAGTCATTTGAAAAAAAGTTTTGGCTCGAATGAAGTCTTAAAAGACATTAATGCGACGGTCAATAAAGGTGAAGTGCTAACGATTATCGGTTCTTCTGGTTCAGGAAAATCAACGTTACTTCGCTGTATCAACTTATTAGAAAAACCAACCAGTGGTGCGATTTTATACAAAGGTGAAAATGTCTTAGAAAAGGGCTACAACTTGCCAAAATACCGTACACATTTAGGAATGGTTTTTCAATCATTTAACCTATTTAACAATATGAATGTGCTAGAAAATTGCCTATCTGGACAATTAACCGTCTTAAAACGCAATCGTGAAGAAGCAAAACAAATTGCGATTGAAAACTTGAAAAAAGTCGGCATGGATCGCTTCGTTTCAGCGAAACCTGCTCAATTATCAGGTGGACAAAAGCAACGTGTTGCGATTGCTCGTGCATTGTCAATGAATCCCGATGTCATGCTCTTTGATGAACCGACATCCGCACTTGATCCAGAAATGGTCGGGGAAGTATTAAAAACAATGAAAAATCTGGCGGAAACAGGCTTAACAATGGTTATTGTGACACATGAAATGGATTTTGCCAGAGAAGTTTCTGACCGTGTAATCTTCATGGATAAAGGTGTAATTGCTGAAGAAGGCACACCTGAAGATATTTTTGTTCATCCAAAAGAAACACGTACCAAAGAATTTTTACGTCGTGTCTTAAAATAAAACGTTTCGTCACGCTCATTTGAGGGTGGCGTTTTTTTGTTTCCTAAGGATTTACTGAAAAAAATCGGATAGGAATTGCTATTTTTTTCATAGTTTGATACGTTTGGTACAGCAATTTTTAGAAAGAGAGATTCATATGGAAAAAAAATTATCTGTTAAAGATTATCTGTACATTGGCTCCATGTTATTCGGACTATTTTTTGGTGCAGGAAATCTTATCTTCCCTGTGCATATGGGACAAGAAGCTGGCTCGGCTGTTTTTTGGGCAAATTTAGGTTTTTTAGTAACTGGAATTGGTTTACCATTTTTAGGTGTGATTGCGATTGGCACTTCGCAAAGCAATGGTTTGTTTGACCTTGCTTCAAAAATTAACAAACGTTATGCCTTTATTTTTACGATTTTACTTTATTTAGTGATTGGGCCATTTTTTGCTTTACCACGTTTGGCGACCACTTCTTTTGAAATTGGTTTAGCGCCATTTCTTCCCGAAACACAGCACACATTATTTCTAGCTATTTTTAGTTTATTATTCTTCTTTACTGCTTGGTGGTTTGCGCGTAAACCATCCAAATTATTAGATTATGTTGGCAAATTTTTAAATCCTTTGTTCTTAGTATTGCTAGGTATTTTGTTACTACTAGCATTTACTCGTCCAATGGGTGCGGTATCGACAGCTACTGTCCAACCAACGTATGCAACCAGTGCTTTCTTCAAAGGATTTGTTGAAGGCTACAATACCTTAGATGCCTTAGCTTCATTAGCCTTCGGTATTATCATTGTGACAACTATCCGCCATCGTGGGGTAACAAAACCTGCAACGATTGCCGTTGATACGATTAAATCAGGTGCGGTCAGTATTGTTTTAATGGGTATTATTTACAGCCTACTAGCATATATGGGAACAATGAGTATCGGTACCTTCCCACTCAGCGAAAATGGTGGGATTGCCTTAGCAGAAATCGCTAATCACTACTTGGGAACCATTGGTAGTATTGGTTTAGCACTTATTGTCATTGTTGCTTGTTTAAAAACTGGGATTGGCTTGATTTCCGCTTTTTCTGAAACATTTATTGAATTATTCCCTAAACGTTCGTATCTCTTTTTTGCAACACTTGTTAGTGGCATGGCTTGTCTTTTTGCCAATGTAGGTTTGACTAAAATTATTGAATTTTCATTCCCAGTCTTGATGTTTTTATATCCTTTGGCAATGACACTTATTCTATTGGCTATTATCGGTCCACTTTTCAAACATGATTCACGTGTTTATCAAGTCACTACTTATTTCACTTTAATTGCCTCAATTATTGATGGCTTAAAAGCAAGTCCAGCTTTTCTTTCGGAAACAGGTTTTGCTCAAAGCCTCATTCACTTAGGAGAAAAATTCCTGCCCTTCTTTTCAATTGGGATGGGATGGGTGTTACCTGCATGTATCGGATTTATCATTGGCATGCTTTGGCATTTTTTACGTCCAAAATCAAATTAACTTTTCTGGTTGGTTCCTATTTAGGAACCAACTTTTTTTATTAATGGCTATTATTTGACAATAAAAAACGATACGCGTAAACTAAAAATAGATAATAATTACATTTGTAAACAAAGGAGGATTTTCGATGAATAAACAGACAGATCATGAACACATGCACCATCACGAAGAACACAAAATGTCTCAGCACGACATGCATAACCATCACAATGAAATGGATCATTCAATGCATCAACACGACATGGGTGGCATGGATCACTCGATGCATATGGGAAATTTCAAGCAAAAATTTTGGTTGTCACTCATTTTAGCCATTCCAATTATTCTGCTTTCTCCAATGATGGGCATGGAATTGCCGTTTCAATTTACATTCGTTGGTTCAGATTGGGTCGTTCTTGTTTTAGCCACCATTCTCTTTTTCTATGGTGGGCAACCATTTTTAAGTGGTGCTAAAATGGAACTAAAACAAAAAAATCCCGCTATGATGACGTTGATTGCCATGGGGATTTCCGTTTCTTATGTATACAGTGTATATTCTTTTATTGCGAATCAGTTCTTGCATCAACATGTTATGGATTTCTTCTGGGAATTAGCGACTTTAATTGTCATTATGTTACTAGGTCACTGGATTGAGATGAATGCTATTTCAAATGCGAGTGATGCCTTGCAGAAATTAGCCGAACTTTTACCCGATGAAGTCACACGCATCCATTCTGACGGACGCGAAGAAACCCTTCCTTTACAAGAGATCCATGCAGGAGACCGTTTACGCGTACGTGCTGGCGATAAAATGCCAACTGACGGGATTATTGAGCAAGGTTCGTCCATTATCGACGAGTCCGCTGTTACTGGTGAGTCCCGTGGTGTCAAAAAAGAAGTAGGTGACACAGTCATCGGTGGTTCTGTCAATGGTGATGGGACCTTACAAATTAAAGTAACTGGTACAGGCGAAAGTGGTTATTTAGCCAAAGTCATGGAGATGGTGCGTAAAGCACAAAGCGAAAAATCTCGCTTGGAAGCCTTATCTGATAAAGTCGCTAAATGGCTTTTCTATATTGCCTTAATCGCTGGACTTATTACCTTCTCTGTATGGCTAATCGTTGATGACTTTCCAACTTCACTTGAACGCATGGTTACCGTCTTCATCATTGCTTGTCCACATGCTTTAGGTTTAGCCATTCCGTTAGTGGTTGCTCGCTCCACTTCGATTGCTGCTAAAAATGGCTTATTGTTAAAAAACCGTAATGCACTCGAAAATACTCATGACATTGATATGATTTTATTAGACAAAACAGGGACATTAACCCAAGGCACATTTTCTGTCACAGGTGTAGAGGTTATCGATAGTACCTATTCCAAAGAAGATGCTTTAAAATTCATCGGTGCCTTAGAAACTTCTGCCAATCATCCGATTGCCACAGGGATTATGAATTATCTCAAAGCCGAACAAATCACGCCTTACTCCTCAGAAAACACAAGTAACATCTCAGGGGTCGGTCTTGTTGGCACCGTCAATCATAAAACAGTTAAAATCGTAAACGAAAAAGAAGTCCGTCGTTTAGGAAAACCCATTGACACACAACTCATTCAATCCTATCAAGAACAAGGGAACACGATTAGTTACTTATTAATTGACGACCAATTAATTGCCTTAATTGCTTTGGGAGATCAGGTAAAACCGGAAGCAACTCAATTTATTGCCCAATTACAAGAACGAGGAATCGAACCTGTCATGTTGACTGGAGACAATGAGGAAGCCGCTAAAAATGTCGCAAATTATTTAGGTATGGCAAACTATTACGCTGGTTTACTGCCCGAAGATAAAGAACGAATCGTCAGCGAATGGCTTCAAAAAGGCAAACGTGTCATGATGGTGGGTGATGGCATTAACGATGCGCCAAGTTTAGCGAGAGCTACCATTGGTGTTGCCATTGGCGCTGGAACAGATGTCGCCATTGACTCTGCCGATGTCGTCTTAACAAACAGCAATCCTGAAGATATTCTTCGCTTCCTAGATTTATCCAAACAAACCCGAAAAAAAATGATTCAAAATCTTTGGTGGGGAGCAGGGTATAACATTGTCGCAATTCCATTAGCAGCTGGTATTTTAGCACCAATTGGTATCTTATTAAGCCCAGCAGTCGGCGCAATCTTAATGTCATTAAGTACGGTAATTGTAGCTTTAAATGCCCTCACATTAAAAATCACAAAATAACTTGTGAATAATAGAATCTTAATAACTTTAAAAGTTTTTCATCACAAAGTATTCACAATTTAGTTTTATAGTATATGTATACCAACAAACAACCCTAACTAACTTTTTTTCATTTTTAACTCCTTGCCTGCCAGCCACCCAACTGGCAGGCTCTTTTTTTGTTTTTTATTTTATTTAAGAAAATAAAAGATTTTTGTCACAAAGTATTCACATTTGAGCTTTATAGTATAAGCATACCAACAAAACAACCCTAACTAACACTTTTTCATTTTTAACTCCTTACCCTGCCCGTCAGCCCCTACTGACGGGTTCTTTTTGTTTTTTTATTTTTTATTTTTTTAAACAAAATGAAAGTTTTTCGTCACAAAGTATTCACATTTAAGCTTTATAGTATAAACATACCAACAAACAACCCTAACTAACACTTTTTCATTTTTAACTCCTTTGCCCGCTAGCCCCTACTAGCGGGCTATTTTTTAGTGAATTATATCAATGATTTCAGAAGGTGTAGTGTACAGTCATCGAATTCAATTACTTCTGTATTTTTTACTCGGTAGTGGTCCATCTGTTCGAAAGCTTTCTGATGAACCAGACATTGTAAACACATAATAACTGCACTGTGTGTAACGATAAGAACATCTTCTTGGTTCTGGTCTATTATTTCTTCAAGGACAGACATAACCCTTACCATTAATTGTTGGTAAGATTCTCCTTCAGGGGCAATTTGGTATCTTCGATTATGGAACCAGACGTTAAACTCAGATGCATAGTCTTCTTGTACTTCTTTCCATGTTAACCCTTCCCATAATCCTAAATTAATTTCTTGTAACCCTTCTTTTACTACTGTAGAAATTGCTAATTTATTAGAAATACTTTTCGCTGTTTGAATTGCTCTTTTTTGTGGACTAGAATATATTTTTGAAATAGTTAGTTGCTTTTTTTGTAGTTTATTCGCTAATTTTTTAGCTTGTAATATACCTTTTTTGGATAAGTCAACATCTTGACTACCTTGAATTCTATTGCTTTCATTCCATTCTGTATGACCATGCCTAACAAAATATAATTTCATAACTACTCCTTTCTTTATTAAATAAAAATACTGCACACATTAACCCATGTATCTAACAACAATCTACTTTCCTATACTAACCTTTAACGTCCTATTGTGATTTCTTCAAATCATCTTCCTCAATAAAAAAAGTGACTTCTCCAGTATTCAGATTAACTCTCGCTTTTACTTCAATATTTTCTTGCGCTAACAGACTGTGATTGATATGTAGTTTAAGTCGCATAGCACCATCCCCCATTTTTACACTCTAAGTAATTGTTCTAAATTCTCATTACATCTTTCTTCCTACTTTTAGGTGTATATGATTAGATACAAATGAACTCATCCTCATATCATACATCTTTTTAGTCCTTGACTCCAAGTCAGCATTTTCGCAATTTTTGGTTCATATCGTTGTTGATTCAGCTGTCTACGTTAATTATTAATAAATAGCACAATAGAAAAAATCCAAGTAACAAAGGATCTCTTGCCCTAGCACTCGGATTTTTCATATGGATGTCATACTCCTTGTTCGTTCTCACCTAAATTTCTTGATTAAAGATGAGTTCATCATCTGTCAAAGAGACAATTTTCAACCAGCGTTTTTGCTTTAGGTAGATACTTTTATAACGTTCACCAGAGTCATCACTAAATAATAACACGCGTTTATTTCGATTATCGGTAAGCGTTATGGAATCTAATTCCTCCAAAGGAAGATGTTCGGATAAATAAGTCGCTTCATCCATTCCTTGATCAACCACATTCTTATTCTCTGTCGATGGCTCTTGTTCGCCCATTTCTTCCTGAATTGTTGATGTTGCTTGTGTTTCTTGGTAAGAACTAGCTGAATGTTCTGACACACTCTCGGTACTGGGTGTTGACGCTTGGCATCCTGCTAAAAACAACGCCCCTACTAAAAACACGACTCGATAGTATTTCATGCATATCCCTCCCCATTCTCACCTTATCATAAAACAATCTTTTTCAAAATGATTTGGAATAAAAAAGGAGAACATGAGAATTATTTGCCTTGCAATATCTCTTGCAGCTGTTGCATATCTCGTATTGATAATTGCGAATCAATTAGTACGGATGGCTTTTCTTGAGGAAGTGTAAACCTTTCTGTAAAAACATACAATTCTGCCCTTTCTTTTGCCACAAATTCCAGTTCTACTTGACGATGAAATGCATATGTCAATTGTTGTTGTATTTGTTGTACATAATAAGTTGGTAATTGGGAAATCAAGCAAATCCTAATCGGCTTTAATAGCATTTTTTCTGGTACAAAAGGTAAACAAAATAAAAATAGTTGATGATAATCTACTTGTTCAGAGAATTCTGGAAAATTCGCCAGACATCTATCCCAAAACTGAGCCAAATGCGCAGCAAATTTCGGGTACAATGGTACCAATTCCGCAACATTTGTCGGTGAAAAAATAGCTGTGATGAGTTCCTGATTGGGTAGCCATTGTTTGAGTAGCTGTTTTTTATAAGCAAGTTGGTACACACGTTGCTGTTCTTCTAACGTCAATGGTCGAAAATCAGTTTCAAACATTGTTATCCACGGTTGAATCTCTTTTACTTTTTGTGGCTTGATTTGTAGAATACCATCTAATAAGTCTAGCATATCTAGCACCGTAAATGTAAACTGTTCTTCAATGGTTCCTTGAATTGTAATATCTGTTGTAGGCAGGTGTAGATTCTCTAATTCATCTGGTGCTTGCTCATGGATAAAGATCCATAAAGCCACTTTGTTGACGAGTGACTTGGTATTATTAATCGCATGTTGCTGCATGCTTTCTTGAGCTTGTTTGATATATTTAGTCATATCAATCCAAGAAATGTGGACAACTTGACGATGAACATAATATAAAAATAAAAAGAAGATAAGACGAATCATTGCTTCATCACCCGTGATTTTCACAGTATTTCCAATTGAAATAAATAATTCGTAAGGCATTAAAAAATCATTGATTTGTTTGATATCTCGACGTAGCTTTGAAAAACTAATTTGTTCTTTCTCACAAAAATCGTCTACTGAAAAACATCGCTCCAAAATTAAGCGACGATAAATTTGATAGGTAATTGTATCTGAATAAATTTGTTCAAACACTGCTTGAAAATTCGCATTTTTACGATGTAAAAAAACACCATCACGTTTATTTAGTTCCAAATATAAATTATCTTTGTCATATAACTGTTCAATTGTCTCTTGTAGTTCTTTGATGTACTTTAAAATTGTTTGCCTAGACCGAATTGGCAAAACATTTACGATATGTATACTGGTTGTGTACGTTTCTTGATTATCAAGAAATTGTAATAGTTCACGTTGCAAGAGAACTTTTTTAGGAAAACCAAACATTATTTCCCACCTCCGTCATAATTAAATACTAAAAAAAGAGCAAAACTTTTTTCCATTCTCTATTCTTCTGAATTTTTTTGAGTGAATAACTTTTCCAAAGGCACATCTAAGACATTGGCTACTAATAGTAATTCCTCAGGTCTAAAATGAACCTCCCCCTTCTCTCGACGATAATATTTTGTCTTATCGAGTATTCCCATAAGATTCACCATTTTTTGGAGAGAATACCCTTTCTCAAGTCTCATTGCTTTAATAATTACTAGATCAACAATATAGATAATAAACACCTCCATTTCAACTATAGAGAGCCTTTTCTTCCACTATATATTTCTATTTTAGAAACGTCAACCGCAATAATATACATTTTGTAAACATTTCGTATCTTTTTTCGCAACAATGATAAAATAGAATAACAATAGACATAGAAAGGAACGGATCCTTATGGCAACAACTCTCCCTCAAAAAATCATTGATTTACGTGAAAAAATGGATTGGTCTCAAACAGATCTTGCATTAAAAATGGGGTTCAGCAAATCTACTATGAACAAGATTGAATCAGGAGTTCGCAAAGTGACTGCAGACGAGTTGAAATCATTTGCACAGCTCTTTCATGTCTCTGCCGATTACTTATTAGGATTATCCGGTCTGCCTACCGATCCTTCTAAACATGAACAAATCGACCTTAGCCATTTGTTCCACTCAAACATGGAAATCTCTTACGAAGAAAAGACTCTGTCACATGCAGAAAAGCTTTTTATCGATGACGTAATTGGTGGCTATATTTGGAAATCTAGCCAATCAAAAAAATAAGCCCATTCACAGCGAGAAATCGCTGTTTTTTTATACACAAAAAACTAGTCAGACGTCTCAATAATAGGGTCTTCTGACTAGTTTCTTTTTATTCATTGTTAATGTTCAAGTGTATGATACATTCTATGAATAATCAGTATTTTTACAAGTTAGTCAACGTTTGGATAACGCTTTGTACATCGTCTCACGTTTAACAAAAGAGTCAGTCATTAATTCTCCAATCTCCAAATCATATGACATCTTACTTGTTTGATGAATTGCTTCAACTAACTGCGCTTCACCCACATACACGGTGCTATTTACTCTTTCAAATCTATTCTTTCCAAAAGTTCTTTTGACAAAGATACACCCACAGATTTCCCACTCGTGATAAGTTTTGTCTCTCTAATGATCATTGATCTACACTTCCTAAGATATACTTTATATTAAGAACCCTGTTAAAAAAAACAAATCGTTCCCTACTTTCGTAGCAACCGATTTGTTTTTTCTTCATTAGCTGCGCAACTCACTTAACTTCTCTTCAATCATTGTTAGTACGGTTTCTGCAGCATCTACGTCTTCGACAAAGTTTAAGGCATCACCATCAATTTGCATCTTAGGACTAGCATCGTATGCCTCAAACCACTCATCGTAGCGACGATTTAGCTCTTGATAATACTCATATAAACTAGGGTCATAACTAATTTGCTCAAACTCACGACCACGTTTCTCGATGCGTTCAAGCATCGTTTGAAAGGACACACGAATGTGAATCAATAAATCAGGGTGTTTTTTATGTGCAGCATAAGGAAGTTCTTCCAACATATTTGCCAATAATTCATCATAGACACGTACTTCAGTATCCGTTGCACGGCCTAAATCGGCATTCAAATGAAATAAAAGTGAATCTTCGTAAATTGAACGATCCAACACATTGTTTTCATTTTTCAAAGCTTGTTTGATACTTTCAAAACGTTTATTCAAAAAATAAATTTGCAATAAAAATGCGTACTTATTGGGATCTGCATAAAAAAGAGGCAACACTTCATTATCGTCTACTGATTCATAGAATGCTTGGCTATTTAAACGATCTGCTAATAAGGCGGTTAAACTAGATTTTCCCGCTCCAATGGTTCCTGCTAATACAATCACACTCATATCCTCCAACTCACTCATCACTAAATATTGTATTTTTAATCAACTAATAAACTGTAACGCACTACATATTGTAACGTCAAGTAAATTTACCAAGAGAATTCTTAGAAAAAATCTCAAACAAATTTATAAGATTTCAAGTTTTTCATTAGAATATGTCCCGAATACTTAACGAACGGACGATTATCTAGTAAAATAGCTAAAGGATTCTATCATTTGAGAGGGGCGTACCCCATGTTAACACTAGGAATGGGAAAAGCGACAGGAAAAATTATTTTGATGGGGGAACACGCCGTTGTTTACGGAGAACCTGCCATCGCCTTTCCATTTAGTTGCACCCAAGTTGTTGCAACGGTACAAGAAGCAACAGAAAATCAGTTGCATTCAATTTATCATGAAGGGCTTTTAAGTGAAGTCCCTACTGGCTTAACAAATATTCAACAATTAACTACTCGTTTGCAGCAAAAATTGCATACACCAAACTTTCAGTTATCTATCAAGAGTACTATCCCATCCGAACGTGGCATGGGGTCAAGTGCTGCGGTAGCTGTTGCAGTGACACGTGCTTTTTTTGCATGGCAAGAAACCATTTTGCCCAAACAAGTCTTATTAGACTATGTCAATTTTTCTGAAAACATTGCACACGGCAATCCAAGTGGAATTGATGCCGCAGCAACTAGCGGAAACCAACCAATTTATTTTGAACGCGACAAAGATTTTCAAACATTTCCATTAAATATTGATGCCTATTTATTAGTCGCTGATACAGGTATCATGGGACAAACACGTTCTGCAGTCCGTTCAGTTGCTGAACTTTTTGAAACCAGTCCTGATGCGACCAGCTTACACATCTATCAGTTAGGACAATTAGCCAAAGAAGCCAAAGAAGCAATTATCCACAACCAACCTGAACAACTCGGACAAGCAATGACCAAGGCACAAAAACATTTACAAGACTTAACTGTCAGTAATAAGGCACTTGATACCTTTATCCAGCTTGCGCTTGATGAAGGAGCTTTAGGTGCTAAATTAACTGGTGGCGGACGTGGCGGCTGCTTTTTAGTGCTGACACAAACCAAACAACAAGCGCAACATATCGCGCAAAAACTAAAAGTAGAGGGAGTCAAAGACACTTGGCTTCAAGGATTAGGAGTGTACCAACATGTATAAAGGAAAAGCCCGCGCATACACAAACATCGCTCTAATTAAATATTGGGGTAAAAAAGATGCGCAACTGATTCTACCAATGAATAACAGTCTGTCACTAACACTGGATGCATTCTACACAGAAACAAGCGTGACATTTTCGCCAGAGTACACCCAAGACACCTTTACATTAGATAATGACAAACAAGACGAGAAAGCTACCGCTAAAGTCAGTCGCTTTCTTGATTTAGCGCGTAAAAAAGCGGGGATTTCTTATTACGCCAATGTGGAAAGCCAAAATTTTGTCCCTACTGCTGCTGGTTTAGCTTCTTCTGCAAGTGGCTTAGCTGCACTAGCGAAGGCTTGTAATGATGCCTTGCAGTTAGGATTATCTGATAAAGAGTTATCACAACTCGCACGACGTGGCTCTGGCTCGGCTTGTCGGAGCATTTTTGGCGGCTTCGTGGAATGGGAAAAAGGTTACTCCGATGACACATCGTTTGCCCAAGTCATTCCTTCTGATGCGTGGGAAAATGAGCTAGCAATGATTTTTATTTTAATTAATGACCAGAAAAAAGACGTTTCCAGCCGAGATGGCATGCAACGCACCGTCGAAACGTCTTCTTTTTATGATGCTTGGTTAGATGCTGCAGCCACCGATCTTCAAACAGCCAAACAAGCAATTGCTAAGAAAGATTTCGCTGCGCTTGGTGAGGTAACCGAAGCCAACGGATTAAAAATGCATGCTACAACATTAGCCGCAACACCTCCTTTTACTTACTGGTCACCAGAAAGTTTACGAGCAATGAACTGTGTCCGTACGATTCGTCAAGCTGGTTTGCCTTGCTACTTTACAATGGATGCTGGTCCAAATGTCAAAGTCCTTTGCCAGAAAAAAGATGTGCCAGCAATTTTAGATAAATTAAAACAAGAGTTTAGTCCTGAACAGCTTACTTCTGCCTCTGCTGGCAAAGGAGCCGTATCTTTAGAAATGGAAGTGTCAAAATGATTGAAGTTGCTACCCCAGGAAAATTATATATTGCTGGTGAATACGCCGTTGTCGAACCCGGCCATCCAGCATTGATTGTTGCAGTCGACCAATTTATTACGGTAACGATTGAAAGTGCGGTACGTAACGGCAGTATTCAGTCACAACAATACAGTGATTTGCCGATTCGTTGGACACGACGAAATGGTGAGTTGGTTTTAGATCATCGTGAAAATCCCTTTCACTATATTTTAGCTGCCATTCGTTTAACTGAAAAATATGCTTTAGAAAAAGGAACGCTATTAGCTTTTTACGATTTAAAAGTGACAAGCGAATTGGATAATTCCAACGGTCGTAAATATGGCTTAGGTTCAAGTGGTGCCGTCACAGTTGCCACAGTCAAAGCCTTAAATTTATTTTATGACTTAAAAATGGATAAGTTGACGCAATTTAAAATTGCTGCGCTTGCCCATCTTGCGGTCCAAGGCAACGGTTCTTGTGGCGATATTGCCGCTAGTTGTTATGGTGGTTGGTTAGCATTTTCAACTTTTGATCATGACTGGGTCAAAGAAGCACAAAAAAAATGGACCTTGTCACATTTACTAGAAAGCGACTGGCCTAAATTAAACATCCAACCATTGGAGACACCCAAAAATTTACGCTTATTAATCGGCTGGACGGGTAGCCCGGCTTCAACGTCTGATTTAGTGGACCAAGTCAATCAATCCACTGAAAACGAAGCTGATAAACAAGAAGCTTACCAACAATTCTTAGCTGATAGCAAAGCTTGCGTAGAAGAATTAATTGAGGGTTTTCATAACAACAACGTAAACAAAATCAAACGAATGATTAGCAAAAATCGTCAATTGCTAGCTGAACTTTCTCACATTACAGGCGTCTCAATTGAAACACCTGCTTTAAAACAATTATGTGACTTAGCCGAAGCTTGTGGTGGCGCTGCAAAATCTTCTGGTGCTGGCGGTGGCGACTGTGGTATTGTGATCGCCGATCAAAAAACAGGTATTTTACCTTTAATGAGCAAATGGGAGCAAGCTGAAATTACACCTTTACCCTTACATGTCTATCACTACCGAGGAGGGACAAAATGAATCGAAAAGACGAGCATGTCTCACTAGCAAAAGCTTTTCATAAAACAAAATACAATGCCTTTGATGACGTCGCAGTTCTCCACCATTCATTTCCGAATACGCGAATTGACGATGTCTCAATTGAGACAAAATTATTTGACCAAACATTTAGTAGTCCTTTCTTTATTAATGCGATGACTGGTGGAAGTAAAAAAACCAAAGAATACAATCGCCAACTTGCTATTTTGGCGAAGGAAACAGATTTAATGATGGCAACCGGATCAGTTTCAGCAGCGCTTAAAGATGACTCCGTTGCAGATTCTTATCGCGTGATTCGACAAGAGTTTCCAACTGGTTGTTTTGTAGCCAATGTTGGTGCTGGAACCACGTTAGAAAATGCCAAAAGAGCTGTTGATTTATTTGACGCGAATGCGTTACAAATCCACCTAAATGCACCTCAAGAATTAGTCATGCCTGAAGGTGACCGTGATTTTAGCCATTGGTTAACAACGATTGAAGAGATTGCCCATCACCTCGACGTGCCGGTAATCGTCAAAGAAGTTGGCTTTGGAATGACGCGGGAGACGATTCAGCAATTACTATCGACAGGGGTAACGATTATCGATGTGGCAGGAAGCGGGGGAACTAGTTTCACCCAAATTGAAAATGCCCGTCGAAAAAAACGCGAATTTCGTTATTTAGATAATTTTGGAATTTCAAATGTTGCTTCGCTATTGGAAGCCAAAGAAGTACCTGTTCCCTTTGAACTAATCGCTTCTGGCGGGATTCGCAATGCTTATGACATCTTCAAATCACTTTGCTTTGGTGCACAGACAGTTGGTGTTGCAGGAACTATTTTAAACCACCTGCTAACACATGGCTTAGATGAGACGATTGCACTTGTCCAACAATGGCAAGCAGAATTAAAAACCCTTTATGCGATGTCTGGCGTAACAAAAACCGTTCAATTGAAGAAGTTACCCTTAATTTTAAGCGGAGAGCCAAAAGATTGGTGTGCGGCACGACATATCGACATTCAGAAATATGGAATGCGTAAATAAGAGTAAGAGAGCGGCCTCTCTTACTCTTATTTTTTACCAAACAATCGTTGAAAAAAACTGCTCTTTTCTATAGGTTTTTCAACCATTTGTTCACCTGTTTGTTTTAGTATCTGTTGAAATGCTCGGTTATCTTGAAGTAACAGGCCATTTAATTCCAATACTCCTTGCAAACTAGCTAGTGTCCGACGGAGCTCGCCACCTTTTTGATTAAAAAAGGTTTCTGTTTGCGAAATATCTTGAATAATTGCATGCAACAACTGATTTTGTTCTCCTAAGATAGCAGATAATTCTGCTGCATCCTTTGAATCAACTACTGGTTCGTCAACAAAATCTGTCACAATTGCCAGACTATCCGCATAATCTCGTAGATCAAAAATAAATTCTTGTGCTGTTTCCTGTTTCATTAAGGCTTGATTTGCAAGCAAACCTTCTTGTAAATGTATGAGAGATGCTTGCGAATTTGCTAGCTCTTGAACGTATTGGTTGATTGTCATTGCTTTTCCTCCTTGTTCTATCTATTTTTAGTCTACCGCACCTCTAGCATTCGTCAAGAAAAAAACTACTCCTGATTTCTCAAGAGTAGTTCATTTATTTGCTTAACCATTGTAAGCATCGATAATGATTTGTTTCAATTCAGAAATTAGTGGCTCTTTAGGGTTAGCTGTTGTACATTGATCTTCATACGCCAACTCAGCCATACGGTCAACGGTCGTATCCAAGATTTCTTGCGTAACGCCTTGTGCTTTCAAACTCATATCAATCCCTACTTTTTGACCTAATTCATAAACTGCAGTTGCTAATGCTTCAACCAATTCGGCAGTTGTCTCACCTTTTAGACCTAAGAATTTCGCAATGTCTGCGTAATCTGTGTCCGCACGGAAGTAGTCGTATTTAGGGAACATCGCATGTTTTTGTGGGTCTTTGGCATTGTAACGGATAATGTGTGGCAGTAGAATCGCATTGGTACGTCCGTGTGGAATACCATATTCTCCCCCAATTTTATGCGCAACAGAATGACAAATTCCTAAGAACGCATTGGCAAATGCCATACCAGCCATCGTTGACGCATTGTGCATTTTCTCGCGAGATTCCATGTCAGGAGTCAACGTTGATTTTTCTAAGTTTTCAAAAACCAGTTTAATTGCTTGTAAACTCAATCCCCGCGTGTAATCTGATGCCATCACTGAAACATATGATTCAATCGCATGCGTTAAGACATCCATCCCAGTATCTGCAGTCACAGAAGCGGGAACCGATAATACAAATTGTGGATCAATAATCGCTACATCTGGTGTTAATGCATAGTCAGCTAATGGGTATTTCACATGCGTGTCACTATCTGTGATAACCGCAAATGGTGTCACTTCTGAACCTGTCCCAGAAGTTGTTGGGATACATACAAATTGTGTTTTTTCTGGTTTAGCAATTTTGTACGTACGTTTGCGGATATCTAAGAATTTTTGTTTGGCACCAAAGAATGACGTATCTGGATTTTCATAAAACATCCACATGCCTTTCGCTGCATCCATTGCTGAGCCGCCGCCTAAAGCAATAATAGTATCTGGTTTGAATGCAGCCATCATCTCTGTTCCTTTGTAAACCGTATCTGTCGATGGGTTCGGTTCGACATCAGAGAATACTTCAATTTGGACCGCATTTTTACGACGTGCCAAGACATCTCGAACAATATCTGCATAACCAAACTGAACCATCCCTGGGTCACACACAATCATCACACGTTCTACATTTTCCATTTTTTCTAAATACAATAGAGAGTTCTTTTCAAAATAGATTTTTGATGGTAATTTAAACCATTGCATATTATTTCTCCGTTTCGCTAAAGTTTTGACGTTGATTAGGTTCACTGCTGATACGTTACGAGAAACGGAATTCTTACCGTAAGAACCGCAACCTAATGTCAATGATGGAATCATTTCATTATAAATATTACCAATTCCACCTTCTGCAGATGGCGTGTTGACTAAAATACGACATGCTTTCATGCGTAATCCAAAACGGACTTGTAACTCTTCATCCTCAGTATGAATAACTGCTGTATGTCCTAATCCACCAAGATTTAGCATTCCTTCGCATAAATCTAATCCATCTTCGGTATTTTTCGCTTTCACCATAGCTAGTACCGGTGACAATTTTTCACGAGAAAGTGGATAATCAGGGCCTACACCTTCCAATTCCGCAATTAATAGTTTCGTTCCTTCGGGTACTTTAATACCTGCTAACTCCGCAATTTCAATCGCTGAATGACCAACGATTGCTGGATTGACAGCATATTTTCCTTCATTCATTACCGCATCTTCTAATTGTTGTAACTCATTTGGTTTGACGATATAGGCTTGGTGCGCTTGGAATTCGGCTTTAACTGCTGCGTAAATTTCACGATCAACAATAACTGCTTGTTCTGATGCACAAATCATTCCGTTATCAAATGTTTTAGAGACAAATAAGTCATTCACTGCACGTTTGATTTTTGCTGTTTTTTCAATATATGCGGGCACATTTCCGGGACCTACGCCTAAGGCTGGTTTTCCTGTTGAGTACGCAGACTTAACCATGCCAGCACCACCTGTTGCTAAAACAATTGCAATTCCTGGATGATTCATTAATCCTTGGGTTGCTTCAATTGATGGATGTTCAATCCATTGTACACAGTTTTCAGGTGCACCAGCTGCAATCGCGGCATCACGTACCACACGTGCGGCTGCAACTGAACACTTTTGCGCACTTGGATGGAATGAAAAAACAATTGGGTTACGTGTTTTTAATGCAATCATCGCTTTAAAAATAGTGGTTGAGGTTGGATTGGTTGTTGGAACCACCCCACAAATCGCTCCCACCGGTTCAGCAATTTCAATAATGCCTTTTTGCTTATCTTCATTAATCACGCCAACTGTTTTATCATGTTTAATATTATTCCAAATGTATTCAGAGGCATACATATTCTTAATTGCTTTATCTTCATAAATTCCGCGACCAGTTTCTTCAACTGCCATTTTTGCTAGGGGCATATGTTGGTCTAAAGCTGCCATTGCCATTTCATGTACAATGTGATCGACTTTTTCTTGATCAAAGTTTTCCATTTCTTTTAATGCTACATTTGCTTTTGCTGCTAAATCATCAATCATCACTGATACATCAATTTTTCCAACTTCTTTTTCTACTGTCTTAGTCATGGTAATCCTCCTAGAATTTATCTACTTTTATTTGTTAACTTATTCACAATTACATCATACACGATTCATTTTTATTTGTAAACACTTTAAGTGAATTTATTCACAATTATTTTTCTATCAACAAACGAACAGTTTTGTCACTTGACTAAGTTATAACTTTTCTATTATTTTTTTACAAGCTATACTCTAAACAAGATAGATTTTTATTCATAGAAATGAGGATTATTATGCTGTATCATTATCGGAAACCGTTGATTCTTTCCATTACTACTATTTTGTTTTTAGGAACGCTCTATGCGTTAATTGATTATTTGCATCAACCTGCTAATTCAATTGTCGCCGATGCTTTTTCCTTACTACTATATGTTGTGTTGTTCTTTATTGAACTTAGTGTACTGGTTGTCACATTGCGCAAAAAAAACGAGTGAGTCTCAACAGAGAACCCACTCGCTTTTAACTACTCATTAGTCATTTTCATTCGTTTCTTCTTCAATAGTTGTTTCAACTACTTCTTCTGAAACAGCTCCTGGTTTTACGGTACGAATTGACGCACGGTCAAACTCCAAGTAAACACCATCGCAATCAATTTCGACTGTTTCTTTCGTATCATTCACAGCAGAAATCACACCATGTAGACCACCGATTGTTACCACGCGGCTACCTACTTGCATGCTATTCAATAATTCTTCACGTTTTTGTTGTTGCTTCTTTTGTGAACGTTGCATAAAGAACATCATCGCAATCAAAGGGATGATCATAATAAGCATTGACATTTTTTTCACCTCAATATTTTAACTATCACTATTACTTTATCAGATACGACTTCATTTCACTAGGATTTTTTTGTGAAGATTTTAGAAATTTTTCGCGTTTTCTTTATTGAAGCCATATTCTTCAAAGAAGTGTTGACGAAACTCTAATAAATTATCATCCATAATCGCTTGGCGGACTTGTTTCATTAAATTCAATAAGAAGTACAGATTATGATAAGATGTTAGACGAATCCCAAATGTTTCATCACACTTAATCAAGTGACGAATATACGCACGAGAATAGTTACGACAAGTATAACAATCACATTTTTCATCAATTGGACGGAAGTCACGAGCAAATTTCGCATTCTTAACGACTAAACGTCCTTGAGAAGTCATACAAGTTCCGTTACGTGCAATTCGTGTTGGTAATACACAATCAAACATGTCAACACCACGAATCACACCATCAATTAATGAGTCTGCTGTTCCTACGCCCATTAAATAGCGCGGCTTGTTTTCAGGAATTAAAGGTGTTGTAAATTCTAGTACACGATTCATTTCTGATTTTGGTTCACCAACAGACAACCCACCAATTGAATAGCCTGGGAAATCCATGCTTATCAAATCTTTGGCACTTTGACGGCGTAAATCTTCAAAACCAGCTCCTTGAATAATTCCAAATAAGCCTTGGCGATCAGGATTGGCATGAGCTTTTAAACCACGTTCTGCCCAACGAGAAGTTCGTTCAACAGAGCTTTTCACATAATCATAACTTTCATCAAATGGTGGACATTCATCAAAACTCATCATAATATCTGAACCTAATTTGTTTTGGATGTCAATTGCTTTTTCTGGTGATAAGAATAACGGCGAGCCATTCAAATGGTTTTTGAAATGCACTCCTTCTTCCACAATATTGCGCATATCTGCTAATGAAAAGACTTGGAAACCACCTGAATCCGTTAGAATAGGTTGATCCCAGTTCATAAATTTATGCAGACCACCCGCTTCAGCAACAATATCTTCTCCCGGACGTAACCATAGATGATACGTATTACTTAAAATAATCCCTGCACCCATTTCTTTTAATTCTTCTGGGGCAATAGTTTTAACCGTAGCTAAGGTACCCACTGGCATAAACATCGGTGTCGGGAAGGTTCCATGTGGTGTAATAATTTCTCCTAGACGTGCACCTGTGTGTTTTTCTTTCTTAATTAAACGATAACGAATGGCCGGTTCCGACATTCATCTCCCTACTTTCTGTAATTAATATATAGCTCTTTTTATGATAAGTCCTCTGGGTCCATTTTGCAACTATAGCTTAGTGAAAGAAGAAAATTCTTAGTTTTACGTTAATTTGTGTAGCATAAAGACATACACATACTTCATTGTTTTTTCATTGCGCAATGACTGGACATTTTTCAGCGTTTCGACATGAATAAACCCTTGCTTTTCAACAAGTCGTTGGCTAGCAATATTAGGCCGTTCAATTGTGGCAATTATTTTTTCTAGTTGGGGAATGGTTTGAAGAAAACTGATGAGTGCTCTTAGCGCTTCGCTACCATATCCCTTGCCATTATATTGACAGTGAATCACGTACCCAATTTCGACACAGGTTTGCTCTGGATTCAATCGTAACGAAAAGTGACCAATCATTTTTTGATTTTCCTTCACTTCTAAAGCATACCTTCCCAATGGTTGTGCCAAATTATAAGCAACTAAGGCTTCCAAAGACTCCTCCAAGTTACGGCTAGCTGGAAAATCATATCTTAATAACTCATCATCGGATACATATTCATGATAATCTTCTAAATCATTTAACTGTAATGGACGTAAGCATAATCGTTCTGTTTCTAGTATTGTTTGTTTGGCAAAATATGCCATTGGTGACATTCTTATCCATCCTTTCTTGGTTTCATCTCTTCATTAACGCGTGTGAAGACACCTTGTGAAGAAATATCATGGAGTAGTTGAATCAACTCAATTTCTGACATGTCTTGTCCGTTTTGGAACCAAGCATGCAAAAGTCCTAACACACCTGATAGCTGATACTCAATGATATATAAAAGACGAGTATTCTGCTTTCCTTGAGGAATGTTCGCTTTTACTATTGGTAAAAGAATGGCTTTGATTTTATTTTCAATTAAATGATGATGATTACTTTTGATAATCAAACCGATGTACCACCCATTTGTTTGAAATACAGACAAAAAGAATTGAATTGCAGTCTCAGTTTGAAACAAAATTGATAGATCTTCTACTTTTTGGATTGTTTGTTTGATAGGTAAAACTAATCGGTCTAACGCTTGATCTAATAAATCATAAATATTATCAAAATGGGCATAAAAAGTCGTACGATTATAACCGGCTAGTTCACAAAGTGCACGTACAGAGATTTTTTCCAGTGGCTTTTCTGCATACAACTGCCAAAAGGCTTGGATAAAGTCTTCATGGGCATTGGTCTGGTTCACATAATCACCTCATTCTGAGTATATCTCAAAACCAACACTTTTCATAGAATTGTCGGTTGTATTTCGATTTTCTCAGGACTAAACTAAGCTAGTACTTGAGAAACAAAGGAGCGTGACAAAATTGACAGTTATTACAATTGATCATTTAACCAAAGACTATGGCAATAATAAAGGGGTATTCGATGTAACATTGACAATCAAAGCAGGTGAGGTTTACGGCTATCTTGGACCAAATGGTGCTGGAAAATCCACAACAATGCGTCATCTAATGGGATTTTCCAAACCACAAACAGGTTCTGTTAAAATTTTTGGCATGGACTGTTGGACAGAACAAAAAGAAATTCAAAAACGAATTGGTTATTTACCTGGTGAAATTTCTTTTCCAGATGATATGACTGGTCTACACTATTTAAAATTAATCGCCAACATGCGAAAGATGACAGACTTTTCTTATGCAACAGAATTACTTGATTATTTCGAAATTAATCCAAATGCAGGAATCAAACGCATGTCGAAAGGTATGAAACAAAAAATTGGGATTGTCGCAGCATTCATGCATCGTCCAGAATTGCTATTATTGGATGAACCAACGAGTGGTTTAGACCCCTTAATGCAAAATCGTTTCATTGAATTAATGGAAAAGGAAAAAGCTGAAGGCAAAACAATTATTCTATCGTCTCATATTTTTGAAGAAGTTGAAAAAACTTGTGATCGAATTGGCATGATTCGCAATGGGCATTTAATTAAAGAAGTAACCGTTGATGAATTGCGTCACTCGCAACTAAAAACCTATAAAATTGAATTTATCGATTCACATGCGCTTACTGATTTAAAACAAATTTATCCAGAAGCAACCTATCGTACAGCTGAGAATCAAATGATTGTAACAATCAACGATTCAAACATTAATCAATTATTGGCCGTTTTATCCAAACATAATGTACGCTTTTTAAAAGAAGAAAAACATACACTAGAAGAATATTTTATGCAATTTTATGGAGGTAACCAACATGTTTAGTTTTCCTTATTTCAAACAAACCATTAAATCAAATCTTCCCTTTTTAATTGCTTTTACCACGGTATTATGTGTTTTTCTAATTGTTATGAGCTATGTATTTACCCCTCAAGCAATGTCAGGTTTGCATAATGCAACAGAAGGCACTGCTGTATCTAATATCTTTTCGGGCACGGGATCATTGGTTGCTTTCATGGCAAACTCATTTTATGCTTTAATGGCAATTATTTTTCCTATGGTATATTCAATTATGGTTGGAAATCGTTTAATTGCAGAAAAGATTGATAAAGGAAACATGACAGGTTTCTTATCAACACCGACGACTCGTTTACAGTTGACTATTACCAGTGCCATCTATTTTATCCTGTCGCTCATTGTGATGTGGTCAATTGTTTCTATCGTAGGGATTGTAGCTGCCGAACAATTTCAGCCGGATGCCTTAGATATTGAGATGTTTTTAAAACTAAACGTTGGGGCATTACTTTATCATTTAGTGATTAGTGGTATTTGTTTCTGCGCTTCTTGTATTTTTAATAATTCTAAAAACTCCCTTACTTTTGGTGCAGGAATTCCGTTATTCTTCTTTGTCATTAGCATGTTCCTTAAATTGTCCGATGACTTAGATTTCCTAAAATACGTTACCTTAAATACCTTATTTGATACTCAACGTATTTTATCTGGTGATGGCTATGTGACAGAATTTGTCATCATGGGCATTTTGGCGCTCGTACTTTACACTTTAGGTATTAGTTGGTTTAATAAAAAAGATTTACCTTTATAAACCGCATAGAGCAAGGAACACATATTCCTTGCTCTATTTTTTATCGCTGTTCTTGGGCTAATAAAGCTTGTTTCATAGCCAAACCGCCACGATATCCTCGCAGTTTTCCATCACTGCCAAGAACTCTGTGACAAGGGACAAGGACTAACAGCGGATTTTTTCCTACTGCACTGGCAATGGCGCGTACGGCCTTTTCTTTTTTCAGTGATTTTGCTAATTGTTTGTAGGTGATTGTTTCGCCATAAGGGATATGTTGCAATTCTTCCCATACTGCTAGTTGAAAGGGTGTTCCTGTATAGGCTATCGGCAAATCAAACCTGCGTAAGCGTCCGCTATAATACGCTTCAAATTGTTGGATGGCATCTTGAAAATCTTTCTTAACGCCTTTGACATATGTTATATTTTTTTCGCCGAAGAACTGATAAATTTCTTCAAATTCCTTTCCTTCACTGCCAACAAACACGTACGCCCCTTTTTCTTTCCCAAGATAGAATACATGATTATCTACATTCACACGGATATATTCAATAGTTCTCATCTTTAACTTCCTTTCTATACTGTAAGGGTGTCTGACCACAAAACTTTTTGAAATCTCTCACAAATTGTGAGCTATTCTCAATACCAACTTTTTGACCAATTGTTGCGATATCAAGTTGGGTTGTCTGCAACAAGGTAATTGCTTCTTGCATTCTGCGTTCTTTGAGAAACGCGTGGATGGTATTTCCTTTAATTTCTTTAAATTTACGGTGCAAATGATACGGACTACTATGCATGTCTTCTGCTATCGAAAAAAGCGTCAATTTCTCTTGATAATGAGTATCTATATAATTATTCACCTGTTCAATCCATTCGACATCTGGTAATTTTTCATCTGTTGGTCGACATCTTTTACACGGACGATAACCTCTCTTGATTAATTCTCTGACATCTTCAACTATTTCAATGTTTTCTATTCGAGGCATTCTTGACTTGCAGGATGGTTTACAAAATATTTTCGTGCTTTTCACACCATAGTAAAATTGATTGTCATATTGCGGATCACAGCTTTCAATTGCTTGCAGTTGTTCTTTAGTTGGTACCATCTTCTTCACCTCTCGCTTCTAGTGTATTACCAACAAGCTAATTGCACAATATATGAACGCTTTAAAAGCAATATTTGCACATTTCTCTGTGGTATACTTTTTATATGAAAAATTTATCTAATATTTATTACGACTTATATAATTATTATGGTCCACAACATTGGTGGCCCGCAAATAATGACATTGAAATGATGATTGGTGCTATTCTTGTGCAAAATACAAATTGGAAAAATGTCGAATTAGCTCTCCAACGTTTTCCATCCTTTCATCCTGCTGAAATTATGCAATTAACCGATGATGAGCTGATACACCAAATTCAGCCAGCAGGTTTCTATACACGCAAAGTTCAAACAATCAAGCGTGTGCTACACTGGTATCAAACATACGACTTTAAAAAAGAAATTGTGGCAACGATTCCCACAAAGCAATTAAGAAAGGAATTTTTAGCTATTCACGGTATTGGTAATGAAACATGCGACTGTATATTACTCTACGCATTCAATCGTCCTATTTTTGTCGTAGATACTTATTTAAAACGTCTCCTAGCAAAATTTGACTTCTTTGATTCAACAAATTATGATGCCATCCAAACGTTTATGATGACACAACTACCAGAAAATGTTGCGCTATTTCAAGAATACCATGCGTTAATTGTCGCTTATGGAAAGGAATATTTAAAACCCAGTACACTATTAAACAACACCCCAGATCCTGTTTTAACCGATACGAAAAATATCGATTATTCACTAAATGAACTCTTTGAATTGGAAAAAAATCCTATTATGCACTCGTTCATTCACCGCTACGGATTTATTCAACGGCAAGCTTTTTCAGACCCTTACTGGTGCGTAGTTTATGCTATTATTGGGCAAGTTATTAGCGCCTCTACAGCCCAAGTTATTTTCCAGCGATTTCAGACACATTTTCCAACAGTTACTTCTGTTGGTGAAGCATCTCTGGAAACTATTAAAAGTGTGGGATTAACGACTTCAAAAGCCCGTTATATCCAGCAATTTGCCATAAAAATCCTAAATAACGAACTTCAACTTGCAAATATTTATGAGATGAATGACGATCAGGCACTGGATTATTTGTGTCAGATTAAAGGAATTGGTTTATGGAGCGCAAAAATTATTCTTATGCATGCCTACCAGCGGAAAGATATCGCAGTCTATGAAGATTTAGCTTTGCGAAATGCCGTAAAAAAAGTAACAAAAAAGCCGGAAATAACCCGACCTGAATTCGATGCTTATTTTGACCAATTCGCCCCTTATCGAACGTTAGCCGCTATTTATCATTGGCATTTTATTGCCAATGATAACTAATGATTGGAGTGTCTGAGCACTAGAAATTACGAGCTAAGAAAACAGTATCCAAGTACATACAACAAATTTGTCGTACGCACTTGGATACTGCACTTAGCTACTTTATTCAAAAAAATCTTTTTTTAAATGTTGTTGCAAATCTTCTCGTAATTCTGTCAGTTCTTTTTCATACGTTGGTGAATCATTGGCTGGTGTTTGGTCGTTCATAAAGCGCCCTTTATTAGTCACTCCCCAGAAAGCGGCTGTATCGTCATCAAACACTTTGAAAGCCTTCATGTATTCGTCCCAAGTTTCATCGTTTTGTCCGACACCATCACCGATAAATCCTCGGCCACCCCCTAAATAACCACAGTTCATAATTGTATATATATCTTTCTCTTTTAATAAACCTTCTAAGCCTTGCTCGCTATCTTGATAAGCATATTGTTTTGCAAACACGCGCTCCATATAGCCTTTGACAATCGCTGTTGGGGTATCATGCCAATTAGGATAGACAAAAATAATATGATCGGCTTGAGTGACAAAATCTTGTTCTATTTGTACATCCTCTGGTGTGTCTCCTTCACCATCTTTCGCATGATAGAATGTATCTAGAGTTAAAACGGGATCAAAATCAAGTTCATATAAATCACGCTTTTCGACCTCAATGCCTTCTGACTCAAAGTAAGCCATCGCTGTATTCGCTAAATCATATGTCACGCTATAATCTCGTGGATCACCAATCACAAATAACGCTTTTTCTTTCTCTTCATCTTCTGAAAATCCCTCTGGTTCATAGATGGCAACTAAATTATCAGGGACAATCGATGCCGATGTTGTAGCATCACTTGCAGATGCTCCTGAAGTAACTTCTGAGCTATTTGTCGTTTCTGAACTAGAAATCTCAATGACACTTTCTGCCGTTTTTTCATTTTCTGAACATCCCGCAACAACTAACAATGTTACCGCCAAACTACCTAACATACCTAATTTTTTCATTTTTTCCTCCTTGTGAATATTTTAATTTAAACCTTATTATAAATGATTGATTCTCCCTTTACCACTTATTTTTAAAAGAGCATAACAAAAAAGTATATGTTACCTACTACACAATAAAGAATATTCCCTCGCTGATTTTCCCTTCTCTTTTCCCTAAATTGTTTTTTTCTGATACACTAAAAACAGATTAAACAAAGGAGGTTATTATTTGAAAACAAATGCTGAATTAAAAGCTGAAGCAAAAGCTTTGCTTCAAAACCGTTGGAAAGAAAGCATTTTGATGTGCTTAATTCCAACACTTTTAACCATTCTGACTGTCATTGCTACATTCATTATAATTGGCGCTCTTTTATACTTTTTCTTCATCTTTTTCCAAGATTATATGCATTCCCTGGAGTCTTCTAGCTATGTGTCAACAGATAATGGTGGTTCTTCAGGTAGCAATGCGGGTGGACTTATTTCAGGATTAATCGCTGCATTCTTTACAGCAGGTATCTCATGGACATTCTTAGATGTTTATCGCGGAAGAATAGCAACGATTCGACCGTTTAAAGATTTGGTACGAGGCTTTCGATTGCCCTATGCTTTAGGAATTGTCGTTATTTACTTGCTATCAGTTCTTTTCACGTTCTTGTGGTCATTGCTTCTAATCATCCCAGGAATTATCAAAAGCTATGCTTATTCACAAGCCAATTATATTTTTTATGAAACCTATGAAAACACTGGTGAAGTGCCAAGATATCTTGATACAATTACCGCTAGTCGTCAAATCATGGATGGCCATAAAGGGCAATTATTCCTCTTAGATTTAAGCTTTATTGGTTGGCATTTCCTTTGCTGGCTAACATTAGGGATTGGCTATATCTGGTTAAATCCTTATATCTATGCTACGAAATCTATTTTCTATGCGAATTTACCGAAAGAATAAGTATCAAAAAAACCTATCTATGATTTTTTTCATAGTAGGTTTTTTAGTCTATTCTGAATAACTTTTAAAACACCATTCATACCATGTCAATTATTTTAGTTAAAAAATGGTGAAATCCTATTAAGAGGATTTCACCATTTTCATTATTATGCTTCTTCTTCGTCTTCTTCATCTTCCGAATTATGGAATTTAATCATTTCATTCACGAAAATCGGAACAATTGATAACGCTCCAGCTAACATCCAGTGGTTTAGACTGATTGGTACTAGATTAAATAATCCTTGAGTGATTGGCAACAATGCAATCACTGTCGTAATGATAACTGCCAACACAGCCATCTCGAATAATGATTTATTCGACGATAATTTGACTTGGAAAATTGATTTTTCACTACGTACATTGAAGACATGTAAGATAGAAGAATACGCTAAAATCAAGAATGCGACGGTTTGTCCAACTTCTTGACTTGCATTAATCCAAGGACTTACACCATCAACGAAAGTACCTAAATAGTAACCAAATAGAGTCACTACAGTGAAAACAAATGAGTTAATGCCAATTTTTTGCCATAAACCACGGGCAAAAATACTTTCTTGTGGTGGAATTGGCGATTGTTTCATAATCCCATCTTCTGCGGGTTCTTTTCCTAAAGCAAAACCTGGTAGACCATCAGCTACTACGTTAACAAATAGCAATTGTACCGCAGTAAATGGCGCACCCCATCCAAGAATCATCGCAAGTAACACAATAAAGATTTCTGAAATATTACAGCTTAATAAGAAATTAACTGTTTTGCGAATATTTTGATACACGGTACGACCTTGAGCGACAGCATCAACAATAGTTGCAAAGTTATCGTCTGTTAAGACCATATCTGCAGCGCCTTTGGCAACATCCGTACCCGTAATTCCCATCGCACAACCAACATCACTTTCCTTTAATGCGGGTGCATCATTAACTCCATCACCCGTCATCGCAACAGTTGCACCTGTTCGTTGCCATGATTGAACAATCCGAATTTTATCGGCTGGCGTGACACGAGCATAGACAGAATTTTCTTTTACGGTTGCATCTAATTGTTCGTCGGTCATTTCACGTAACTGTGAACCAGTCAATGCTTTGTCACCTTTTTGTAAAATCCCTAGTTCTTTGGCAATCGCACTTGCTGTTACCACGTGGTCTCCAGTAATCATCACTGTCTTGATGCCTGCACGTTTGGCACGAGCAATCGCTGCTTTACTTTCAGGGCGTGGTGGGTCAATCATCCCAATTAATCCCACTAAACGTAAGTCATGTTCTAGAAATTCTGAAGTAATTTCTGTTGGTTCTTCATCAAAAATACGATACCCTACAGCAATCACGCGTAACGCCTTTTTACCAAAACGATCATTGACAACTGTTGCTTGATCCACATCTCCATAACGGAAACGGGGTAGTAAGACATCAAATGCCCCTTTTGTCACTGAAATGTATTTTTTCCCACGTTTATGAACCGTCGTCATCATTTTACGAGTTGAATCGAAAGGTAGTTCTGCAATACGTGGTGATTCTTCTTTTAGTTCTTTTTGAGAATGGAAATGTTCTTCAACTGCACGGACAATGGCTACTTCTGTCGGATTTCCAATGTAGACTTTCTCATCATTTTCCATTTCGACAACCACGTCTGAACATAGCGCACCGACTTTTAAGACTTCAATTGCATCTTCGGTCATCGCATCTTCCGTATCAACGATTTCATCCCCGTGTGTCCATACACGACGAACAGTCATTTTATTTTGCGTCAGCGTTCCTGTTTTATCTGAACAAATCACACTTGCTGATCCTAAAGTTTCTACTGCTGGCAAACGACGAATAATCGCATGTTTTTTCGCCATTTTTTGTACACCGAAAGCTAAAGCTAATGTCACAATAACCATCAATGTTTCTGGCACTGCCGCAACAGCTAGCGAGACAGCTGTCATAAACATATCTAATAGCGGCTCACCTTGGATATAACCCAAACCAAAGACAATCGCTGCTGCGCCTAAGGCAACTAAACTAATGCGTTTGCCTAGACGATCTAACCGAACTTGTAGCGGGGTTTCTTTATTGGTACTTTGATTTAGAAGTCCCGCAATTTTACCCATTTCGGTATCCATTCCTGTTGCAGTGACAATTGCTTGACCTCGACCATTAACGACCGTACAGCCTTTAAATAGCATATTAATTTGGTCACCAAGGCTTTGATCTTCTGAAGCGACAAAATCGGCATCTTTTTCAACAGGTTCACTTTCGCCGGTCAAAGCAGACTCTTCTACTCGTAATTGTGAACCTTCGATAATACGTGCATCCGCAACAATCATTGAACCATTTTCAATAATCAATGTATCACCAACTACGACTTCTTCTGCATCAATTTCTAACCATTGACCATCACGCAACACTGTGGCTGTCTGCTTGTTCATATCTTGTAATGCAGCCAAGGCTTTCTCAGCATTTCCTTCTTGAACAATTGCTAAAACAGAATTAATGATAACAATGGCAATAATTAAAATTCCTTCAAATAAATCTCCATGATCTGTTGCAATGGCGGTATAAAAAGAGATTGCTGCCGCAACTAACAAAACAATTGTTGTAAAGTCAGAGAGACTATGTACAATTTTTTTCGCCATTGATTCCTTAGGAGCTTCCTCAAAACGATTTCGGCCATTTTCTTGCAATCGTTTATTTGCTTCTTGTTTTGTTAAGCCATTCGTTTGTGTTCCTTGTACTGCTTCACGAATTTCTTCTTTGCTTTTTTTATATGCTTCCATCCTATTCCTCCTTTATTTCTATTCCTACTATAACACGTTTTTTTATCGTCAATCAAACATTATACTTAGGTTAACCGAAACTATTAACTTTTTTTGGTTATTTTTCACAATTTGTTATTTTTTCTCTGATTTCTTTCCCTAAATCTTCACAATTTCTTCCTATATATAAGTGCTTATCTTTTGCAAACGCTTACTAATTGTGGTATTCTGTAAATGTAAAGAAGAGAGTAACTGTTGGACGATATGTTTAGATAAAATGTAGTACAAACAAATATTGTCAAAGATACAAGTTTTACTGAGTATTAAAAAGCAAAGTAAGTTGTATATCAAGTTATACCTTTTCTGTTTCAAAAAAGTTCCATTTGTAAAGTTAAAAACAGTCTATGCGTCAAGTTTGAAAACCAAGACAAGATTTTGTATCACGTAAAGTAGAAATTGCTTTACTTGTAACGCCATATCGTTCAATATCTCTTCTAAATATAAAAGTACCCGATTGTCACGTTCCATCGACAGTCGGGTATTTTAATACTTTCATAAAACAATCCCAAAATCAAATCATTTGAAAATTACTTGGCAGAGAATATGCCGCATGTACTACTTGTTAGTATCCTAAATAATTCTGGGTCAGAATCATACTTCAGTTTGCTAGGTAGTCCATTTGAATCTAATTCAATCGGTATATATGAAGCACATCCATAATGTTTTGCATAGTAGCTCCCCATTTACATCATTTTTAGCATAGCCTCGCTCTTCAAAGGTACAATCGACTTGTGTGACAAATTAGTTCGGTTATTTATATTTCATTAAATCTGCTTTTTACAACTAACTATCGGTAAAAGGTGACAATGATTAAATAAACTGTGTTTTATCAAAAAACCAGCCAAATCTAAAAGATTCGACTGGCGTGTTTTCAAATTCTTTTTCCTGTTTAAAAGAATTTCGGGGAATAGATCACTAAGTGTAATTTGCTAATAGTTACGCACTTTTTCTCATGAAGAATGATACAACTGCGACAACAATTACTGCACCGATAATAGATGGAATAATTGCCATACCTGCTAAATCAGGTCCCCATGATCCTAATAATGATTGACCAATTGCTGAACCAACTAAACCTGCAATGACATTTGCAATAATTCCCATTGATCCACCTTTATTTGTAATAGCTCCTGCAATGGCGCCAATTACGCCACCTACGATTAATGACCATAGTAATCCCATGTTATTTCTCTCCTATCTATTGAACGCGAGGTTCCGTTTTTTCTTGATAATTATCAATCCCTTTATCTACTGAGCGTTTAGCTTTCGATGTTTGTTTTGAAAGATAACTACCCGCCGTGCTTGCTGCATCGGTTACTTTATCTTGAACCGTTTCACTATCTTCTTCGTATTCTTTTTTAGATTTGATGTCTGATACGTTGACGTTTACTTCGATGACATCTAAATGTGTCATTTTCGTTACTTCACGGGCAATTACTTCTTTAATTTGATCAAAAATTGCTCGAATATCTTTGCCGTATTCAACGACAACATCCATATCCACTGCCACTTGTTTTTTCCCTACTTCTGTATGGATGCCGGAAGTGACATTATCTGTATTTACTAATTTTTCAGCAAAATTAGAGAAGAATCCACCATCTACTGTTAACAAACCATCGATTTCTTCCAAAGCAATACCAATGATCTTTTGTACTACTTTATCATCAAACGTCAATTCGCCAGTAATTGGTTTTTTGTCTAGTGTAGCTTCCTTATGTGGTACTTCTGGTACTTGTGGTTGTTTTTCCATGATAATTCCTCCTACTTTTGATTAATTTATATCATTCTGCTCAGTAAAAAAATTTACTACGCAGAGTTGAAAACATTTTTTTAAGCTCTCATTTCACTTCGGTCGTTTAAATGAATCAAAAAAACCGATAGAATTTAAATAAAAGCCGATATATGCGCCTAACATCGTTAGAATGAGCACCAATAACGTTTTAAAAAAACCGACCGTAATGAGCAGAATCGCCAAAATCAATCCGGTCAATCCACCTATGATTGCGTATTGGTACTGTTGAAATAATACTTTCATCTGATTCTCTCCTTTACTCGACACGATTTTTCTCGTTCGTTTTCTTAGAAGAACGATAATCATTTAAAACAACTTTGGTAGTTAAATTATCAGTTGTCCCTAACAATTGCATCAATTCGGTATTTACAGTTTGTATTAATTGTCGTTGACGTTCTGGTGTTTCCATGACTTTTCGCATTTTTCCAAAAATCGTAACACTGATTTTTTTCTTGTCAATTTTGACACGAACGCTTGGGTTGTCAATAAACACTTCTTTCTTTACAATTTCTAAGACAAAGTTTTCAATCGCTCTTTTTTGTATTTTCAATGTACCATTTTTAGCATCTAATACTAATTCATTTTTCCGACTTGGATATGCCCATACCCAAATTAAAGCAATTACGAGTAATAGACTACTAACGACGCTTCCCCAAAATAAAAAATAAGGAATAATCGTGTGAATCCATGGATAATCATACATCGAAATCAAGCTAAACGGCAGTGTAGCTACTGCTTGATTTTCAATCATGACAAATAGAAAAATGACAAATACTAAGAGCAAGAGAATGCTTAGAAATCCTTTCCATAGCTTATTCATAACTTCACCTCTTCTTAATCAATGATAGTTGAAATGAACTTGCACTGTACACGTTGAGATATCTCAAATGAAACGTATTCGACGAATAAATGATTCTAAAACCATTACAATAAGGTATTACTTGACGATAAATAGAAATAGATAGACAATAGACAAGTAGGAAAAAAATGAATGTTTTTATCCTATTGTTATTAAACATGTTTATTTTTTTATTTTTTCGTCTATGTGATACCTATCGTTATCTTTATTTTACAGCCTTTTCGGAAAAATAAACGTCATTTTTTACCCTACACTGGACACTAAACGACGTTATATTTCAATTATCATTATTTCAATGTATAAAAAAAGAGCAACAAAGGCTTTCACAGTAGGCTTTCTATGTAAAATCAATAGAAAAATCTAGCTTTTTTCATATTTTAAACCAGTCTGGATATTTCTCAAAAAGACTATCTTTTCGCAACAAAAAACAATTATAATAATGCGTCTAGTTGAATAAATAAAGAAGATTTCTTTATTTATCTATCTAAGGCTAAATATTAGAAAGGAGACTACACACATATGATGTATGGCATTTCTTCAACTGCATGGTTGAAACAATCTATTTTATTTGCTTTAGAAGAAGAGACACAATTTATTTCTAGTCGTGAACTCACTTATATTGTAGGCGATTACAGTCAATCCACTATCAAAAAAATCTGTCGAGAAATCCAAGAAGAGGTGGAAGCGACCTACCCTTCAAACATGGCAACGTTGATTATTGACCAACGTAATGGCATTAAACTTATTCGCCAACCTTATGTAAATTACCAAAAACTGTTATCTTCTATTTTTTCAGAAGAATTAGGTTACGAATTACTACAACAACTTCTGTTAAATCGTCATATTTCGACGATTGACTTTTGTAACAATCATTATATTAGCGAATCACAATTACGAAGAAAAATCAAAGATATTAATGCTTCTCTCATTAAACATGATATTTCGATTTCTTTATCGACACACATTACAATTGTAGGAGAAGAGTATAAATTACGTGCTTTTTTCTTCGTCTTTTTATTTGCAATCCATCGTCAATTCTCTCATATTGAATGGATTGAAAACAAAGAGGATTTTTTTACTACAGCAGAGCAAATAGCACAATATTTAGCAATTGATACCGATACTCGTACCGTAGAAATTTTGGCTATTTGGTGTTTTATTATTACGACTGCCATCAAAAATAATTGGCTACTCATTTTTAATGACTATGAGAAACAAATGCTCACAAGCTTTTCACTACCAAAACCACCCGTATTTTTAACAGAATGGAAAAAAGCGGATTGGGATTTTTTGGTTATTGCTATTTATGCCTCCGATATTATTGATTTTAATTTACAAGTTAACCTTAACCAACTCCAAGAGGTTACTCAATCTGACGATGCGACCATTTGGATTGAATTGTTTGAAGCTTATTTTTTACCACTCACTGACATTCAGCAAGAATTTGTCCATAAAAAATTTGTCAAACAGCTACTCTCTCATCATTTTTTTGAACCTGATGAAAATATGCTGAACAATTTTACACAAAAATATGCCGAAGAACTTAAAGTGCTGTATCCAATTCTTTTTGCTAAATACGAAGATTTATGGATCGAATTTCTCCAAAAAGTGTCTGAACCAGCGTACAAATATTTTCAAATTGAAAGTCTATTGCTATGTTTCTATTTAGTTCCAACTGAAGTTTACTATCCACAAATCAAATTGTTTTTGCGTTCAGATTTAACTTTCTTAAATACTAAACATTTGGAATTTAGAATCACCAGCCATTTTTGCAAACAATACGCCCTTAAATTTACGGATGATATCCATCATGCTGATTTAATTTTAAGCACTGTATCACTAGAAGGTATGAACAAATATATCTCCAAATTAAATAATCTGGTTCCAGTTATTTTAATCAACTCAAAAATTTCAGAAAATGATTTTGCAAAAATTGAAGATGAACTTATTACTATTACCCAAACGTTATTAGAAAGATAAGCAATTATTCTTATAAAAAGAACACCATTCATGCGAATGGTGTTCTTTTTGGCTTAAAGTTATTTAATAAACATAGCATCGCCGAAACTAAAGAATCGGTAACGCTCATCAACTGCATGTTTATACGCTGCTAGCGTTTGCTCACGTCCAGCAAAAGCACTAACTAACATCACCAATGTTGATTTCGGTAAATGGAAATTAGTTGAAAAGGCATCCACCACTTTGAATTCGTAGCCTGGGGTAATAAAGATGCTTGTCCACCCGCTATCTGCTTGAATTTTCCCGTCAAATTTTGTACCAATGGTTTCTAACGTGCGAATAGATGTTGTCCCAACTGCTACAATACGTCCGCCATTTTTCTTCACTTCGTTTAATTTATCTGCTGCTTCTTCAGTCAGACGATAAAATTCACTGTGCATTTCATGTTCGGAAATATTATCTACACTAACTGGACGGAATGTTCCTAAGCCTACATGTAACGTTAAATAGACTAATTCAATTCCTTTTTCTTGGATTTTTGCCAATAATTCTTTTGTAAAATGAAGGCCTGCAGTTGGTGCAGCAGCAGAGCCATTTTCTTTGGCATAAACCGTTTGGTAACGTTCTTGATCTTCCAAACGTTCTTTAATATACGGTGGCAAAGGCATTTCACCTAGTGATTCAATAATTTCTAAGAAAATCCCGTCATAACTAAATTCAATCATGCGCCCTCCATGATTTAGTTCTTCTTTAACAACCGCTTTTAAGCGACCATCTCCAAAAGAAATTTCAGTCCCTATTTTAGCACGTTTAGCAGGTTTAATCAGTGTTTCCCAAGTATCTCCTTCAGTATTGTTCAATAATAAAATTTCTAAATGTGCTCCTGTTTCGACCTTTTCTCCATACAAACGTGCAGGTAAAACGCGTGTATCATTCATCACTAAAGCATCACCCGCATTTAATTCATCAATGATTTCATAAAAATGTTTGTCCTCCATTTCACCCGTTTGGGAATCTAGGACGAGCAAACGAGAACTTGCACGATCAGTTAAAGGTGTTTGTGCAATCAATTCTTCTGGTAAATCAAAATCAAAATCTTCTGTTGTTAACATGTTTTTTTCACTCTTTTCTTGTCGATTTGCTCTCCCATTTTAGCACTTTTTTTCGATTTCTTTCAAAAAAATAGATTTATCTTATTTTTTAGTTTATGATAATCCGAACTAAGCCTATAATATCAACGTTTGCTTCTGTTTCTTTTTTGTTCCTTTTTCATCATTTTATACAGTAAATCATACGTAAATGAAGCGTTTGCAATTTATTTATGATTTGTATTCTTTCGGAATTTAAGGCATACTATTATTATGGATACGAGAAAAATAAACTTAATTGAGGTGAACAATAGTGATTGAATTTCAAAATGTATCAAAGATTTATAAAGGCGGAAAAGTAGCTGTAGAAGATGTGAATCTGTCTTTTGATAGAGGAGAATTTATCTGTTTTATTGGAACTAGTGGGAGTGGGAAAACGACTTCCATGCGGATGATTAATCGAATGACTGAGCCAACAAAAGGAAAAATTCTAATTGATGGCAAAGACATTCAATCAATTAATCCAGTTGAATTGCGTCGTCAAATTGGCTATGTTATTCAAAATATTGGTTTAATGCCACATATGACTATTCGGGATAATATTACGTTAGTTCCTAAATTATTGAAAGTATCACCCGAAGAACGCGCAAAAACAGCAGAACGTATGATTGATTTGGTGGAACTTCCTAGAGAAATGTTGGATCGTTATCCCCATGAACTCTCTGGTGGACAGCAACAACGAATCGGGGTTGTCCGGGCGTTAGCCGCTGACCAAGATATTATTTTAATGGATGAACCATTCGGTGCCCTTGATCCAATTACCAGAGATTCTTTACAAGATTTGGTAAAAGATTTACAAGAACGGCTTGGTAAAACCATTGTTTTTGTGACCCATGATATGGATGAAGCACTGAAATTAGCCAGTCGAATTGCCATTATGAGTGAAGGTCGTGTGATTCAATTTGATACGCCATCAAATATCTTGAAAGCACCGGCCAATGAATTTGTGGAAGAATTGATTGGTGAAGACCGACTAATGCAAGCGAAACCTGATACAACACCAGTCAGCGAAGTCATGTTAAATACTGCCGTGACAATTACGCCAGAAAAATCGTTGCAAGAAGCGATTAAACTAATGCGTGAACGTCGCGTCGATACTTTGCTAGTGACTGACAATCAACGAATTCTTAAAGGATATATAGACATTGAGTCAATTAACCAACGTCGTGGGAAATCGAGCAGTGTTGGCGATATTTTAAAAACCGATGTCTTTTCTGTCAAAGAGACTGCCCTTTTACGTAATACGTTACAACGAATTTTGAATCGTGGCTTAAAATATGTTCCTGTTGTGGATGATAAAGATCGTGTCGTTGGTATTTTAACCCGCGCTTCATTGGTTGATATCGTTTATGATGTATTATGGGGCGAAGAACAATCGATTACTGAAGCAGTTGAGGCATTCAATCCTGAAGAAATAGAGGGGGTCTAGACTTATGCAAGCCTTCTTTACAGAATACGGCGCTCAAATTTTTTCAAATACCATGCAACATATTTATATTTCATTCGCTGCCTTGCTATTGGGGGCACTTGTCGCAATCCCAGTAGGTATTTTGCTTACACGCTTCCCTAAAATTGCCAATGTCGTTATTGGAGTTACGAGTGCATTACAAACCATTCCATCATTGGCCCTTTTAACTTTAATGATTCCTTTTCTTGGAGTCGGCGTTGCGCCAGCGATTGTCGCATTATTCATCTACTCATTACTACCCATTTTGCGAAATACGTATATTGGGATGAAAAATGTTGATCCTAATTATATTGATGTTGCCAAAGGGATGGGGATGACGAATATCCAATCAATTATCAGCGTTGAAGTGCCCATTGCCTTGCCAACCATCATGGCTGGCGTACGTTTAGCAGCTGTGTATGTCATTGCATGGGCAACCCTCGCTTCTTACATTGGAGCTGGCGGACTTGGTGTCATGATCTTTAGTGGATTAGACAACTATCAACCACCATTGATTTTAGCAGGAACTATTCCTGTCATCATTCTAGCGATTGTGTCTGACTATCTTTTAGGAAAACTAGAAGAAAAACTAACACCATCCGCCTTGAGAGAGGAGAATGACTAATGAATAAATTCAAAAAAATCTTATTACTTTGCGGAAGTCTGTTTTTATTTGCAGGTTGTTCATTTCCTGGACTAGCTTCAAATACAGATGAAGATACTATCGCTATTACCGGTGGTATTACGACTGAATCTCAAATTCTAGGTAGTGTCGTTTCTGGAATGGTCGAACATTATACCGACAAGCAAACAACCATTATTAACAACTTAGGAACAACCAATATTAACCATCAAGCGATGCTAAATGGTGACGCAGGTATCTCTTCTACACGTTATACAGGAACGGATATTGCTTCCACGCTGTTACTACCACCTGTTTTAGATCCAGATGAAGCGATGAAAGTCGTTCAAAAAGAATTTAAAGAACGCTACAACCAAGTATGGCTCCCTTCTTATGGATTTGACAATACCTATGTCTTTCTCGTTAGAAAAGATACCGCTGAAAAATATAATTTAAAAACAGTGAGTGACTTAGAAGCAGTTGCTGATGAGTTAGTCGTCGGTGCAGACCGCGCGTGGATGACTCGTGAAGGTGATGGTTATGATGGTTTCACAGAAAAATACGGCTTCAAATTCGGCTCTATTTTACCTATGCAAATCGGTCTAGTTTATGATGCCGTTGATGCACATCGCATGGACGTGGTCTTAGGCTACTCAACTGACGGACGAATTGCTAGTTATGATTTGGTCATGTTAGAAGATGACAAACAGTTTTTCCCACCATATGATGCTTCGCCGGTCGTCAATCAAGAACTGTTAGACGAAGTACCTGAACTAGAAGATGCATTGAATCGTTTAGCTGGGAAAATCGATACTGAAACCATGCAAAAATTGAATTATGAATCAGATAATGATTTAATCGAGCCTTCAATTGTTGCAGAACAGTTTTTAGAACAACACAACTATTTTGAGGAGGATGCGAAATGAATATGAACGAAATGAATTTACTGCAACAGTTTCTCTATTACTTTCAAGAAAACGGCAGTTATGTCTTCTCACAATTCCTTCGTCACTTCCTCATCTCTATTTATGGTGTGTTATTCGCAGCAATTGTGGGAATTCCAATCGGGATTTTAATTTCTCGGAATAAAAAATTATCCGACTGGGTCATTCGTGTTGCCAATATCATCCAAACGATTCCAGCGTTAGCAATGGTCTCTATTCTGATGTTTGCCTTTGGTTTAGGTGTGAACGTGGTTATCGTGACGGTCTTCTTGTATTCACTGCTACCAATCATCAAAAATACCTATACAGGCATGATTCAAGTAGACCGTAACGCACTGGACGTTGGTAAAGGTATGGGGATGACTGCTTGGCAACGTTTATACATGATTGAATTGCCATTGTCGATTTCGGTTATCATGGCTGGTATTCGAAATGCTTTAGTTGTCGCAATCGGAATCACTGCAATTGGTACCTTCGTTGGTGCCGGTGGCTTAGGTGACATTATCGTCCGCGGGACAAATGCAACAGATGGTGCTGCAATCATCTTAGCAGGTGCCTTACCAACCGCTGTGATGTCGATTTTTACCGACTGGATACTTGGAATCATTGAACGTCGCTTAGATCCAACCGCACGAACAAGTAAAGAATCATAAAATAAAAAGGAAACCCTGAACTATCCGTTCAAAGGGTTTCCTTTTTTCATGACAAATTATTTTTTCAAATGATAACTATAGGTGCTAACGATTATATTTTCACGCCATGACAAACGGAAACGCAATCGCAAGCTTGTCTGATTATGCAAAATATTTTGCCAACGATGTTTCGGTACGAATTGTGGAATAACCACAGTCGTCGTATAGTTAAGTTGTCGGGCTTTTTTACTGACAATGTCCACATAACGAATGATTGGGTTTTCAATCGAACGATACGAAGAATGAACGACTGAAAAACGGATATCAGGGAATTTTTCTTTAAACTCACGCTCAATTTCTTTTTCTTTCACTATATCCTCATCTAAAGAAACATGCATAGCTAACACATAATCGCCAATCGACTGAGCATAATTTAATGCCCCAACGTTTACTTGGGTCACATTTCCAACCAACACAATCACAGTATTTCCATCATATGTCTTCATCTTCACTTCTTTTTCTAAACGTAATTGTTCTGCCACATGATGATAATGCTCATGAATTTTATAAAAAACAATCAGCAATACCGGCATAATAATGAAAAACGGCCAAATATCACCTAAACGATAGAAAAATAAAATCAAAATAATTCCGTAAGAAATCGCTGCACCAATAATATTTGCTAGCGACTTGCGGAACCACGCCTGCCCTTCTTTTCGCCACTTAATGACCATACCTGTTTGTGAAAGGGCAAAGGGAATAAACACCCCAATGGAGTACAAAGGAATCAAACGTTCTGTTGAGCCTTGAAAAATAAGCAACAAAACAATTGACCCTGCTGCTAAGGTCATAATGCCATTTGAATAACCTAAGCGATCACCGCGATCTTGATAAAGATGGGGCATAAATTTATCTTTTGCTAAGTTATAGGCTAACACTGGAAACGCTGAAAAACCTGTGTTCGCTGCAACAGCTAAAATCAAAGCTGTCGCAAATTGTAAAATATAAAACATGACGCTATGACCAAAGACAGCCTCTCCGACTTGTGCTAAGACAGTTACTTCCGTTTTAGGAACCACGCCATACCAGTAATTAATAAAGGTAATTCCTACGAAGAAAAACCCTAAAATAGTTGCCATAATTGTCAATGTTGCTGCCGCATTTTTTGCATGGGGCTTTTTGAAAAAAGGTACAGCGTTACTAATTGCTTCCACACCAGTTAATGACGAAGAACCTGATGAAAAAGCTCGCAACAGCAAGGCAATTGTAATGCCTGGGACGACTGTTCCTGGCACCGCTGTTGCATGTAATGGTGCCATGCCTAACGCGATTTTAACCAGTCCTACAATAATTAATAAGGTAATAATAGCAATAAATGTGTAGACTGGAACCATTAAAAAGGCGGCTGACTCGCGTAATCCACGTAAGTTTAACATCATAATTAACACAACAATGATAATTGAAATTGTGACTTGCTGACCATACAGTGCCGGAATTGCAGAAGTAATCGCTTCTGCTCCTGCCGAAACAGATACTGCTACAGTTAGCATATAATCAATCAGTAACGAACCACCTGCCACTAATCCTGCTTTCTCACCGAGGTTCTCACTGCTGACAATATAAGCTCCTCCCCCATGAGGATAGGCATGAATAATTTGACGGTACGACAATGTTAACGACACTAATAACACAATGACAAATGCCGCAATCGGTAAAGAGTACCAAATAGCTGCTGTTGAAAGTGTTACTAACACGACAACAATCTGCTCTGTCCCATAAGCAATTGAGGACAAGGCATCTGATGATAATAAGGCCAATGCAGCAAAACGACTTAATTTTTGCTCATCATTTTCTGCAGACTTTAAGGGTTTGCCTACCAACAAACGTTTTAGATACTCCACTTATTTTCGCTCCTTGCGTTTTTTATTTCATTCTGATATCGCACACTTTTTTGTGTTAGACAAGAGAGAATATTACGCCTCAAGAATTGAAAAGTCAACGCAGTATCTCGCTGTTTTTCATCACATTTTTTTAGGTATTTTCATTTTTTCATAAAGTTTTCTAAAAAACAAAAAAACTTGCGTGAGCACCTTATTCCGTACTCACACAAGTTTTTATTTTAATGGAAGAAATGACTTTCTTTGGCTAATTTTTCGACTTTTTCCATCGGTTTAATCATTAATGGACTCACAATTGTTCCCACGACACCGAAAACAATAAACAAACCAATTAGTACAAGTAAATTAACGGTTGCATTTGGCCAGTAGATACCGCCTGCTGATTCTCGTAAAAGATCCACGGCATAGGTAAATGGTAAGAGTGGATTAATGAATTGGAAGAATTTACCCGAAACTTGAATCGGATAGTTTCCACCACCTCCGGAAATCGATAGTACCAGAATAATAATCCCTATTCCTTTTCCGACATTGCCGAATAAACCGACTAAGACATAGATAATCATCATAAAGGTTAGTCCTACGACTAAAGCAAACAAGACACTATAGAATGGCTCGCGCACATCAACGCCTAATGCAAAGTAGTTTCCTAAGGTGACAATTAGTGTTTGCCCTACCGCAAAGGTCAAGAAAGTACCCATGCGGGCCAGGAACGTTTCACGTTTACTAAAACGTTTTTTGTCTTTGCCTTCTAAATGGAATTCTGTTGCTGCGACACTTGACAATAATAAAGCTCCTACCCATAAACATAGTGCTGTATAGAACGGTGTACTTGCTGAACCATTGTTGGCGATTGGATACATCGCTGTGGTTTTTAATTCTACTGGTGACGTAATGAAATCACTTTCGGCTTTGACATCATTTTTAAGTAGTTTAATGATATCTCCTAAATCAGCAATCTCCTCACCTTTGTGAATCGCATCAGCTGCTTTATGAACGCCTCTTCTTAGGGACGGCCAATCCTTTTCAATTAATTCTGCTGCTGTATTCAGAGCTGTTTCAACTTTTGGTAATTTTTCATGCATAGTATCTAAGGTCGAAGTAATTTCCGTTTTTAGCGTAGGCCAGTCATTTGTAATAAAGTTCGCCGCTAAGTTCAGTTTTTCTTTTAACACAGGTAATTCATTTTGATACAAATCGACGCCTTTATTAATTCCATTAACAATATCGTCCATGTGGCCATTTAATAACACATTGGCATCATGAATTTCTTGTCCAATCGCTGGCATTTCTTTTTCGTATTTTTCAAGTATTGTTACGGCATTGCCAATCGTTTTTTCTGTTGAAGACAGCAAGGATTCAAAATCAATATTTTTGGTTGCTGCTAATAACGATTGCGCATTGGTTAACGCTGGAATCAATTTATTTGCTAGCAAATCATGTACTTGATTGCTAACAGCAGTGACATCAATTGAGTTCCCAATACTTGCGATATTGCCTGATAGTTCTTGTAATTGTTGGACGAAGTTTTGGATACTAGCCTTGTTTAAATCATCTGAATCAATTATTCGTAATAGATTGTCTGCCGCTTTTTGCGCTGCTCCCATTACATTTTGGATTTCCCGTAAACTGCTTTTCACACCACTAAAATCACCACTTATTTGATCCAGTCCCCCTAATTGTTCAAACCAATTAATCATATCTTCAATGAACACTTGCTGTTTGGCTAAACTAGCAGAAATATCAGATAGTGTTTTCTTCAATGCTGCTCGTTGTTCCGGAGTTAAGTCCTCTGATTCATTCAAGATTGTATTAATCGTTCCTGCCCAACTGTTAACTGTTTCGGATAACCCGATAACCATTTGTAAATTGGTTTGAACTACTTGAGTAATGGAATCAAGGTTGGCTTCTAAAGCATTGGCAGCTTCTAGTGTTTTATCAGTAAAGGCCGTCGCATCGCCGGATAGTTGTTCAATTTTTGGTAATAACGCTTGGACATCATTGATGACTTGCAATCCTTTTTTAGCTTCTGCAATCCCATCTGTTAAAGTTGCTGAAATTTGGTCAAAGTCTTCATCGACCATTGCAATTTGTCGTCCGGCATTTTGAATTTCAGGAATCTTTTCTTGTAACGTTAAAATAATTTTCGCCTGTTCTTCAATTTCCGGCATTTTTTTATTCATTGCGACTAGTTTTTCACCCATTGCATCTACTTCAGGAATATAATTAGTAAACTCGTCGGCTTTCGCTAGTTTTTCTTTTAGTTCTGGGAATTTTTTTTGTAATTCTAGTACTTCTTTCGTGTATCCTTCAATTTTATCTGCATTTTTATCAACTTCTAAAATTAAATTCTTGACCTTATTAATAGAAACTAAATTGGTTTCTAAATTGTAACCTACTTCATTAAATGCTTTTAACAAAGTTGAGCTGGCTGTATGGATAAAATTCTCTGTAATCTGTTCTTGAAGACTACTTGCCCCTTTATCAGTAATCTTAGGTGCAATCGCATTAATCTTTTCATTAAAGTAGTAATCAATAGTTGGCTTTTTGATTTCCCCTTTGGTAAAGCTTAGTAAATCTTCCGAGAATTCTTTCGGTAGATAAATACCTGCATAGTATTTACCAGATTTCACGCCTTCTGTTAATTCTTTTTCTGATTTCACAAAACGCCAACCTAGCTGATCATTCTCATGGAGAGTATCAATCACTTGATCGCCAATTTGAATCTCTTTGTCATTCAATGTTGCCCCTACATCATCACTATATACAGCGATGGGAATTTCCTTCGTATTTCCGTAAGGATCCCACAATGCTTTGATATTAAACCACGCATATAAGGACGGAATGACCATTAAAGCCACTACTAAAAAAATCGTAATTGGATTTTTCACTAATCGCTTCCAATCCAATAGATACAATTCACCTATATTTTTAATATGTTTCACAATTTTCACCGTCATTTCTTCAATGTCGTTGGATAATTTATCATGATTTTGATAGACTTTCCATTTTATTGCTTAATTTTGCTCTTTTTTTTGTACAAATATCCAATTTTGTCGAAAAAATAAGCGGACTTTTTTATTCTTGGTGTTCTTTTGCTTCCATAAACATCTCTAATAATGTCACAAACTCTTGATCTATAAAGGACTCATCATCTTCTCTAGTAAATTCTTTAACTGGTGTATCGGTATTATCAAAATACGTCATTGGAATGAACATCTCATTTTCCACTTTAACAGTTAATTTAGGATGGTACGTGTTCTCCCCACATGGACCTGCAACTAAGCGAGATAATTCATAGGTATCATCACCAATTTTTCGAAAACGATAGTAGTGGTCATCCCAAAAGATTCTTTCTTCACTACATAATGCTACAACTTCACGCCAATTTGCCATTCGATTGCCTTCTTTCTCTTTTTTTCCATTTTAACAAAAATGAACGAAAAAGATAGCGAAAGCCAATTGTTAGAAAATTCAAAATACTATTGGTTAATTTGTAAGAGACTGGTATGATGAATAAAAAGGAGGAATTTGTATGGCAATTTTAACATTTGAAGATGTTTCATTTATTCGTAAACAACAAGCACTTTTAAATCATATTAGTTGGCAAATTAATGAGGGCGAAAATTGGGGGATTCTTGGACTAAATGGCGCAGGCAAAACCTTGCTCTTACAATTAATAACTGGTAGTCTTTGGCCTTCTAAAGGGCGTTTGACGGTCTTAGATCAAGTCTTCGGCCAAACGTCTATCCCTGAATTGTCTAAACGGATTGGCTGGGTCAGTACAGCATTGCAATACCGTTTAAACGTCAATGATACAGCGGAACGTATTGTGCTATCCGGAAAATTTGCTAGTATCGGTATTTATCAAAAATTTACACAAGAAGACTTAAATACTGCCAAAGAAATCTTGGTTTCCTTAGATGCCGAAAGTCTGATTGGCAAGAACTACCATTTTCTGTCTCAAGGAGAGCGCCAAATTGTGCTCATTGCGCGGGCTTTGATGGCCGAACCAGAACTGTTAATTTTAGATGAACCTTGTAACGGACTTGATTTATTCGCTCGAGAAGAATTATTAATTAAAATCGATCATTTAATGCGCCAACCTGATGCTCCTGGTTTATTATTCGTTACACATCATACCGAAGAAATTTTACCTATTATTAGTCATGTAATGATGTTAAAAAATGGTGAGATTTTCGCTAAAGGTCTCCGCGAAGAAATGATGACAGAAGCATTGTTACCTAAATTTTATGATAAACCAATTACGATGTATGCACTCTCTGAGCAACGTAAAGTCGTTTTACCTGCCAATCATTTGAATTAACAAAAAATGACGAAGCATCTAAGATGTCTTCGTCATTGTATTTAAGTAAGTTCACGATTTTTTTTTGCGGCTGTTTGAACAGCTTCGATAACAGCATGGCGAAAACCATTGGCTTCTAGTGAACGAACCGCTGCAATCGTCGTTCCACCAGGTGAACAAACTTTATCTTTCAACGCCCCTGGATGCTCACCAGTCTCTAAAACCATCTTAGCTGCCCCGAGAACAGCTTGTGCAGCAAATTCATAAGCATCCGTACGTTTCATACCCTCTAAGACTGCACCGTCTGCTAATGCCTCTATAAATAAATAGGCATATGCTGGGGATGAACCACTGACACCAACAACTGCATCAATTTGACTTTCTGGCAAGACAACTGCACGACCAAAGCTTTGGAATACCTGTAGAACTTTCGCTTGCTCGCTATCAGTGACCTCTGAATTGATAGACAACGAGGTCATACCTTCGCCCACTGCTGCTGGGGTATTTGGCATTACTCGAACAATTTTATGCAAACCAACTAATTCTTCCATTTGCTGAATTGTTACACCCGCAGCTATGGAAACTAGTAAATGTTCCTCTGTCAAAAATTGCTTAAAACCAGGTAACTTAGCAAGTAAAATTTCTGGCTTCACCGCAAAAATAATCAAATCTGTTTTAGCAAATAATTCCTTTTCATCTAAAATCGGTCTAATTTGGTATTGTTCTTCTAGTTTTTTTAATGTGGGTTCATAACGATGATTGTAGACTAAAATCTCTTCTTTTTGATACAATCCCTCTGCTAACATGCCATGAATAATCGCATGCGCCATATTACCTGCACCGTAAAAGCCAATTGTCCCCATAATATTCACTCCTCATTTTAGACCTCAAAGCGTTGAAGCTCTCCATCTGTGTGTTGTAAGTAACCTCTGATAGGAGGTTGCAGTTGGATATAAGTGTTGATTGGCATCTGTAAAGTGAGTTCAACTTCCCCTTGTTGGAAAACACCAAAATACCTGCCTGATTTTTCAAATTTGTGTACTAGCAAATAATATCCTTCTTTACTTTGATATCGAAATCTACGTACCTGTGCTAGTCGTTTCCAACTAGCTATTACTAAACATATGACGGTTAGTATAAGAACTACATAGCCCATTCAATCACCAACTTGTATTTATGTATGAACCTCTGTCTTCTTGCTATAAGCCAACACTGATTTTTAAGGCAGTATCAACTGACTGCATGATTTCAGCTTGTAGGTGACATACTTTTTCTTTCAATCTAGATTTATCAATCGTTCGAATTTGCTCCATTAAAATGACGGAGTCTCTGCCAAGACCTGTACCAGAAGCAGTAATTCCAATATGTGTTGGTAACTTTGGTTTTGCCATTTTTGCTGTAATTGCGGCGATAATCACAGTTGGACTAAAATGATTTCCAAGATCATTTTGAATAATGAGAACTGGGCGTAATCCTCCCTGTTCCGAACCAACTACTGGTGACAAATCTGCAAAATAAACTTCCCCACGTTTGACCATGGCCCTCAATCCTTTTCTATAAATATTCTCTTGGAATTCGTTCAGAAAACAAACAAATGACTTCATAATGAATCGTATCTAAATAATCTGCGATTTCTTGAAGCGTAATTTGTGCGCCTTGATTTTTTCCAATTAATGTTACTTTTGTTCCTTCCTCAATAGCATGTGGCAAACGAATCATCAGTTGATCCATACAGACACGACCAACTATTTCGCAGTACTGTCCTTCTACTAAGACATGGAATCCTTGCATTTTGCGAACATAGCCATCCGCATACCCGATTGGCACAGTGCCAATCCATTCTTCTTTTGGTGTCACATAAGTTTTGCCATAACCTATCCCTTCACCTTTTGCTACTTTTTTAACTTGGATTAATTCTGATTCTAATGACAAAGCCGGTTGTAATGGATAACTAACATCTAAGTCATTTCCAGAAGGATTCAAGCCATACAAAGCGATACCGTATCGAACCATATTCCCCACACCTTCATGCCATAAGGTCGTCGCACTGTTACTTGTGTGTACATACTTAGGTAAATGAGAGAGTCCAGTTAAAATATCGTTGAATCGTTGATGCTGCTTCTCCCAATAAGTGGTGTCTGCTTGATCTGCTGTTGAAAAATGAGTAAAAATCCCTTCAAAGTCAAACACTTCTTCCGACAGTAAATAATTTACTGCTTGTTGCACATCTTCCGACTTTTGAAAGCCAATTCGCCCCATACCTGTATCAATGGCTAGATGTATTTTCAAGGCGTGTCGAATCTCTGGTTGTGCTTGCTTAAGCCATGCTAGCGATGCAACCGCTACTGCCACGCGATATTCTTCTGCCACAGCTACTGCCGATAATGGCAATAATCCTAGTAACAAAATAGGGGCTTCAATTCCTTGCTCTCTTAATTCAATTGCTTCATCAAGTGTTGCTACACACAGTCCCATAGCGCCAGCTGCTAAAGCGGCCTTCGCCACAGGAACTGCTCCATGCCCATATCCATTAGCTTTGACGGCAACAAAAACATCTTTTCCTTGATTGTGTTTGATTTCATTGGCAAGATTTTGTTGAATCGCCTGTAAATCAACAATTATTTTCGTAGGGCGATGATAAGATACTGCCATCGAAATACCTTCCTTCTATTTCTCTAAAATGATTTGCGCAAATGCAATGTCTTCGGTATGTGTAATACTAACGAACACCGCACCTTCTTGATAAGGCGACTTGGTAACAATTGGTGCACCTAAATCATTTGCTAAAATCTCTAAATCTTGAAATGTTACTTTACCTATACCTGTTCCCCAAGCTTTGGAAAAAGCTTCCTTACAAGCATAGCGTCCACCAAGAAACTCAATTTGACGTTTTTCAGGTAATGCATAGAATAATTCACATTCCGCTGAAGTTAAAATACGCGAAATAAATTTAGGTTTCTCTTGAATAATTTTTTTTATTCGATGCAAATCAACTGCATCAATCCCAATTCCCTGAATCATAGACGCCTACTCTTTCCTTCGAAGTTAGTCTTATTCTACCAAAAAAACGAAGAAAAACCACTTAAAAACCTACTTGAAATGCAAAAAGCGTCTGAGAAATTGAATTTCCTCAGACACTTTTCTTATTTTACAAGTCATATAAAGATATTTAACATGAATCCATTCATCTCGAATTCATTAAGTTTTCCTTAATCTTGATTGTTACGGATAACAAAACTACGCTTTTTATCACTTGGACGACGGCTTGGTTTGCGAGAGCCACCATCTTTGTTATTGCCATAGCTTCCTTTGTTACTGCGACGGTCTCTATCGTCACGATTTCGGCGATCATCGCGTCCACGTCCGCCTTCACGACGTCCGCCACCATTACGGTTATTATTGCGACGGTTGCCACCACCTTTGTTAAAGGATTTTTTCCCTTGTGGCAATGGACGTTCAGGTGTGATTTTAACTGGCACTAAATCTTCTGGATCTTTTGCTAATGTTTTTAATAGTAACGCCGCTAAATCTTGCGCTGAATATTGTTCTAACAATTGATCGGCACCTGACAAGTATTTTTCTAAGCCATTTGAAGTCATTTTTTCTGCAACAGTTTCCATTGCAGCACCGATTTGTCCTTTGAAAGCTTCTTTTTCAGAAGGTGGACGTAATGGTGTCATACGTTTTTTCGTTAAGTTTTCAATAACATGTAAGTAACTCATTTCATTTGGCGTTACAAATGTTACTGACATACCACCTTTACCGGCACGTCCTGTACGACCAATACGGTGAACATAGCTTTCTGGATCTTGAGGGATATCGTAGTTGTAAACGTGAGTGACACCTGAAATATCTAATCCACGAGCGGCAACGTCTGTCGCAACTAAGATGTCTAAATTACCAGATTTAAATGAGCGTAACACACTCATACGTTTTTGTTGAGAAAGATCACCATGAATACCTTCTGCTTTGTAGCCACGGGCTTCTAATCCACGAGCCAACTCATCGACACGACGTTTCGTACGACCAAAGACAATCGTCAATTCTGGTTTTTGAACGTCTAATAAACGTGTCATGATATCAAATTTCTCAAAATCTTTTGAACGTACATAGTATTGATCAATCAAATCAGCTGTCATTTCTTTGGCTTTAATTTTTACATGATCTGGTTCTTTCATGAATTTTACACCAATGTTTTTGATAGCTGGTGGCATTGTCGCAGAAAATAGCAACGTTTGACGCTCTTCAGGGACTTGGGCAATAATTGTTTCAATATCTTCTAAAAAGCCCATATTTAGCATTTCATCTGCTTCATCTAATACCAATGTTTCCACGGTTGCTAGTTTTAACGTGTGGCGTTTAATGTGATCCAACATACGTCCTGGTGTACCTACCACGATATGTGGACGGTCTTTTAATTGACGAATTTGACGACCAATATCAGCCCCACCGTAAACAGCTTGTACACGGATTTTTTTGTCTTTACCTAAACGGTATAGTTCTTCTTGCGTTTGGATAGCCAACTCACGTGTTGGAGCAATAACTAAACCTTGTAATTGTTGTTTTGTTGGGTCAATGTGTTGTAACATTGGTAACCCAAAGGCTGCAGTTTTACCTGTACCTGTTTGCGCTTGACCGATAACATCTTTACCAGCTAACGCCAATGGAATTGTTGCTTCTTGGATGGGTGTTGCTTCTTCAAAGCCGGCACGCTCAATAGAAGTCAATAATTCTTGTGATAGTTCTAATTCTTTAAATTTCAAATGGATCCTCCTAATTGTGATCAAGATGATTGATTCATCTCGTCGTTTTTTACTAGATACATCCTCGAGGTATCTGGTGACAGTTTGAAGTGTTTGTTTCTTCCATGATGAATCAAACATGGTCCCTAGCATATTTGTTTTATCACTTCTCACCGAAAAACCACTTCTTGAAGGCATTAGAAAAGGCTAGGACAAACGATCATTTACTTTTGTCTAGCCTCGTTTTGAATTTATGATGACATGGTCATTTCTTTTTTATCTAAACAGTCGTTCTCGTTTAGTTATCAGTTATTCCAATTTTTACTTCATCTTTCGGCACTAAAACAGTGTATCACGGAATACTGTTTTCAGCAAGTTTCAAACATTATTGCAAAAATATTTTCTACCTACTTTTGTTGGAATGAATTTAAAATTGATTCAATTTCAGGTTTTGCAACTTCTGCTTCACTCTTCAATGACCAACCAACACTTTGTACAAATTGTGTTTCACTTTCAACAACATCAAAAATGTAAGATAAGTTTACACCTTGGACATTCAAATCAAAGGTTTTACGCACACCTTTCATACCATTAACTGTTACGTCTTCTTCTTTTACATTAGTTGCTTCTTCTTCTAAACTACCAGTAACTAAGTCCACATACGTATTGAAATTACTAAAATCAACTTTGTTTTCAGCAATCACCATGTAATATGCACTTAAATCATCTTTTTCTAAGGCGTAAGAAGCATCTGGATTTAAACTAGCGACATCTTCATAATTTGCCCAGTGAGCAGGAATTTCGATAGAATATGAAGCATCTCCTACAGAAAATTCACCGTTTTCCCCACTTGTACTAACACTAGTACTCGTGCTTTCTTCTGTTACTGATGAACTTGAAGCTGTTTCTACTGCTGTACTGCTTGCTGTACTTTCTTTGGGTTCCTCTTTACTGCCACAACCCGCCAATAATCCTACCAATACAACACTTGTAATCATCCACTTTTTCATTTATTACACTCTCCTTTTTATTTGTACTATTATTAGTATAACAAAAAAAGAAAAATACGACACATCACATGATTAAATGTCGTATTTTTCTCACTTTTCCTCTTTATAGTTGCGCAATAACTTCAGCTAAACCCATCCCGTTGCTACCTTTTAATAGAAGGGTATCTGTCGGCAGTAATTGTTCTTTTAATGTTTTTATTAATGCGTCTTTTTCTTCAAAATAGTATACTTTTCCTGCAAATTCAACTAGCGCTTTATTTAATGAAGCCATTTCTGACCCATAAAGAAAAATAGCATCATATTGATTACCGATATGTTCAGCCATCTGAGCATGCATTTGTTTAGAATCAGGTCCTAATTCTAGCATATCTGCTAACACTGCCAAACGACGGCCTGCCAGTTCTAAACGACCAAAACTATCTAATACTAACCCCATCGCTGTCGGATTGGCATTATAAACATCGCTCAAAATATCTGCTCCATTTGATGCTTTCAGCCATTGTGTGCGATTTTTAGTTAACTGAAACGTAGCTAAACCACGAACAATTTCTTCATTTGTTAAACCAAAATAACGGCCAAAACCATAAGCAATCAGCGCATTTTTGACATTATAACTTCCTAAGACAGGGATTCGGAAAGTTTCTCCTTCAATTGTAAAGGTTGTTTGATCTTTTGTTTCTTCAACAATCGTTGCGTGAATATCACCTTTATCCAACCCAAATGTTTCGATTTTTTGCGTTAAATCAGTCATGAGAGGTAGTAATAATGGTTCATCAGCTGGAACAACTAAATAGCCCTCTGCTTTTAAGCCCTCAGTAATTTCCATTTTTGCTTTGGCTATCCCTGCTCGTGAACCTAAATTCTCGATATGTGCTTCACCAATTAACGTAATTGCTGCAGCATCCGGTTGAGCTAACTTAGATAAAAAAGCAATCTCACCTGCATGGTCCATCCCCATCTCTAAAATCAACACTTCCGTTGTATCTGGCATGTGTAACATGGTATACGGCATTCCTAAATCATTGTTATAGTTTCCTTGTGTTTTATACGTTTGGAATTTTTGCGCCAATACGGCTTCAGTCATATCTTTAGTGGTCGTTTTCCCATTACTACCAGTGATAGCGACTACTTTAGGCGCTACTTTTTCCTGATAGTAAACAGCTAATTGTTGAAAAGCAGCTTTCACATCTGCCACTGAAAGAACGGTAATATTTTCTGGGATATTTGTACGTTTTTTATCCCACAAGGTTGCCACAGCACCTTGTTCAATGGCTTGTTGGACAAATTCATGACCATCTCTTGTACCTGCTAATGGAACAAACAAACTTCCTTCTGTGATTAAACGACTATCAAATTCAACACTCGTTACAAGTTTGTCTGCGTCGATTGGTTCAATATTTAACGCTTGGGCAATTTCTTTGATCGTTAATTTCATCTTTTCTGCTCCTTCATCAAAACAAGGCACCTTGAAGCGATTTGCTTCACCTGTGCCTTGTCTAGTGTTTATTTCACATCTGTTAAAAAGTTTGTCCGTTGTTTGTAACGATTTAGTCCTAATTGAATCAATTCTTCAATTAAATCGCCATATTGCAACCCTGTTTTTTCCCATAAAGAAGGATACATACTAAATTGCGTAAAACCAGGCATCGTATTTAATTCATTTAAGAATAACTCATTTTTATTCGTTAGGAAGAAATCACAACGGCTTAACCCACTACCACCTAACATAATATAGGCATTTTTAGCGTATTCTTGCGCCTTTTCTTGCACTTCATCAGGGACTTGTGCTGGGATTTGCATCACAATATTGTTATCAATATATTTTGAATTATAATCATAAAAAGCAACATCTTTCACAATTTCACCAGCCATTGTCGTACGAACATCTTCATTACCTAAGATAGCAACTTCAATTTCACGAGCTTCAATACCTTGCTCAATAACCGCACGATTGTCATATCGATAAGCTTCTTCAAGCGCTTGTTGTAACTCTTCACGATTTTCTGCTTTAGAAATGCCTACACTGGACCCCATATTCGCTGGCTTGACAAACATTGGATACAACAGCGTACCTTCACATTGCTCAAAAATCTGTTTAGGATTTTCTTTCCATTGGTTTTTCAACACTGGTACATATGGTACTTGCGGAATGCCCGCTGCTTGTAGGATATATTTCGTCATAATTTTATCCATACCACAAGCGCTAGTTAAAACGCCTGCACCGACATACGCCATATCAATTGTTTCTAAGAATCCTTGAATCGTTCCATCTTCGCCATTTGGTCCATGTAAAAGTGGAAAGACAATCGCATCTTCTTCCTTAATATCACCTGGCTGAATGGCAGTTCCGGTAAAGTCACCAGACGCACCATTTGTTGACCAAGTAAGATGCAAGATATCTTTTGAAGTTGGTTTTTCAGTTAACACGGGACCTTTGACCCATTGTCCATCTTTTGCAATAAAGACAAGTTGAACTTGATAGTAATTGTAATAAATCGCATTTAGTACAGAGAAAGCTGACAGAATAGAGACATCATGCTCTGCGCTTTGCCCTCCGTATAGTAAAATAATTTTCACCGTTTTTCCTCCTGTGTTTAACGTCACATTTCACGTATGATTCTCACATATTTTAGCATAAAATGGTTTTTCAGAACATCCTTAACTATGATTTTCCGGTTGCTAACCACAAAATTTAGTAAAAAATTGTTTCCTTTTAAGGTTTTTATGGTTCTTGCAGGACTTTTTTTAGCTGCTCAAAAAAAGCTTGCCGGTCATCTTTCGTAAACGCTTTCGGTCCTTTGGTTCGCTTACCTGATTTTCTCATTTGTGTTCCTAAATAGCGTTGAGTTAGCAAGAAATCAATAGTTTCAGGTAGATATTCTTTTCCTGAATGATGAAAGACTCTGGCTTTTTTAGGCAATACTAATGATGCTAATCCGTAGTCTTGCGTAATTAAAATATCTCCAGCATGAATTTCTTTAACAATTTGATAATCTGCACTATCGGCCCCTTTATCAACATAAATAAAACGAACAAAATCAGGGTATTCTTTGGTTGTATAATGATCAACACTGGTTACGATTAGTACTGGTAGCTGAAAGAACTCACCTAAGCGAATCACTTCTTCTTTTACTGGCGATCCATCGCCATCAACGATTAACATATTCATCACCTGTTCCTACTATACTAAAAAGAATTCATTCATGAAAGCTTTTTAACAAAATAAAAACTTCTGACTATTGCTAATCAGAAGTTTTTTCTTATCGAATTAAATCAATACCAGGATGGTCAATCACTTGTTGCACTTGTTCTCTAGTTGTTAAAGGGACATCTCCTAGCATCGTATGTGCAAGCACAGCATTCGTAATACCAAATGTCGCTGTTTTTTCCAATGACCAATTTTCAGCATATCCCAGTAACACACCAGCTGCATAAGCATCTCCTGCACCAATTCGATCTAAAACCGTTAATAATTGCGGTTCTGTTTCTATTACATCCTCTTTTGTGACAATCCGACCAGCAATCCACTGCTTTTCTTCTTGGTGTAGACGTTTGGTTCCTGCAAACCATTCAATGTCGTATTTCTTTAAGAACGAACGGATTAACTGTTGTTCTGCTTTTTCATCTGTGACAGACTCATTCGTTAGTTGTAATAACTCAATTAAATCTCTTGGCGTACCAAAAACAATATCGCAATATGGCAAGATTTCTTCATAGCGTGCTTTCATTAAGGCCTTTTTACCTTCTTCAGTATTTAAACTGGGGCGAAAATTAAAGTCAAAGCACACTTTTTTTTGCTGACGATGGGCTTTTTGCGCCAATGTTTTTGCAGAAGCCCACGTTGCATCAGTCAAACTTAAAGAAATCCCACAAATGTGTACCAAATCAACTGTCGCTAAAAAGGCATCCATTGGATAATTATCAGGTTCAGAAACCCCAAATGAGCTGCCATGACGATTTTGATAGGTGACTTGGGTTGGTCGAGCACCAAAACCAATTTCAGCAAAATACGATCCTAAGTGATTATGGTGTTTACCAACAAAATCAGTTTTCATCCCAAATTGTTGTAAACTATTTTTGGCTGCATCACCTAACCGATTATCCGGTACATTGGTCAACATCCAAGTATCCAAACCAAAGTGAGCTAAATTGCCTAAAATATTGACACCTGTTCCTGTATAATCCATGCGTACAGTATGACTTTGTTCTAATAGACGATATTCCGGAGGCGTTAAGCGTAGCATTACTTCACCAAATGCACCGATTTTCATGATTGTCCCTCCAACTATTTATTTCAACGTATTTTTCATCATGTC
>NZ_MAEL01000009.1 GCF_009933335.1 Candidatus Enterococcus willemsii | reverse complement strand
AATCATCTCCATCTTTAATAAAAAATACAATAAGAAAAAAAGAAATAACCTGACTGAATAAGCTACTTAAGCTTGTTTTTTTAAAATCTTCTATTCCCATAAAAAACCAAGAAATATCAAATACTGCTGCTATAATGATTAAAGATTGTAGATAAAAATATGCTCTATTGGCAGAAAAAGTAACCACTATAAAATAAATAATTACAGAAACCATGGATATATAAAAACTCATAGTAAATAGTTCCCAAAATGTCCTAGATAATGTAATTTTGTTATCTCTATTTACTGCTATTTCACGATTTCCATATACTCCTATACCTAATCCAGCAAATAGAACAAAATATTGAGCTATTGAATTAGTATAATTATACATTCCAATTCCATGAGGGCCTAAAGCATCTGAAACTAATGGGATTGTTATAATTGGTAATACTATCTTAGTAATTTGAAATATACTCTGATAAATAAAATTATTAATAGTATTTTTCATTATAATTAAACTCCAATTTCTCTCCTAAGCTTTTATCTAACTCAAAATTTTTTCTCAATAATTCAAGAAAACCGCTCGCTGGAGTAAACGTCAATTCGGTAATTTTTAGCTGTCCGTTGATTATATTAAAATCAACTCTTACAAAAGGAAAGTCTTTACCTATTTTTGTTGAAATGTCTACCATTTCTTTCCAATTAATCGGCATTTGTATATTTATATCAGGCGTGTCTTCATCTTTCCAAATCAAGTTCCAAAATTCATCATAATGCGCCCTATAATGTTTCCGATGACCTTCTATTATCATGGGTTTTGGTACATTTTGAGTGTCCTCATTATCATTAACAGGTTGATCCCAATCCCATAGTATTACCTGTATAAAAGCTATATTTCCCTTAATCATTGCAATTCTATATTCATTACCTAAATTCTGAAAATACGGTTCACAAATAACTCTATCCTTAGCTTTAGAATAATGCCATTCAGATGTCAATAAACCAAAATCCGTTTTAAACCATTTCTGCACTATTTTATTAATTTTCTCATTATTAATTTCATTCTTATTTTTTATAATTAAATTCATACCAGAAGCATTTGTTTTCTTTAAAACAAATGCTTCTGGTAATTGACCGATGTCAATGTAATCAGATTTTTCAAAAATATTAATATACTCTACTGATAAATGTTTCATTTGTTTTCTAGACAAATACTCATGCAGTGTATATTTATCAGCAGCTTGGATAACTAATAAATTTTGCGGATAATTAAATAATTTCAAACATTGGATTTTTTCAGAAAGTAATCTAGGATATTTCAGATTTAATTCCCTTCCATAAAATTTTTTATACACATCTGAAGTAATTTTTATGTGATTTTTTGTTAAGTACTTTGTTCTTAAAAATTTAAAAACAAACGATTCTTTAATATAATTTTTTAAATTATTCAATACATCCGTCCATCCTTTCGTACCCATGTTAGTTTAACATTTTCTTATATCTATATATTCTAATTCTTTTCTGGATTTTTTTTAGTAATATATACATGTTCACATGATTTCGTTGCAATAGTTTAGTAGTAATTTTTGTGTTATTAAAATCAAAATTTTGAAATTGTTTTCTGAAAGTCATCATAATTCTATTTAATTCTATCTTTTTCTCTTTATTTGTTAGATTACTGTAAACTATATGATTACTACAATCTAATAAAATGTCTTCTCTCGTTCGTCTCAATAATGCCTCTTTATGAGGAATATTAAAATCAGTTACTAATTTAGCCAACATTAAATTTTCTTCAATCTTCATATCTATTCTATTATGTCTGTACTTCGTTGTAGAAGATCCTTCCCTCAAAATAGTATAGTGATAGTACGATTTTCTAATAACTTCAAAACTATTAATGTATCTATATACCGAGTATCTTGTCCCATCGGAGAATTAGAAAAAATAATATGTATATAACATATTTGTGCAAAACAACTCAGAAAATGATTCTAAGAAATCAACCCGTGTGTAGGATTTGTTTTT
>NZ_MAEL01000008.1 GCF_009933335.1 Candidatus Enterococcus willemsii | reverse complement strand
AATAAACAATGTCTTTTCTTCAAAATTTAATAAATGTTGATTCCGTTTTGGACGATAATCAAAGACTTGCAACGCATTAATTTGATAATCTTCCAACATTAATTGAGGAATTCGTTTCCCATTCCATTCATTAATTGATAATTGTCCTACAACGCTTAATTCATCACTTTGAAATTCTAAAGACTCCGAGCCAAAGCCAAAACCAATTCCATCTAATTGTTGATTTGTTTCATCAATTAATGAGAATTTTAAATGCTGGTTATCACTACCAACCGTTCGACTACTAGTAACTGAAACTTTTTCAAATAAAAAGTTTGGCAATGGATTATCCATACCAAAAGGTGCCAGTAATTGTAAAGAATCAATAAATTCTAGTGAGACAGCAGCTAAGGGTAAAATCGCATCAATCGCTAAATCAATACCGCTAGTCAAATCATGTTCAAGCATATATGCATTTAATTTTTCTTGTAAAATAGTTACATTAACTGCTTCTAAACTTAAGCCAACTGCAGCGTGGTGTCCACCAAAACTTGTCATCCATTCACGCATACTGTCTAACATCTCAAATAGATTCACTGATTCTGTGCTACGACCTGAACCTTTCGCTAGTCCATCTTCTTTGATAGTCAAGACTAAGGTAGGTTTCCCCGTTGCTCGTAAAATACGACCAGCGACAATTCCTAAGATTCCTTCATGCCAATTTTCACCAGCAATGACATTGATGCGGTCATCTGGACGAACCATTGCCATCGCTTCTTCGGTAATGACTTCTACTAAATCTTTGCGACGCGTATTAATTCGGTCTAACTTTTCAGCTAAGGTTTGTGCTTCTTCTTCATCGAATGTGGACATTAAATGCACTGCTGGATTGGGATCTTCTAAGCGACCAATCGCGTTGAGGCGTGGACCAATTGAAAAGCCAATGCTAGTTTCATTCAATCCTTCTGGTTGGATGCCACTTACATCAATTAGTTTAGCTAAACCAATGCGTTCTGTTTGTTTCATTGTCTGTAAACCAAAAGTAACGAGCACCCGATTTTCATCTGTTAGAGAAACCATGTCTGCAATTGTACCAATAGCGACTAAATCTAAAAATTCAACAGGTACTTCTTCAAGCAATGCACATGCAACTTTAAACGCCACGCCTACTCCAGCTAGTTCACCAAATGGATACTCTCCTGCTGGATGACGAGGATGGATGATCGCATAGGCTCCTGGTAAATCTTGCGGCATTTCATGGTGATCTGTCACAATAACATCAACACCTTGCTCATTGGCATAATTAATTGCCTCATGCCCAGAAACGCCATTATCAACGGTGACAATTAATTGAATCCCCTCGGCAATTTTACGTTCATAGACTGCTTGGTTAGGACCATATCCATCAGTGAAACGATTCGGCAAATAAAACTCAACATCTGCGCCTAACAATTCCAATGTTTCTTTCATAATAGTCGTACTTGTAATACCATCTGCATCATAATCACCATAAACTAAGATCCGTTCACCTTCCATAATAGCTTGTTGGATACGTTCAACAGCTTTGTCCATCTCAAAAAATAGAAATGGATCATGTAATGTATCTAATGACGGCGATAAAAAAGCTTCCACGGCTTCTGGTGTCTGAAGTTGACGATTCCAAAATAACGAACCTAGCGGAAGCGGAATATTTTTTTCTTTTAAGGTTTGGATAAAGGTTTCAGGCAATTCTTGTTTCTTTGGCAATTGCCATTGAAAACTTGCTTGTTTCAC
>NZ_MAEL01000007.1 GCF_009933335.1 Candidatus Enterococcus willemsii | reverse complement strand
GTTCTATTAAAACCAAGAATAAGGTTTAAAAAATGATTATTTTTACAGAATTAGCAAGGTACTATCATCATATATGAAAATGAATTTAAAGTAAATATATTTTATTTTGGAAAAACCTTGCTACATGAAGGTTTTTTTTATCGTCACATAAACCGTCAAATGAAAGAGAGGAAACACATGAGTCGAAGAGGGGAAAATATCTATAAAAGAAAAGATGGTCGCTGGGAAGGGCGATACATTAAAGGTCGTAAAACAGATGGCCGTATTAAATATGGTTATGTTTATGCTCGTTCTTATCAAGAAACTCGTGAGAAATTATTAGAGATGAGAGTAAAATATCAAGCATTAATCAATATGAATGGCAGTAGCCAACGTTTATTTTCTGATTGGGCAAATGAATGGCTGAATGAACGAAAAAACAATGTGAAATTATCTACTTTTTCGAGTTACCATTACAAAATGAGTCATTATATCTTACCTTTTTTAGGAAATTGTTCAATGAACGAATTTACAGAGGAGTTAATTGAACAATTTGTTCATTGGTTAAAAGAACAAAATAGGTGTCCATCTACCATCCATGTTATTTTAAGTATTTTAAAATCATGTCTTGCTAAAGCTGTACTTAAAGGAGAACTAAAACAAAATCCTTGCAGAACAATCAAAATTGAGTGGACAGCAAGAAAACCTAAATCATTAACTAAATTCGAACAAATGAAATTAGAGAAAGTCGCACAAAAATATTTTTATTCCTATGGTTTTTCCGTGTTATTGTCTTTACGAACAGGCCTTAGAATAGGCGAAGTGGCTGCATTGAAATGGGAAAACGTTGATCTTCGCGAAGGATTTATTTATGTCAAACATACACTACAGCGAGTATATAACAACGATCATAAAACGACATTATTGTTAGGAGATCCCAAATCAACAACTTCGGTAAGAAAAATACCTATTAGTTCAAAATTAAAAAAATGGTTTTTACATCATAAACAAAAAAATAACAACAATATCTTTGTATTTGAAAATCAACAAAAACCCTGTGAACCTCGTTTGCTAACTAAATATTTTCATATGATACGTAATCATGCCAAACTCTCTCATGTATGTTTTCACCAATTAAGACATACCTTTGCAACCAGATGCTTAGAAGCTAAGGCGGATGTGATGTCAGTAAGTACATTATTAGGACATGCTTCGACTAAAATGACCTTAGATATTTATGCTGATTCACTGATGGAACAGCGCATCCAAGCGATTGATTTAATGGATAACGATATTTAAAAAAAATTTTTTAGTGCCTAAAACAAATTTGGTAATCGTCAAATTGTAAGCGTGTTCTAAGGGTAAAAAAAAGTTTAGTTACCTTATGAAAATGTTTAGAAAAAAAATAATCTCCGTCAAATAGCCGTCACCATCATCTACACCTTCTATCAGCAAACTTTGCGACCTAGTCTTGGTTTTAATAGAAC
>NZ_MAEL01000006.1 GCF_009933335.1 Candidatus Enterococcus willemsii | reverse complement strand
CGTTTGATCCAACTCACTTTTTGCCCAATCACATCGTTTCATTGCTTTCCTACTCCTTTATTTTTTCAATAGCTGGAATAATCGAATCTAAGAAACTACTTTCACTTAACGTATTGACTTTAAGTAGTGCTGCTTGACTCCCGCCAGTAGAAATCGCCGAGACGACTGTTGACTGTCCATTTGAGACTAAGGTCAAATGTAAGCTAACACGACTTTGGCCAAACCAGCTATAACGTTCATAGGCACGGATAGCAATTTTAGTTTCTCCCAATTCAATGTACGATTCTTCTTCAAGTGATAAGGTCATACTGCCTTTTTCTAATTCCTGATGAAGATAGCTAAGGATTTCATCAAAAGCGCCTACCACTCTTGCTTCATATTTTGCCATGTATTTCCCCTACTCTCTAATCAACATGCCAAACTTCACGGGCAATCTCATTGACTAAGCGAATTTTAGCCCATTGTTCTTCTTCGGATAAAATATTTCCTTCTTCCGTTGATGCAAACCCACATTGCGTACTTAAACAAAGACGTTCCAAAGGAATATATGCCGTTGCTTCATGAATTCGCTGGATAATGGTCTCCTTGTCTTCAAGTTGTCCCGTTTTCGTTGTAATTAATCCTAAAACAACTACGGCGTCCTCAATTGCTGCCAACGGCTCAAAACCACCATTGCGATCACTGTCAAATTCTAAGAAAAATCCATCCACCGGAACTTTAAACAACGAATCTGTAATTGGCGTATAGTCTCCTTGTGATGCATACGTGGAATTGAAATTACCATGGCATGTATGAAAAGCAATCACTAAATCTGCTGGTTTCTTCTCAATCGATTGTGCAATAGCTTGCGACACTTTTGCTGTCAATTCATTTAAATCACCTGCATAACGACCTTCAAACTTTGGATCGCAAAACAAATTCCAACTCGTATCGTCTAATTGTAAATAACGACACCCCGCATCATAAAAAGCTTGAATTGCTTCTTGGTAAGTAACAACTAAATCCGCTAGTAATTCATCAATTGTGTCGTAGGTTGGGTTTTGATTGTATTTTTCATTTAGTAATGCACCTAATAAAAAAGTGATGCCTAGTGCTGGAATCGTTTGTTTGGCAACTGCTTCTTTTGGCGTAATTGATTGTAAATAAGCAAAGTCTGCTAAAAATGGATGTTCTGGATTCCAGGCTACTTTATCTGCAATCCACGCATTATTTGTACGTGTCTTTTTACCATGAAATTGAATGCCTGAACTTGCTACAAATGATTCTACACCAAGCAAACCTTCAATGAAATCCAAATGCCACCACGAACGTCGAAACTCGCCATCCATTACTACTTGCTGACCCATAGCAATTTGTTTATCAACAAGTTTTGCTATTTCTTGATCTTCGATGGCACGTAATTCACTAGCAGAAAGTTCTCCTTCAGCAAATGCTAGTCGTGCTTTTTTTAATGTTACCGGACGTAAAAAACTCCCCACAATATCATAACGATAAGGATATGTTGCTTGACTCATTGAACCCCTTCTCTCCTCGTTTTTTAATATTAGTCCATAATATTAGTCTTAGTATAGGAGACAATAGTTATCATGTCAACGTTCTTCAAGCGGAACAGATGATTAAAAAAATCTAATCTACCCCAACAACTTGGCTTCTTCGTTCCATCAAGACAGTGTCTCGCCAAATACCGTTATTATCC
>NZ_MAEL01000005.1 GCF_009933335.1 Candidatus Enterococcus willemsii | reverse complement strand
GACATGATGAAAAATACGTTAAAATAAATCAAAAAGCTCTTGCAATATATTGCAAGAGCTTTTTCTATTGAAATGGATTAATGAAAGAGCGTCATCATATTTATCAGAGAAACAATGAATAGTAGGGCAGCGAATAAGCCACCGATTTTTCGAAGGTGTCCGTTAGGCAAGGGGGTTCGGTAGTTATTGACGACATGCACCGGCGCCCATAGAAAGCTAATAAAAATCACGGTTCCAGTGACATAAAGTAAAATCGGGGCATCTAATGAAGAAATTAGATTTTGGTTAGTGATTCTAGTTTCTGAACGAATCCAAGGTTCAAGCCAATTAGTGCTGACTAAGAGAAACCAGCCAACTAAAAAGAGAACTGAATCAATAATTAACCATTGCTGTTCTTTTTTCGTACGTGGTTGCGAGCACTCTTTTAGATGCGTTGAATGATGAATCGTATATTTGAAAAATAAATAGGCTAGGGCCACGGCCATTGCAACGATTAGATATTTAAAACTATAGATAAAAGTATAAGTTTCATTTAAGAATAAATGCTGTTTTTTTAAGACAAAGCGTAATAAAAACAAAGAGAATAAATTAACGAATAATGTATTAATTAGAAAAGTTGTTATTTTCTTTTTGTGGTGCCCGTTGTTTGAACAACGTAACTCAATTCCTGTAGTGAGGAGACCCGTTATTAAAAAAATAATGAACATCATGAGCCTTTAAATCCTTTCAAAAAATAATGTGAATGCTTAATTTCGATCAAACTGAATTCGATTATATCAAGATTTATTTTTTTGTACAGACTTTATTTTTAAAATGAGAATAGGCTGAGAATGACACTAAGACTTTAATACAAAAGAAGCAGAAATGGATTAGACGTGTGCTACTATCAGAGTTGCAAGTTACATGCGAAAAGTGAAAAATAATTATATAATGAGGACAAATCGGAAAGGTAAGAGGAGCAAAAATGTCATTAATTACAGTTAGACCAAGGGTATCATCGGATATCAAAGCATTATGGTTATTAGAAGATGTCTGGAATGACACCAATACACCAGTACCAATGACGAAAAAATCATTGGAAGAATTTGAATTAGAAATTGCTAATAGGGAAATGTTAGTGGCACTTAATGAGCAAGGAAACGTCGTTGGAATGGTCTCTTATCACTTAATAAGTACATTACCCGCACATTGCAAACAGTGGATGTTGGGGATTAGCGTTAGTCCTGAAGCACAAGGACAAGGCGTTGGTCGTCATTTGATGGAAGCTATTATCCAGTTAGCTAAACAAAAAGGAATAGCTAAATTATCCTTACGTGTGATGGGAACCAATCCAGGTGCGATTGCTTTTTATAAACGACTGGGTTTTGTGCAAGAAGCTCATTTTCAAAGGGAATTCTGGATTAATCATACATGGGTAGATGATTTTCAATTTGCTTATTATATTTAACGGAATTTTCTGAAAAAATGAATAAAAAGCACACGTTTGTCTTAAAATCTGTTAAGATAGATGAAATCAGATAAAAAGGAGCAAAATGAATGAGTTTTAAAGCATTGAGTCAACATATCAATATTGAAACAGTGAAATCTATTTCAAAACTAACCGAAGAAGAAGCAGCGATGAAAGCTGCCAGAGATGCCGAATTGAAAGCAGTAATGGAAGGAAAAGACGAGCGCTTTTTATTAGTCATTGGTCCTTGTTCAGCAGATAATGAAGCAGCTGTTCTTGAATATGCTCATCGCCTAGCTAAATTACAAGAAGAGGTAAAAGATAAGGTATTTATCGTTCAACGTGTCTACACAAATAAACCACGAACGAATGGTGATGGCTATAAAGGCCTATTACATCAACAAGATCCATCTGGTGAAATTAACTTAGTTCGCGGTATGGTTGCTGTTCGTAAAATGCACAAACGTGTGTTGACCGAAACAGGCCTAACGACAGCTGATGAAATGTTATATCCAGAAAATCTAGAATTTATCGAAGATTTAGTAAGCTACCATGCCGTAGGTGCCCGTTCGGTAGAAGATCAGCAACATCGTTTTGTGGCAAGTGGGATTGATCATCCAACCGGCTTGAAAAATCCAACAAGCGGAAATATTAATGTTTTGTTTAATGCGTTATATGCAACGCAACAAAAGCAAGAATTAATGTACAATGGTGTTGAAGTTGAAACAAGCTCAAATCCATTAGCACATGTCATTTTGCGTGGTGCATTAAAAGAAAATGGACAAGTTGTTCCGAATTACCATTATGAAGATTTATTGAAAGTCGTTGAATTTTACAAAAAAGGCGATTACAAAAATCCTTTTATTATGGTAGATACGAATCATGATAATTCGAAAAAGCAATACAATGAACAAGTTCGCATTGTTCAAGAAGTTTTAACCAATCGTACATGGAATGAGGACATCAAAAAATATGTTCGCGGTTTTATGATTGAAAGTTATTTAGAAGATGGTCGTCAAGAACCCGGTGGAGATGTATTTGGTCAGTCGATTACTGATCCATGCTTAGGATGGGAAAAAACTGAAAAATTAGTTCGTTATATCGCGAAAAATGTATAATATTAGACAGAATGATTGAATGACTAATCGTTAGCAATCATTCTGTTTTTGCACATATGTCAAGCATGGTCAAATAAATCTATAAAAAGAAGTACTTTCGATTTGTTTTTCCTTTAAAATCCTCTAAACTTATTATTAAAGGAGGGGTTTTTATGAGGTGGGTTATTAAACAATCTGATTTAGACACCATCAAAGAGCAGTATGGTGAAGAAATGAGTATTGTTGGTTATGCGGATGAGTATAAGCTGTTTGCTATTCCGATACCGAAAATGTATGTGGTACTGATGGATAGTCAAAAAATTCAACTGATTCAACTTACAATGAATATGGACGTTAAACAGGTTGAGACAATTTCAATAGCTGATATTCAAGAAGTCAAAGTCAGTGGTGCTGTGATAAAAAAAGTTGTGATTACAACAAATAGTGGTAAAATCAAATTATCTGTAAAGCCACATGCTGTAGGAATTCAAGCTTCACAAAAGGCACTATTGAAAGCATTGCATTCCTTATAAACAAAACGTTGTTGTTATATTGGGTGACAATAATGTAAGATTTTTGCCATCTCTTTCGCTAGTGAAATTTTTTTAAAGAAGCTAGAATAAAGCTAGAAAGTGAGGCAATTTGAATGAAAAAATTATCAACAATTATTTTTGGTGTGTTTCTAGTGTTCGTCTTAGCAGGTGGTGGTTACCTCTATTATATGATGGTACCGACTTCTTATTACACACAAATTAAAGATACTGGCAAAGAAATTAAAGGTACTTATGATAATAAAGAAGCCTATGTGCAATACGAATATACACAAGCAGGGTATGATAAAGAAGGAAATGAAAAAACATTAACTTTTACGACACATCCAGAATTAGGGCGACCATTTAAGACAAACGCCTATTTAAAAATTGACTATACACGTTTCCAAAAAGAAAAAGGTTACGAAGAAGTGCAGGAACAAGATATACCAAAAGAGGCACTAGAAAAAATAAAAGAAACGAAATAAATCAGCGTGTGCTGGCTGGATAACTCTAGTCAGCATACTTTGATTTATTTTCTACATAGTGGAGGGGCTAATTTGAGTGAACAGTATATAAGTATCGATATTGGTGGGACGTTTATTAAATCGGCAGTGATTGATGGCAAAGGTAAGGTAGGAGAAGTGTCCAAAGTTCAGACACCTCATACATTAAAAGAACTTTTAGCTAGTCTACAAACTATTGTAGCTAAACAAACGGTGCAAGGTATTGCTATCAGTACCCCAGGAAAAGTGGATATTGAACAAGGGATGATTTATCATGGAGGCGCCTTGCCTTTTTTAGATAAGGTGCCAATGAAACAGATAATGGAAGAACAATTCAACATCCCTTGTGCACTTTCAAATGATGGTAAAGCAGCTGCATTAGCGGAATTGTGGTTAGGCAATCTTCAACATGTGTCTAATGGAGCAGCCATTGTTTTAGGAACAGGAGTTGGTGGTGGTGTGATTATTAATGGAGCGTTGCTTCATGGCAGTCATTTCCAAGCTGGTGAGTTAAGTTTTCTTTTACGAAGCCCAGAAAATAGTACGATGCAAAATGTTATAGGGTATTCTGGATCGGCTGTCCGTTTAGTGAAGGAAGCTGCTAAACAATTTGGACTGGCTAAAGCCGATGGGCATCAAGTATTTCAAGCGTTTGAAGCAGATGAGAACGCTCGAACGTTCTTACAAGCATATTGTCGCGAGATTGCTTTTGTCATTTTGAATTTACAGGCTATTTTAGATTTAGAGAAAGTCGTGATTGGTGGCGGAATTAGTGAACAACCATTAGTATTAACTGAAATTCGCGCCCAATATGAGCAACTTCGTACCGGTAATGCGATGTTGTCATCGAATGTGATTCCTGTAGAAATCGCCACTTGTGCGTTTTACAATAACGCGAACTTGCTAGGTGCTCTATACCAATTGTTGTTACAAGAAGGCAAACTTTAGAACTTGCTAAGGGAATCCCTTCATTTATGATATTTTAGTAAGAATTTGGCAGAAAGGTGGAGCTACTCGTTCAAAGTAAGTACAATGGTGTCGAATTAGAAGTCGCTTACAACAGAGAAACGAGGAGAAATCATGCAAAAACTAGACTGGAAAATGAAACTAGCTTTGGGTTGTTTAGGAATGCTAACCATTTACTCGCTACCACTTTTTTCACTTATTTTAAGTGCAGGTATTGTCGTCTATTTGAACCGTAAGAGTGTCGCTTAAGAAGTTGAGTTGAAAGATTGTCTTTCAACTCTTTATTTATATCATTCATTAGAAAGAAGGGAACGCAAATGAATATTGCTTTAATTTCATCATGGCATGTGCATACCAAGAAATTCATGGAGAAAATTATAAACAAAGGGGTTCGCTGTCTATACGTCTGGGATTTTGATGCCACTCTTGGGCAAGCCGCAGCCAAGGAGTATCAAGCAATCTTTGAACCAGATTATCGAGCGATTTTAGCAGATGAACAAGTGGATGCGGTCATTATTGAAGCTCCGACAACCATGCATAAAGAACTAATTATCTTAGCAGCTCGTGCGAAGAAACATATTTTTAGTGACAAAGCACTAGCTTTAACTACCGAAGATTGTTTAGAAATTGAAGCTGCAGTGAGAGAAAATGACGTGAAATTTATGTTGTCATTGGAATCATTTGCGGTAAATTCTTATGAATATGCTTTTAAGAAAGTGAATGACGGTAGTTTAGGCCAGATTACTAGCGCTTATTTCCGTCGCTCACATGGCGCAGTGATTCGTCAAGATTTACCGGACTATTGGTTTGATAAAGCACAGTCTGGCGGTGGTGCTACCTTAGATCTAGGTTGTCATGGTTTTGCTTTATTGCCTTTAATTTGTGGACAACCTAAAGCGGTGACTTGTTTGATGAATGAGCAATTTGGCAGTGGGGTGGACGAATATTCCACGACCCTTCTTTCATTTGAAAATGGAGCCATCGGAACGGCAACCACGTCTTTTGTTGGTCCGACTTTAGATAATTATTTAGAAATTATCGGCACACAAGGTTCGTTGCAAATTGTTGGCAATGAACACGAGGAACAAACGATTTTTCTACAAAGCAATCTCGAAGAAGGCTATCATAAGAAAACAATTGTTTCGGATGCAGATATTCGTAAATACAATCCATTTCCAATCGAATTGTTTGTCGAGTTGGTGGAAGCTTCAACAGAAAAAGAAATTCCTCGATACGGTATTGAAGCAGCGAAACGTCTGACACGAATTATTGAATGTGCGTATGAATCAGCTGAAACGGGTAAGACGGTGGCTTATTAAAGGAGGAATCTGATGAGTAAAAAGAAAAAATATTGGTTGATTTTTATTGCGGGAATCGTCACTTATTTTTTAGTATCTATGTGGCTGCGATAAGTGTTGGTGTATACAAAAAGAGGTGTGATTCATCACACCTCTTTTTGTTAAGCATCTAGTAAATCAGACATACTGTATAAGCCAGCCGATTGATCAGCTAGAAAGACACCCGCTTTTAATGCACCATTTGCAAAAATATCACGAGATAAAGCTGTATGTTTTAGCTCGATAATTTCATCATCGCCTGCATAAATCACGGTATGTTCGCCAGGAATCGTCCCACCACGAACAGCGTGGATGCCCATTTCGCTTAATTTATTTTCATTGTCATTACCTGAACGTCCAAAAACATAATCTTTTTTCACATCACACACATCATTGATGCTATCAGCTAATAATAAGGCAGTCCCGCTTGGTGCATCTTTTTTCTGGTTATGATGCTTTTCGATAATTTCAATATTAAAATCAGCTTCTACAGACGGCGTAATAGCTTGTAATGCTTTAATCAAAACATTAATTCCTAAAGACATATTCGCTGAATAGAACACAGGAATGGATTGGCTCGCTTCTTTGAGCAACGTTTTTTCTTTGTCTTCTAAGCCAGTCGTCGCAACGACGACTGGAATTTTTTTATCCAGTGCAAAAGCAAGTAAATTCGGCACTGCTGTGTAGTGAGAGAAGTCGATAATAATATCAGCGTCTTCTTGTACTTCTTGTGCACTTGCATAGATTGGAAATGCTGCATCTGTTGGGACGCGGTCAATTCCTGCGACGACTGTTAAGTCAGGATTTTTTTGAATCAATTTTTGTAAAACATGCCCCATGCGACCGTTACAACCACTTAAAATAATTCGTTTCATCTCAGTTCCTCCTATAAAAGCCCGTAAGCAGTCATTTCACGTTTTAATCGTTCCATCGTCGCTTCTTCTGGTTCACCCAACGGCAAGCGATAGTTTAATGGTTCGTTTCTTAATAAAGAGACCGCAGCTTTGACTGGTACTGGGTTTACTTCAGAAAAGATTGCTTGAATTAATGGAATTTGTGCTAACTGAGTATCTACTGCAGCTTTTGTATTTCCTGTTAAATAGTTGTGGACCATCTCAGACGTTTGTTTTGGTGCGATATTAGCAATTGTTGAAATTACGCCAGACCCACCAACTGAAAGCAAGGGCAGTACTTGATCATCATTTCCTGAATATAAAGCAAAATCTTCATCCACCAAACGGGCAATTTCAACGATTTGCGAAATGTCTCCACTGGCTTCTTTGATTCCTTGGATATTTGGAATTTTTTTCAATTCTGCAACCGCATCTGGTGTCAAATTCATACCCGTGCGAGAAACCACTGAATATAAAATGACGGGAATAGATACTTTGCTACAAATTGCTTCATAGTGAGCAACTAAACTTTTTTTCGTTGCTTTGTTGTAATAGGGAGTTACGACTAACAGGGCATCTGCGCCGACGCGCTCTGCCTCAGTAGATAGAAAGATACCATGTTGCGTATTATTTGAGCCGGTACCACCAATGACTGGAATTCGTCCGTTTACTTGTTGGACAACAGTTTCAATGACAGCGATATGTTCATCATCATCTAAAGTAGAAGCTTCTCCGGTTGTGCCACAAGCAATAATTGCGTCAGAGCCTTGCTGAACATGCCACTCTGCCAATTCCTTCAACTTATCGTAATCCACCGAACCATCATTATGCATTGGAGTGACAAGCGCAACGCCTGAACCTTTAAATATTGCCATTTTTTACACATCCTCTCGAATTTGTTAACGCATTTTGTTGCGAACCTACATGAAAAAATTTCTGAAAATGAGAAGTTTTTAGTATAGATTATTGAAATTATATACTATAATATGAGAATAATTCAATGGTTATGGAAAATTTACTAATAAATCAATGAGTAAAATTCGTTATTTTGTTAGTAAAAAGAAACTTTTACAGAAAAGAGGCCCTTAAATGATCAAAGAAATCAAAAATAATCATCTCTATTGGGATGGTTGCGATACAGTCGAATTAGCAAAAACATATGGTACACCGTTATACGTTTTATCGGAAACAGCAGTAATAAATGAGTGCCAAGCACTACAAGCCTCTTTTATTCAAAAATATGAAAATGTTCGAGTAGCATATGCGTCAAAAGCGTTTAATACGTTAGCGATGTTAAAAATGATTGAACGAGAAGGTTTGTGTCTTGATGTTGTCAGCGGTGGTGAGTTGTATACGGCGATGCAAGCCAATTTCCCTGCCGAACATATTGAATTTAATGGCAATAACAAATCATTAGAGGAACTTGCGATGGCGATTGATTACGGTGTCGGTCGCATCATCGTGGATGGGATTCAAGAAATCAGTTGGATTCAAGAGATTTGTCGTCAAAAAGGTAAAACAGCCAATATTATGTTCCGAATCACACCAGAAGTAAATGTCTCTACTCATGAATTTATTTCAACTGGTCAAAAAGATTCCAAATTTGGTATTCCACTTGATGAAGCTATTTTATTCCCCGTGATTCAACAAGCGATTGACGCACCAGAAATCGATTTTTATGGGATTCATTTCCACATTGGTAGTCAATTGGATGATAACAGCACGCACTTAGCAGCTGCGAAAGTTGCATTAGATTTAGTTAAACGAATCAAAGAACAGTTAGATTATGATGTGAAAGAATTAAATTACGGTGGCGGTTTTGGTGTGACTTACACCAAAGACGATATTCGTCAACCGTATAGTTACTTCTTAGATCCGTTGATGGAACTGACAGAAAGTTATTGTCAAGAACATCATTTAGCACGACCGGCAATTGTCATTGAACCAGGTCGTAGCATTGTCGCAGAAGCAGGAATTAGCTTGCACACAATTGGTACAATCAAAGATTTGCCAGGTATTCGCAAATACGCAGCAATCGATGGAGGCATGACCGATAACATTCGTCCTGGATTGTATCAAGCCAAATATGAAGGAATCCTTGCTAATAAAGCGGAAGAAACATTGTCAGAAACAGTAACTATTTCTGGAAAAGCCTGCGAAAGTACGGATATTTTAGTAAAAGACATTCAAGTACCAACAATTGAGACGGGCGATATTTTTGCAACATTTGCAACGGGTGCGTACGGCTATGCGATGGCAAGTAATTACAATAAGTTAGCCATTCCGGCAGTAGTCTTAGTCAAAGATGGCCAAGCAGATGTTATCGTTGAACGTCAAAGTTATGACCAAATTATTCAAAACGAACGAATTCCAGATTCATTAAAATAATGATGAGAAAGCCTAGGTTCCAATAAACAGATTTCCTAAAATTTGTTATACTACAAAGCATAACAAGATAGAGGAGGAAGTTAAATGAGTGCAATTCCAAATTGTCCAGAATGTGGTTCTACTTATGGATACGAAGATCGCGGATTATACATTTGTCCAGAGTGTGGTCATGAATGGTCAACAGAAGCAGAGGCGGAAGGCTTAATTGTTCACGATGCAAATGGGAATCTATTAGCAGACGGTGATGCTGTGACAATCATCAAAGACTTAAAAGTCAAAGGTGCATCCAATGCGTTGAAACAAGGAACAAAAGTGAAAAATATTCGTTTAGTCGAAGGCGATCATAACATTGATTGTAAGATTGATGGCTTTGGCCCAATGAAATTAAAATCAGAATTTGTGAAGAAGTTATAACCGAAATTTTTTTCGGTTTCTCTTCACGAAAAATTCATGAGCACTTGTTATACTAAAAGAAAAAAGGGAGGAAGAAACAATGCCTGGATATGGATTCTTTTTTGACCCTACATACATTTTAGTCATCATCGGGATGCTTATTTCGATGGCCGCTTCAGCATATGTCAACAGCACATTTAAAAAATACGACAATGTTCGAAGTCGTCATAATGTAACAGGGACACAAGCAGCACAATTTATTTTAACAAACCAACAAATTAATAATGTGGGGGTACAAGGTATCGCAGGGAATTTGACCGATAATTATAATGCTGGTACCAAAATGTTGAGCTTGTCAGAAGCAACGGCACAATCGACTTCAGTTGCTGCGATTGGCGTAGCTGCTCACGAATGTGGACATGCGGTACAGGATGCGAAAAACTACTTTCCATTACGTTTACGAGCAGCGATTGTACCCGTAGCAAATATCGGTTCAACGATTTCAATTCCGTTAATTTTAATTGGGGTTTTACTACGTGGTTCACTATTAATCAATTTGGGATTAATTGCCTTTTCGTTAGCTTTTATTTTTCAACTGGTAACTTTACCGGTGGAATTCGATGCGTCTCGTCGCGCACTTGCTATTTTAGGCGAAGGTGGTTTACTGACAGAAGAAGAATTACCGATGGCCAGAAAAGTGCTGACTGCAGCTGCTTTAACATATGTTGCCGCAGCTATTAGCACATTGCTACAATTGTTACGTTTAGTCATTTTATTTGGTAATAACAACCGTCGAAATTAAGAATGTTCGTGTTATTAAAAACATCGGTTTAGTTGTGTTTCTTTTTCTACTCGTGTTATGATAGAGATATGAAAAACAAAGGAGATGCTGAAAAAATGAAAACTTCAACAAAAGTAACTATTGGTTTAAGCGTGGCAGCAATTGCTGGTATTGCAACTGCCGCAGTTGTTTCAGAAAAAGTATTCAAAAAAGTAACATCTATGTCTAACCGTCGTAAAGTGAAACGCTTTGTCGATGACAAATTCAACGGGAACGAAGCTTTGTTAAACGTGGTTGATAAGTTAGAAGATAAGGACATCGATTCTTTAATGAAAGCAGCTAATAAAGTATCAGATGGTCGCGACAAAGTTGTTGACTATGGCCATTCAGTAAAAGATAAAATTGATGATGTTGTTAGCAACATCTTTTAAAGACAATTGTTGAACACAGGGAGTTCGCTCCTTGTGTTTTTTTGTTTCCAATTCCCAAAGACCATGGTAAAGTAAATTGAGGTGAAGTGAGTGAAGACATCTTTAACACAAGAAGAAAAAGAAACTTTCATGCAAGCGGCGATTCAAGAAGCACAAAAAGCTGCAGTAATTCGAGAAGTACCAATCGGAGCTGTTGTTGTTTTAGACGGTGAAATTATCGGTCGCGGACATAATTTGAGAGAGACCAACCAACAATCCACCGCTCATGCAGAAATGATTGCAATTCAAGAGGCTTGTGCCAAGGTTGGTAGTTGGCGTTTGGAAAGAGCACAATTATTTGTGACATTGGAACCTTGTCCGATGTGTAGCGGCGCCATTATGCTTTCGCGAGTAGAAGAAGTGTATTTTGGGGCATATGATCCAAAAGGTGGTACGGCAGGAAGCTTGCTCAATTTATTGGAAGATCAACGTTTCAACCATTGGAGTTACGTGGAAGCTGGGATTTTAGGTGAGCCATGTGGACAATTATTAACTGATTTTTTCCGCGAACTGCGTCAAATCAAAAAAGAACAAAAAAAATTAAAAAAGACTAGTCAAGACGAGTAAAATACGTTATACTAATTTCTGGGCAATGGGAATGTTGTGAAGCGTGTCAGATCCGGAAGGAAGCAGCACTAAGCAGCGATTCTCATGTGCCTGTACATAATAACGAGCGATTGCTACTCATTAAAAAATGGTAGCAATCGTTTTTTTTGCTATTCATCGACATAAATGTGTTTGCTCATTCGAAATAAACTCATAGCATAACTCGTTGTCAAAAGCCTATAAATGAAAAGATTTGGTAGAATTCCCTATCTTTTGGTACACTTGTAAGTAGCAATGATTATGAAGCAGAGAAGGAAACAAGATGGAAAAAATTAGTATTCTACACACGAATGACCTACATTCACATTTTGAAAATTGGCCTAAAATCCGACGTTTTCTTCATGAAAAACAAGCGTCTTTACCAGAAGTGATTACGGTAGATTTAGGTGATTTTGCCGATCGTTGGCATCCCTTAACCGAAGCAACTGATGGTCAAGCCAATGTAGCGTTGATGAATCAAATTCACTATGATGCTGTAACGATTGGCAATAACGAAGGGATTGGCAATGGTAAAGAAGTACTCAATCATTTGTATGATGAAGCCAATTTTGATGTTATTTTGGCAAATTTATATGATAAACAAACACTACAACTTCCGACATGGGCCAAACCCTATAAAATAATCACTAGCAAGCAAGGCACGAAAATTGGTTTAATCGGTGCAACCGCCGCATTTCCATTAACATATAATCCTAATGGTTGGGATATTCGGCAATGGATGGAGATTTTACCTACCTTGGTCCAGCAATTACTCCCACAAGTGGATGTTCTTGTATTGATGAGTCATTTAGGAATTGAGGAGGACCATTTAATTGCTCAAGAGCTTCCAGCAATTGATGTTATTCTAGGCTCACATACGCATCATCATTTTCCCAATGGTAAAATGGTTAACGGTGTTCAATTAGCTGCAGCCAGCAAATTTGGTTACTATGTAGGGGAAGTGACCTTGTTCTTAGATGACCAACATCGCTTACTAAAAACCACAGCACAAACCTATGCGACCGAAGATATGGCAGAGAACCCAGAAGATGCCGATGAAATTTTTCAATATATGGAGAACGGACATCGTTTATTACAAGCGAAAAAAGTTGCTTGGTTGCCTTATGACTTACAATTAGAACCAACAGTATCGGAATCACTGATTAGTGAAACTTTAGAAGCTGTCCGTGAGCGAGGAAAAACAGAGGTCTCCTTGTTAAATACCGGTTTATTTTTATCTGAGCTGCCTAAGGGGTTAGTGAATCAAGACCAGCTGCATACAATTTTGCCACATCCGATGCGACTTATTCGCGTAACATTATTAGGACGAGATGTGCGACGATTGGTTTTAGAAATTGAAAAAAATCGTTTGTTTTTACGAAATTTTCCAATTTTAGGCATGGGCTTTCGGGGAAAAATTTTTGGAGAGATTATTTATGATGGACTGACTTACGACGAAATTAACCATGAAGTGTATTGGAAAGGACAAAAGATAGTAGACAATCAATCCTACCAGTTAACAACTGTTGACCATTTAATGTTTGTCCCGTTTTTCCCAACGATTGAAGTTGCTGGTACTTCCGAGTTTCTTTTTCCAGAGTTTATTCGGACAGTACTAGCAGAACATTTAGCCCAGAAGTATCCATTAGCTATATTAGAGGAATAGACTACACACTTGACAAAAAAGAAGGTATAATAAACCACAGGTGGTGAAAAGATGACCAAAGAAGAAGTTAATTTGACAGATGAAATGACAGCCGTTTTAGAAGAAATTGTAGAAGAAACTGAAACGAAAAAAGAAGAATTAGTTGTACAATTAAACGAAAATGAATTTATGATTCAAAATCGCCAATATAAATTAGTTACCAATTATCGTGATGGATTCAATGCTGAAAAATTCGGTGAACGCTTTAGTGAAGTACTTGCTCGTTATGACTATATCGTTGGTGATTGGGGCTATGAACAGTTACGGTTAAAAGGTTTTTTTGATAAAGATAATCGAAAATCTTTACCGGATCAACGTATCGATACTCTTGAAGATTATTTATATGAATACTGTAATTTTGGTTGTGCGTATTTTGTCTTACAACGAATCGGTGGTAAGCGTGAAAAAGGCAATCATAAACGTCGTAAAAAACGCAATAATACCGGACAAGCACATATTGCTGAGAAAAAAGAGAATCCAGACCGTAAGCATAAGCCAAAACCGGTGATTAAAAATCGCCAAGATAAATCCAAAAAATCAAAAACTGCGAAAGTATCAGAAGCAGCAGAAACGAAAAAAAGTTTTACCATTCGAAAGAGAGAAGAATAAATGACATACAAAGGATATTTAATAGATTTAGATGGGACTATTTATCTGGGAAGCCAACCAATCCCAGCAGGAAAACGTTTTGTGGAAGCTTTGCAACAACGAAACCTTCCCTTTTTATTTGTAACGAATAACACGACCAAAGCACCAGAAATGGTGGTGCAACGTTTAGCCAATGAATTTGACATTCATGTATCAGCAGAGCATGTGTATACAGCGAGTTTAGCAACCATTGACTTTATGAAAGAAGATAACAAAGGCAAACGTGTCTATGTCGTCGGTGAAGCAGGACTCATTGATTTAATTTTAGCTGCTGGTTTTGAATGGGATGAAGAAAATCCTGATTATGTTGTTGTTGGTTTAGATTCGCAAGTAACCTATGAAAAATTAACAGTTGCCACATTGGCGATTCAAAGAGGTGCGACCTTTATCGGAACCAATCCAGATAAAAATATACCAACCGAACGTGGACTACTGCCAGGTGCAGGTTCCTTAATTGCGTTGTTAGAAACAGCAACCCGTGTCAAACCAATCTATATTGGCAAACCTGAAGCTTTTATTATGGAAAAAGCACTGGAACATATCGGCTTGCGTAAAGAAGAAGTGGTGATGGTTGGTGACAACTATGAGACAGATATTCGCTCAGGCATTAATAATGGAATTGACAGTTTATTGGTTCTTTCTGGTTTTACGCCAAAAGGAGAAGTGCCTCATTTACCAGTAGCACCAACTTATGTATTGGATAGTCTTGATGAATGGGATTTTGACAAATGAATTGGCGATGGGGCGAACGGCTAGGCTTTTTGGTGTTATTTTTAACCTTAATTAGTTTAGCGATTACCATCACCATTAATTTTCAACCGCTCTATCATTGGGATATTGATGCGTTAAATATTTTGGATTATACCTCAGTAGATAAAAAAACATTAATGGAAAACTATCGTCTATTATTGAACTTTTTAAATACACCGTGGAACCATACCTTAGCGCTACCTGATTTTCCGATGTCTGAAGCAGGAGCAGGTCATTTTTACGATGTGAAGAAACTCTTCCTCTTGAATTATGGTGTTTTGCTCGTCACAATTATCCCTAGTGGCTGGTTCATCTGGAAGTTAAAAAAAGAGCAGCGTTTATGGCGTTTGTTCCGACCAATGCAGTGGGGCATGTTTGTACCATTGATTTTTGGCTTGTTTATGTTTATGGGCTTTGATACATTTTTTGTGAAATTTCATGAATTGTTTTTTACCAATGATGATTGGTTATTCAACCCTGCAACAGATCCAATTATCAATGTTTTACCAGAACAATTTTTCATGCATTGTTTCATTTTATTTTTTGTTTTAATAGAAGGATTCTTTTTCGTAGGCATGTGGATTGGACGAAGAGAATTAAAAAGAAGTTCGGACCGTTAAGCCGAACTTCTTTTTTTATTGGGTAATTTGTTGTGCTTTATCGGGAAATTGATGGGCAAGACGGCTGGCAGCAGATGCAGCGATAGCACCAACAATATCATCTAAAAATGTATGCACCCGTGGTCCATTATGATCATTTAATTTCTCTAAAATCCCAGGTTTGACTTTATCGATATACCCATAGTTGGTAAAACCGATTGTCCCATAAACATTCACAATGGATAGGGCTAAAATTTCATCAATCCCATATAGACCTTCATCTTCGGAAACAATTTCTTGTAAAGGTTGCAATAATTTGTCTTCTTCTGCCAAAATATCTAACTGGATACCAGTTAAAATTGCATTGTGGACTTCACGTTTTGCCAAAACTGCGTTTACACTTTCAACGCATTCTTCAATTGTTAGGTTAGGTAAATATTTTTCCTGTAAGAATAGCACGAGTTTTGCAATATCCATGACTGAGACGCCACGGTCACCTAGTAGCTGACGCGCTTTTTCTTCAAGGGTTTTTGTTTCTAAGACCATCACAATTCACTCCTTATTCGTTAAATAGACTTGTACTGTGTGCAGGTTGTGTTCGATTTTTTGGATTAATGTAGTGTAAGGCATTGTTAACCGCTGTAGGTGCTTCTCCAAATCCTGTGGCGATTAAATCGACTTTACCATCATAAAGTGTAATATCACCACAACAATAAACACCTTCTAATGAACTGCGCATATCCGAGCGTACAGGAATTCCTTGACGCGTACTATTTAATCCCCAATCTTTCAAATTCAATGACGAAGAGAAACCGTAATTGACAATTAGGTAATCAACAGATAGGCTCACCGTTTCGTCACTTTTTGGTGCTTGTAGCTGAATTTCTTCTAAAGTTCTAGTCCCAGTGACATCTTTAATGATGTAGGGGGTCATGACGTTAACGGATGAATTTAACAATTGGTTCACGCTGTGTTCATGCGCTCGAAATTCTGGTCGGCGATGAATCAAGGAAACTTCTGCCGCAATTGGTTCTAACATTAACGCCCAGTCAATTGCAGAATCCCCCCCACCGGCGATAGCTACTTTTTTGCCAGCATATTTCATTAAGTCAGGAACAAAATAGTCAATCCCGTAGTTTTCAAAGTTCTCTGCGTTGGGAACATTTAACTTACGTGGTTGAAAAGAACCATTTCCTAGTGCTAAGATGACTGCACGTGAATAATGAGTACGTTTATTAGTTGTTAACTCAATAATTCCGTCTTCTTGACGCTCAATTTTAAGTACTTGTTCTTCCAGACGATAGCGATGATTGAAGGTTGTTAATTGTTTTTCTAATTTTTGAACCAATTCACCAGCTTTAATCTTTGGATATCCGGGAATATCGTAAATATATTTTTCAGGGTATAGCGTGGCTAGCTGTCCCCCAAGTTGTGGTAATGTATCAATAATTTTGGTTTTGGCATTACGCATACCTGCATAAAAAGCAGCAAACATACCTGCTGGACCAGCACCGACAATTGTAATATCGTAAATGTTCATAGTCTGATCTCCTTTGGAATAAATTTATTATCTGTTAGTAGCATTATAACAAAGAATATTGTATGTGGCATTTTTATTTTTTTCTGCTATTATTAACATATCACATTCAAAGGAGGAGATTTTGTGTCTCAATTTCCACAATTAGACTTAGCAAATCAAAAGGGTGCCAAAGCGCTCGTTAAAACCAATCGCGGGGACATTACTATTCAATTATTCCCAGAACAAGCCCCAAAAACCGTTGAAAACTTTGTTCAATTAGCAAAAAAAGGGTATTATGATGGCATTATTTTCCACCGTGTTATTCCAGATTTTATGATTCAAGGTGGCGACCCAACCGGAACAGGTATGGGCGGGGAAAGTATCTATGGTGATAAATTTGAAGATGAATTTTCAAGAGAATTGTTTAACTTACGTGGTGCATTATCAATGGCTAACGCAGGTCCAAATACGAACGGTAGCCAATTCTTTATCGTAAGTAATCAAAATGTTCCAGCAAATATGATGGGTCAAATGGAAGGTGCTGGTTATCCAGCTGAAATCATCGAAGCGTACAAACAAGGTGGAACACCTTGGTTAGACTTCCGTCATACAGTTTTTGGACAAGTTATTGAAGGTTTGCCTGTCGTAGATGAAATTGGCGGCGTGCAACGTGGCCCTCAAGATCGTCCTGTACATGACGTTGTGATTGAAACAATTGAAATTAGCGAATAAAGAATAAACTAGTGGAGAAAGATGCTTCACTAGTTTTTTTCTTCTATAGTAATGTAAAATAATTCCTTACTTCATTTTTTCCGCAGATACGAGTATAATAGAAGAGACAAAGAGAGGGAAGAATATGACATATAGAATTGGGAACACTTTAGAAGGTACAGTCACAGGCATTCAACCATACGGTGCATTCGTTTCTCTGGATGATGAAACACAAGGATTGATCCACGTGTCAGAAATTCAATCTGGTTTCACTAAAAATATCCATGAAGTCTTGCAAGTTGGTGACAGTGTGAATGTGCAAGTAATCGATATTGATGAATACACCAAAAAGATTAGCCTATCGCGGAGGACGTTGGAAACGAAATTCGTACATACAGGTCATCGGAAAAAAAGATATTTTACGAATAAAAACAAGCGCATCGGTTTTCGAACGATTGATGAGCAATTGCCTATCTGGACAAAAGAAGCGTTGGAAATGCTTTCGCAAGAAAACTTCTAAAAATGACCTGTTTCCTTTTAGAAAATGTGCTATCATAAGCAAAAAGACAAAAGATTAAATTGAGGTGAGTATGTTGACAGAAAAACGAGTTGCCGGTACAGTGATGCTACATTTAGAAGACGGCTCAAAAAAATTTTTAATGTGTATCAATGAGGATAAACTAGAATTAGCCTCAACAGCTTTTTTAGAAGAACGTACAGGACTAGCGAATATCTTACAATTACTGAAAGAAGTAGTCCAACTTGACATTACTCATATCAATTTATTGGAACTAACTAACGGAAAAGCCCAAGATATGAATGTACCTTTATTTGTATTTGAAGCTAAAGAGAAAGATCAACCAGAAACACTGCCTGCTTCTTATGCATGGACAGAGGCAAAAGTATTTAGGGAAACAATCCAAAGATATAATATTGATGGAATGCCATTTTTCTAAAAGAAGTAAAAAGCTGAAAAATTTTTCAGCTTTTTTTTACGATTTTAAAGAGAAATAAGTGTTCTATTGTTAAGAGTTAATCTCCTTTTTCAAAAAAAACAGTAAAGGAAGATGAACTTTCTATGAAAAAACGAACAAAGCCAATAATCACAATTTTTTTATAGAAAAATTGTCTAATTTAAGTATTGACGTTAAGCAAAATACATGATAAATTAATCAACGTTGGTTCGACGCCAACAACCAAAATAACTTTTTTATTTTAATTAAAAAAAGTTATTGACGGATTTGAAAACACGTGATATTATAACGAAGTCTCAATTTTAGAAAAAGAAATTTTCGTTGACAAATCAACAAAATTAATTAAAAAA
>NZ_MAEL01000004.1 GCF_009933335.1 Candidatus Enterococcus willemsii | reverse complement strand
GTTTATTATCTTATTAATTTCTGAACCATTTGCTCTCCTCGACTTTTGATTAACTTTAAGGATTCTTCTTTGTATTCTTCAAATTTCATATCTGAGAATGGTTTCTTATTGCAAATATATTTCCAAATTTCAGTGAAGAAATTCTTTTCCAGATAGTTATCAAATGTTTTAAATGACTTAAAAAAATCTAAATTCTTATCATGCAAAATAGCTCTTTTGAGCGGATAGTATTCCTTTACCTCAATAGGAATATCCTTGATACCATAACCATATTTGGCAACGTGCGTCAAAAAGATATCAAAATAATCATGCGGAAAATCTCCCATAGTACCATTTCGATTGGTGTTTAAACTAAATTTTTTATCAGTTAGAGAATTGGGAAATAAATTGCCAATATAATGATTGTTCTCAATTCTGTTATACTTTTTATCTACTCTTTTACCGATGAAGACCCCATCCTTAACGAGCGAAGAAGATTTCCATGAAAAAACAACATCCCCACTGAATTCACTGTCATGATTGTAAAAATCAAAAACATTTTTATAAATCGCCTTAGCCACCACGTTATCATCACTCTTTATGTCATACGTGATAGCAAGTTGAAAATCATTCTTTGCTAATTCAATATACTCATTTATGTTCAACTTTTGCACCTTCTTGCGACTAGTATGATTTAATTATACGATAGAATTTTGTTCAAAGGAAGAACAAATCTCTAACACCATAAACGCTGGCACCATTATCGTTTCCAAAACGAATCACTTAATCGAGAGCCATAATTGTCACGATGGTGCCGTCAATCTTCTTTGTAGATTTTTCTTTATTCATCTAATGTTCCCGAATGGGCCAGTCCGTACGAAGATATTATCACATATTCCATCTCAAAACTGGATGGCCACCATGTGCTAAATTTTCCATATTGTTTATTAGATACAAATAAGACATTATAAAAATATGAACGCAATAAAAAAGGATTTTATCACCACCTCTGAAAACGAAAATACTTTTTGATAAAATATTCTTCTGTAAACTGTCTTGATGCGACTCGTCATAAGTCCACCACTTTAAATGTTTTTTCTTTAAACACTGTAGCATTCTTATTTATTCTTTAATTAAGTTTATAAAGCCTGTTTTTTTCGCTAATGATATAGTTGATAGCTGCATTTATTTTAGAAACTTATCGTTTGCCATCAATACACTACGAGGTTAAATTTTCTTGAAAGTCTCTCAACTTTTCAAAGACTCCTTCGAATGCAGATGACGTATCAATATCCATTTGGCAAAGCCATAGTAGATAAGATTTTTCTTTGTCCGCGCAGTCTGTTTGTCATAAGATGTCTCCTCCAATGTATTTATTTCAAGTTTACACACACCACATCTTTTCTCTTTAATCTAATGTAGCCTATCCAATTCATACCCTTTATTTTTTCTAAATCGTTGGATGGTTCCATCACTTTTTTTATCTGATGGTTGTCGTTGATTATACTCATCAAATTCAGCCCTTTCTGATGCAAAAAAAATAACGTAACTGTTCAATTGAATTTTAAAAAATTTGTTATAAAAAAGAAGAACGCCATAAATAACGTTCTTCTAAGAAATAATATTAACTTTTATTCTAGTAGTTTATTCGACATGTCCCGCACTCTAGTTCAATTAGAACAGAAAACTCATAATAATCAATAACTACTTGATTTCGTATTTTATCCCCATTTGAGCTAAATGACACATGTGACCCAAACAGCTTGAAACTAAGGATTTCTACGCATTTTTAGGGCATAGTACCATAACTGTCTCAACATGATAAGTCTGTGGGAATAAATCAACAGGTTGTACATTATCCGTATGATACCCTAATTCAGCAAAGTGAACTAAGTCTCTGGCCATCGTTGATGGATTACATGAAATATAAACAATTTTTTCTGGTTGCATCTCACAAGCTGCTTCGATAAATGTTTGATCCAACCCTTTACGTGGTGGGTCAACAAAGACAACATTTGGTGCAACATCTTCTTTTGCCCATTGTGGCATAATTTTTTCTGCTTTTCCTACAAGATACGTAGCGTTTGTGATATTGTTTAATTTGGCATTTTCTCGAGCATCATCTACGGCTTCTTTAATTGTTTCCATTCCATAGACATGGTCTACTTTATCAGCAACAGATAATCCAATAGTACCAATACCGGCATAGGCATCAACAACAACATCTGTAGGTTTTAAATCCGCAAGTTCAATAGCTTTTTGATACAATACTTCTGTTTGTTCTGTATTGACTTGATAGAATGATTTCGAAGAGATACGGAATGTTTTTCCTAATAATTGGTCCTCAATATATGCTTTACCAAATAAAACTCTTTCTTCTTTACCTAAAATGACATTCGTTTTTTCTTCATTAACATTTTGAATTACTGATACAACTTCTGGTAATTCTTCATGAATCACATTGGCAATTTCTATCCCTTTAAAGAATTTCGGTTTACGTGTTACTAACACAACCATCATCTCATGAGAATAATGTCCACGACGAACAATGATGTGGCGTAAGAAGCCTTCATTTGCTTCTTCATTGTAAGCTTTAATGTTAAAACGTTGTAAAATATTACGGACAGCAACAATTGCTTGATCAATGGCTGGATCTTGAATATAAAAATCTTCCATCGCAATCAATTGATGGCTATTTTTGCGATAAAAACCTGTTGTTAATACCCCATCAATTTTACGTACAGGAATTTGGGCTTTATTACGGTAGCCAAAAGGTTGTTCCATACCGATTGTTTCCGCAACTTTAATTTCAGGCATTTTAGCAATTTTAGTTAAAACATTTTGCACTTGATGTTGTTTAAATTCTAATTGTTTTGCATAATTTAAATGGCTCAAAGGGGCTATACCGGTACGTAATAGATCTTCATTTTCAACAGTTTGACGCTCTGGACTTTCTGTAATGAATTCCATAACTTTTCCGAAACCGAATTTATTTCCTACTTTAAGAATTTTTACACGTACTTCTTCTTGTGGTAATGCATTTTCAATAAAGATTGGATAGCCATCAACTTTTGCGACACCCATTCCTTCATGTGTTAAATCAATAATTGTTACTTGAATCTCTTGGTTTTTTGTTACTGGATATTCTTTCATCTTGTTCTCCTTCGTCGTTAAGCTTTTCTACACTTACTTTATTACTTAAAAAAACTAGAACATTCTCAAAAACGTTCTAGTTTTAAAGTCAATTTGATTATTCTTTTCTGTCAGCAATTTTACCATCACCATCAATATCTTCTTCGCTTAGTTTTTCTACTTCACGAATGAAGTCTTGACTAATCTCATCTAAATGTTCAACATCACCTATAACAGCATTATCGGGAATTTTATCCACATTTGCATAAAATTCAATGTGCTGATGCAAATTTTCAAAGCGCATAGGAGCATCGCCACCATATTCACCATCTAAGTTAATCATTAAACGTTGATTTGTATCAAATGTCGATACTTCTAGAAAAGATGTTTTCGTATAAATAATACGTGGATCATTGACGTGTTTTCCTTTATTCAACATCAGTGCCACTAAATGCATGATTTCAAAAATATTAGCTGTCTTTACAATAATCAATGAAAATTTACCGTCATCTAATTTAGCATCCGGTGCAATTTGCTCAAATCCACCTACAGAATTTGTTAATCCCAAAAAAAACATGGACGCATTTCCAGTATATTCACCTTCATCATACGTAAAGTGCATGTTAATTGGTTTTACACGAGGCAACAGTTCTGCACCTTTTACTAAATAAGCTAAGTAGCCAAAAACACTTTTCAATTCAGAAGGCACATCATACGTCAATTCGGTCAGATGTCCCCCTGCCGCAATGTTAATAAAATAGGTTTTGGGCGTTTTCCCAATATCCATTTTTATCGTTTGATTTTTCAAAATAACTTCTGCAGCAGCTTTAATATTGTCTCTCGGAATTTTCAGTGCTCTTGCATAGTCATTGGTGGTACCCCCAGGGATAATCGCCATCTTAGGACGTTTTTTCAGAGGTGCGATACCATTGACAACTTCATTAATTGTACCATCGCCACCAGCGGCAACAATTAAATCAAAACCTGCTTCACCAGCTCTACGCGCTTCTTCGCGCGCAGAAAATGGTGTTGGTGTGGTGGCAAAAGCACTGGTTTCATAGCCTGCTTTTTCTAATACATGTAAAATATCTGCTAAGTTTTTTTTCAGTAATTCTTTTCCTGAAGTAGGATTATAAATGACCCGTGCTTTTTTCATTCGATCCCTCTTATCGTTTTGCTAGCTCTTCTTGTAACAATTTATTGACAATTCCTGGATTTGCTTTTCCTTTAGTTGCTTTCATAATTTGTCCAACTAAGAAGCCAACGGCACGATCTTTACCATTTTTGAAGTCGTCAATTGATTGTTGATTGTTATCTAAGACATCATTAATCATTGGTAATAATTGTGCTGGATCAGAAAGTTGTACTAAGCCTTTTGCTTCAACCACTTGCTTGGCATCTCCACCGTTAGTAATTAATTCACGGAAAACTTTTTTCGCAATTTTAGAACTGATTGTTCCATCCGCAACTAATGTAATCATACCTGCTAAATTACTTGGTGTTAATTTTGTTTCTGTTAATTCTAGTTTTTCACTATTTAGATAAGCAGAAACTTCCCCCATTAACCAGTTTGATGCTTGTTTTGCATCGGCTCCTTCAGCAATTGTTTGTTCAAAGAAGTCAGACATTTCTCTTGTTAATGTCAAGACCATTGCATCATATTCTGGCAACCCTAATTCACTAATATAGCGCGCACGACGAGATTGAGGCATTTCAGGTAATGTTTCACGAACGCGTTCAATCCATTCATCATCAATCACAAAACGTGGAATATCTGGTTCTGGGAAGTAACGGTAATCAGATGACCCTTCTTTGACACGCATCAATACAGTCTTGCTGGTTGTTTCATCAAAACGGCGTGTTTCTTGTTGAATTTCGCCACCAGATAGTAAGACTTTCGCTTGACGTTTTTCTTCAAACGCCAGCCCTTTTTTAACAAAGCTCATTGAATTCAAGTTTTTCAATTCGGTTTTTGTTCCAAATTCTTCTTGACCATATGGGCGTAAAGAAATGTTGGCATCACAACGCATTGAACCTTCTTCCATTTTCACATCTGATACATCTGTAAATAGGATAATTGAGCGTAGAGCTTCCAAATATGCATATGCTTCTTCTGGTGAACGCATATCTGCTTCAGATACAATCTCAATTAATGGTGTTCCTTGACGGTTCAAGTCAACGTGAGAATAGCCACCGATACCGTGCATATTTTTACCTGCATCTTCTTCTAAATGCACACGTTCAATACGGATTTTTTTCTTTTTACCTTCGACTTCAATTTCAATCCAACCATCATGTCCGATTGGTTGATCGAATTGAGAAATTTGGTAAGCTTTTGGATTATCTGGGTAGAAATAGTTTTTACGGTCAAAGTGTGTATCTTTAGAGATTTCACAATTTAGAGCAAGGGCTGCTTTCATTCCAAATTCTAAAGCAGCTTTATTCATCACTGGTAATACACCTGGGTAACCCCAATCAATGATGTTTGTATTGCTATTCGGCTCTGCACCAAAATGTGCAGGTGCCGGAGAGAAAATTTTTGAGTTTGTTTTTAATTCTACGTGGACTTCAAGCCCAATGACTGTTTCGAAGTTCATTAGCTATTTCCTCCTAAAATCACTGGTTTTTTTGTATGAAAATCAGTCGCTTGCTCAAATGCATACGCTGCTTTGTACATCGTATTCTCATCGAAATGTTTACCGATTAATTGTAAACCAATTGGTAGACCTTCAGAGAAACCGGCTGGTACAGACATTCCTGGTAAACCTGCTAGGTTCACTGGAATTGTTAAAATATCACTCATGTACATTTTAATTGGATCATTAATGTTTTCACCGATACCATAAGCAACGTTTGGTGAAGATGGACCAATAATTAAATCGTAATCAGCAAATACTTTATCAAAATCTTGTTTAATTAAGGTACGTACTTGACCTGCTTTTTTGAAGTAAGCATCATAATAACCAGCACTTAGTGAGAAGGTACCTAACATGATACGACGTTTTACTTCAGTACCAAAACCTTCACTACGAGAATTTACATAGACGTCATCTAAACTGTTTACGTTTTCTGAACGGTAGCCATAACGAATACCATCAAAACGTTGTAAGTTTGAACTTGCTTCAGACGATGCGATGATATAGTAAACAGCAACACCATATTTAGAGTGTGGCAAACTCACTTCTTCGACTGTTGCACCTAAAGCACGGAAAGTATCGGCTGCTTTTAAGATAGCTGTTTTGACATCCGCATCAACACCATCACCTAAATACTCTTTTGGCAATGCAATTTTCATATCTTTAACATCACCAGTTAAACCAGCTGTAAAATCAGGGACACTTACACCTGCAGAAGTGCCATCTTTTGGATCATAGCCACTGATTGCATTTAAAGCTAACGCATTATCTTTTACTGTACGAGTCAAAGGTCCAATTTGATCTAAAGAAGACGCAAAAGCGATTAAACCAAAACGAGACACACGACCATATGTTGGTTTCATTCCGACAATGCCATTGAATGAGGCTGGTTGACGAATTGACCCACCTGTATCTGTTCCTAAAGCAACTGGTACTTGACCTGCAGCTACTGCAGCAGCTGAACCACCTGAAGATCCTCCTGGAACTTTGGTTTGATCCCAAGCATTTTTCGTTTTCTTGAAATAAGATGTTTCAGAACTTCCACCCATCGCAAATTCATCCATGTTTAATTTACCAACTGGAATCATGTCTGCTTGATAAACTTTATCCATTACGGTCGCATCATAAATTGGATCAAAATTATATAGCATTTTTGATGCTGCCGTTGTCAATAAATCACGTGTAACAATATTGTCTTTAATCCCAATTGGAATCCCTGCTAAGATACTTTCTTCTGATACGCCTTTTAGGTCAATGCCTTTAGCCAATTCCAAAGCTTTTTCTTCATTTAATGTAATAAATGATTCTACTTTAGGTTCTGTTTCTTTGATGCGAGCAATCGTTGCATGAGTTAAATCTGTTGCAGTGATTTCTTTAGAAACTAATAGTGAATGTAATTCTTCTAAACTTTTATCGTATAAATTCGTCATTATGCGCCTGCCTCCCCATTGTCGATGATTGCAGGAACTTTAATAAAGCCATTTTCTGATTCTGGGACATTACGCATTAATTCATCACGGTTCCATCCTTCAACTGCTTCATCTTTTCTTAATACGTTGACTGTTTCTACAACATTTGAAGTAAATGGTACACCTTCTGTATCCACTTCTTCTAACATTTCGACCATATCAATAATTTTACCCAATTGTACGGTAAAATCTTTTAATTCATCCTCTGAAAAAGATAATTTTGCTAGTTTGGCAACATGTTTTACTTGTTCTTCACTAATCGCCATAGTATCCTCCTTTTAAACTCTTGGTTTTGAGCATTTCGTTTTCACTGTATTGTATCACTTAATTGAAAATCATTAAATAATTATCATGAATGTTTTCTTTTTAATTACAAAAAAACAGTTTTTCCGCTCTCTATCATAGGCGGAAGACATTCTATTGTCAATATTAGGTTATGCTTGACTCATTTCGATTGCTTCAATCATCTGGTCTTCATCCCACACTGTGATTCCCAAACTTTCAGCTTTTGTTAGCTTACTTCCAGCTTCTTCCCCTGCTACGACAAGATCCGTCTTCTTAGAGACACTTCCCGTCACTTTTCCGCCTAAACTTTCGATTCGCTCTTTAGCATCTTGGCGTGTGTATTTTGTCAGCTTGCCTGTTAAAACAACTGTTTTATCTTTAAATGGTGATTCCACAGCCTCTAATTGACTGGTTGTCACACCTAGATAATTAAAATTCACACCGGCTTTTTCCAATTCATCTAACAGTTCATGGACTTCTTGATTTTCAAAGTAGGTAACGACACTATCGGCAATGGTCGTTCCCATTGTATGCAAATTAGCAATCTCTTCGACTGTAGCGTGGCTTAATTGGCGCAAATCTCCAAAATGTTCCATCAAAATCTTAGCAGCTTTTGAGCCAACGTGACGAATACCTAAACCAAAGACTAAACGTTCGACTGAATTTGTTTTGCTTGCTTCAATTGCCGTCAAGATATTATTAGCTGATTTTTCTTTGATTTTATCAAGCGTTAATAATTCTTCTTCCTTCAAGAAATACAAATCCGCAACATCTTTAACTAAACCTTTGTCATACATTTGTTCCAAAACGCGTGGTCCTAAACCATCAATATTCATTGCGTTTCTTGAAACAAAGTGACTCAAACCTTCTTTCATTTGAGCTGGGCATTTTGGATTGATGCAACGTAAAGCCACTTCTTCATCTAAATGAACCAACTCACTGTCACAAATCGGACAATGCGTCGGGATTTCGTAGGGCTGGCTATCAGCTGGACGACTATCTAGGACAACTTTTGCCACTTCTGGGATAATATCGCCCGCTTTATAAATAATTACCGTGTCTCCTAAACGAATGTCTTTCATTTCAATGTAATCACTATTGTGCAAACTAGCACGACTAACTGTCGTTCCAGCCACACGGACAGGTGTCATCACAGCAGTTGGTGTTACCACACCTGTTCGACCAATTGTCCACTCGATATTTTCAATAACTGTTTGTGCTTCTTCTGGTGGGAATTTATAAGCAGCTGCCCAACGAGGTGCTTTGACAGTGAATCCCAAATCTTCTTGTAGATGAAAATCATTGACTTTGATAACTACACCATCGATTTCATACGGAAGGTCAATTCGTTTCTCATGAAATTCTTCAATATAAGACCAGACTTCTTCAACTGTTTCGCATAACCGACCTTCTGGGTTGATACGAAAACCAAGCTGTGTCAATTCTTCTAGCATTTCATATTGTGTCTCAGCTTCTAAAGGTTCGACATCTGCCACTGCATATAAAAAAGTACTTAAATTTCGTTTAGCAACCAAGCGGGTATCTAATTGTCGTAAACTGCCTGCTGCTGCATTTCTCGGATTGGCAAATACATCTAAGCCTGCTTCTTCACGTTCTTGATTCAAACGAATAAACGAGCTTTTAGGCATATAACATTCTCCACGAACTTCAATGTTCAACGGCTTTTTCAACTTCATCGGAATTGATTTGACTGTTTTAAGATTCTCAGTAATATTTTCACCGACACTGCCGTCCCCACGTGTCGCCCCTCGGACAAACTTCCCATCTTCGTAACGCAAGGAAACCGACAAACCATCAATTTTCAATTCGCAAGTATAAGAAACAGGATGTCCAACAGCTTTTTGAACGCGTTGATCAAAAGCAAAAATCTCTTCTTTACTAAACACATCATTTAAACTATATAAAGGAATATCATGGACAGCTTTCTCAAAACCTTCTAAAATCATGCCCCCTACACGTTGTGTTGGAGAATCTTCTGCAATTAGGGCAGGATGTGCCGTTTCCAATTCCACTAATTCTTGATACAGACGATCATAGACATAATCTTCTACAGTTGGTTTATCCATCACATAATATTCATAAGCATACTGGTTTAATTCAGCAGTTAATTCTTTTATTCGTTTAACAACGGAAATATCGGTCATTTTGCTTCGCTCCTTAGTTGATTTTTTCAATTGGGGCAAAAGCCGCCAGTAAACGTTTGACTCCTTGTTGCGCAAAAGCAACATCTAATTCAAGATCTTTCGCTTGGCCACTGACACGCACTACAGTCCCAGTTCCCCATTTTTTGTGTACTACTTTGTCGCCTGCTTTCCAGTCACTTGCATCGCCACCGGTCTCTTTTTTACTAGAAACGGCTTTTTGTGGTTGCTGATAAACAGGTTTAAACACTTTGGGATTAAAGGTACGTTGTGGTTGCACTGGTTGGGCTGGACGAGAGCTAGTACTTTCTAGCAATTCTTCATCGATTTCTTCCATGAAACGAGACGGTCGGTTATACTGTGTCCGTCCATATAAAGTACGAGAGAACGCATTGGTCAAGTAAAGCTTTTCTTCCGCACGTGTAATTCCGACGTACGCTAAGCGTCGTTCCTCTTCCAATTCACGTTCTTCCATCAATGAGCGTGATAAAGGAAAGACATTTTCTTCCATACCAATCAAAAATACGATTGGAAATTCCAAGCCTTTCGCCGCATGTAAGGTCATTAATGTCACTTGAGTAGTCTCTTCTTCGACATTATCTAATTCAGAGAATAACGCCAAATCATTTAAAAATACGGTTAGTTTATCCCCTGCGTCTTCTTCCGGATTCTCAAGACTAATGTACTGCTTATCAAATTCTTGTGTGACAGTTAAGAACTCTTCTAAGTTTTCTAAACGTGCTTGAGATTCCAGTGTATTTTGGATTTTTAACTCTTCTAAATAACCACTCTTCTCTAAAACTTGTTCAGTCAACTCTGTTACGGTTAAATACGGAATCATTTTATGAAAATCATCCATCATTTGTCCAAAGTTTCCAAGTTCACGACTAGCTTTTCCAGTAATATTGGTCAGTTCGACATTTTGAGCCGCTTCTAGCAACGGCCAACCATGTAAATTAGCAAATTGTCGTAACTTATCAACAGAACCTGGACCAACACCACGTTTTGGTACATTGATGATTCGCTCCAAACTAATTGAATCATCTGGGTTGGCAATCGCATTTAAATACGCCAAAATATCTTTAATTTCTTTACGGTCATAGAATTTATGTCCACCAACCATTGTATAAGGAATATTGGCTTTGACTAAACTATCCTCGACTGCACGGGATTGCGCATTTGTACGATATAAAACAGCGAAATCACCGTAATTTTTCCCATTTTGAGCAATTTGCTGTTGGATTTCTCGCACAATATATTGCCCTTCATCGCGTTCACTCTCTCCTCGATAGTACGTAATTTGCGGACCATCAATATTTTCTGTCCACAATTTTTTGTCTCGGCGATTGCGATTGTTTTGAATCACTTGATTGGCTGCTTGTAAAATCGTTTTAGTTGAACGATAATTTTGTTCCAATAAAATGATTTGAGCATCCGCATAATCCTTTTCAAAATCCAAAATATTTTGCATATCCGCACCACGCCAACCATAAATACTTTGGTCTGCATCCCCAACAACACATAAATTTCTAAAACGTGCTGCTAATAAATTAACTAAAGTATATTGGGCATGGTTTGTATCTTGGTATTCATCAACGTGAATATAATGGAATTTATGTTGATAATAAGCAAGCGCTTCTTCGTTTTCTTGGAACAAACGAATTGTGTTCATAATCAAGTCATCAAAATCCATACATTGATTTTGACGCAATTCTTTTTGATACATCTCATAACAACGACCTACAATCTGTTCAAAGAAATCTCCTTGATTATTTTGATAGGCTTCTGGTGTCAATAGTGTATTTTTAGCATTTGAAATCGCACCTAAAATAGTTCGTGGGTCATATTTTTTGGGATCAATATTTAGTTCTTTCAACACACGTTTCATTAAGGTCAACTGTTCAGAACCGTCAATGATTGTAAAATTACGTGAATAACCAATATGATCGACATCTCGTCTTAAAATTCGTACACACATTGAATGGAAGGTAGAAACCCACACGTCTTCTCCTTGCGTGCCTAATAATGTTTTCACGCGCTCTTTCATTTCTTTTGCTGCTTTATTTGTAAACGTGATCGCCAAAATATTCCATGGATTCACATCTTTTTCTTCAATTAAATAAGCAATCCGATGTGTTAAAACCCGCGTTTTCCCACTTCCAGCACCGGCCATAAGTAGTAATGGTCCTTCTGTACACATGACTGCTTCTTTCTGTCTTGGATTCATTCCTTGTAAAAACTTATTGGATGACATTCGACAAACATCCTTTCTTTCTCAATCCATTCAATTATAGCATTATCCGTGCTTTCAGAAAACCGAACACTACCATTTACATCAATTTTTTAGAAAAAGCTAGCTATCTTAAAAGACAGCCAGCTTTTTTTATTTAATCAATGCTTCTTGCACATAGACAGACACTTGACCAGCATTTACTGGAAAAACTCCTTTTCCGCTATTGTCTAAGACCACTTTTGCTTCATTATTACCTAAAATATCCACAAATGTTTTGCCACGGTGAATTGCACTGACTGTCATTTCTTTTTCAGCACTTTCACCATTTGTCATCACAACCGCAACGCCTGATGTTTCTTCTTCAAAATCACCTGTGAGAATCCAACCAATACAATCAGGGTCATCAAAATAATCCACTTGATTGCCAAAGAAGGTATCTGCACGTAATTTTAATAAGGCATGTAAATTATCTCCCACTGGCTCAATACCTTGTGTAGGAATTCCATATAAATCGCCCCAGAAAACGACTGGTACCCCTTGTTTTCGCAATAAGATTAACGCATAAGCATGCACTTTAAACCAACCGTCAATCCACGACTCTAAGCTTTGTCCTTTTTGGGTATCATGGTTATCGACAAAAGTGACTGCATAATCTTCTCTTGTTTCAAGTAAGGTATTACTAAAGATTTGCCGCATATCAAATTCACCGTTAGATGTAGCAGCTTCAAATAGGCGAAAATGAAACGGTACGTCGAATAAATAGATTAAGTTCCCAGATGAATTGAGATACGTTTCTAATTTATCCAACTCTTCTGACCAGTATTCTCCCACAACAAACAGACTTTTCCCTTTTTCTGCCCGTCGATTGAGTAACCAATCCACATAATAATCAAATTGAATGTGTTTGACCGCATCTAAACGATAACCATCGACATTCGTTAACGATTGATACCAACTACCCCATTTTTCCAATTGAGCAATCGTCTCTTCATTTTCCATATCTAAATCACAACCCATAAGATAGTCATAATTGCCATCTTCATTATCAACTTCTTGGTCCCAGCCTTTACCAGCAAAATTATAAATAGCATGCGATTTCGAACGCGCATCAAAATCCACACCTGAAAAATTTTTCCAAGTCCAAACGTAATCATTGTACTTTCCGTTTCTTCCAGGATAAGTAAATTTGGTCCATGCTTCAATTTCTTCTGTGTCACTGATTGCTTCTGTTCGATCATCCCAACTGTACTGCACAGCAGGAACCACTTCAGTTTCATCTGCTCCCATTAAATGGTTGAAAACAATATCGGCATAAACTTCTAGTCCATGATCTTGTAACGCTTGAATGGCTTGTAAATATTCGTCTTTGGTTCCATATTTAGTAGGAACTGTATCCTTTTGTTGAAATTCTCCTAAATCATAATGATCGTACACACCATACCCTACATCATTAATCCCCGATGAACCCTTATAAGCTGGCGGTAGCCAAATGGCATTAAATCCTAATGCCTGCAATTCTTGTGCTTTTGTTCGCAGTGTCTGCCAATGTGTGCCATCCGCAGGTAAATCCCATTCAAATCCTTGTAAAATTGTTTTATTTAACATCTTGTTCCCTCCTTTAAAATTAAACATTGTTACTATTAAATAGTATACCGTTATTTTCATTTAAATGATTATAAAACGATTGTTACAATTGGTTTTCCCCTTAGTTAGAACAAACAACAAAACACTTTGCATTATTTTGACTGTTTTTTACCGATTTTGATTGATTTAAAAAAAATCGCATGTTAAAATACTCGTGAAGAGGTGAATGAAAATGCTTACAGAAGAGAGACATCAACAAATTCTGACACGTGTGGAAGAAAATGATATCGTAACAATCAACGAACTTTTACAACCACTCGAAGCATCTGAATCAACTATTCGTCGAGATTTACAAAGTCTGGAAAAAAAAGGGTTACTCACACGTATTCATGGTGGTGCCAAGAAAAAACAACGATTAAATTTTGAAGCATCGATGGATGAGAAAGAGCAACAGTTTCATGCTGAAAAACTTGCTATCGCGAAAGTTGCTGCTGAAATAATTGAACCTGAAGATGTTATCTACTTAGATGCTGGATCTACTACTATTGAAATGATTCCTTTTATTCCTATCCATGCATCCATTAAAGTAGTCACAAATTCCGTCAAACACGCATCGCTATTAATCGATCGTGGAATCGATACAATTATTTTAGGTGGCACTATCAAACTCTCTACAAACGCTGTATTAGGACACTTCGCTCTACAACAGTTAAGGCAATTTCGTTTTAATAAAGCATTTATGGGGATGAATGGTGCACATTTTGAAGCTGGCTACACTACCCCTGATCCAGAAGAGGCCGTCATTAAGGAACTTGCTATGTCACAAAGTCAAATTGCTTTTGTCTTATTGGATCGTTCGAAGTTACAACAGACAACCTTTACTCAAGTTGCCCCGCTAGAAGCAGCCAATATAATTACCAATACATTGCCTACAGAACTGGCAAAAAAATTTCTAGTGCATACTAAAATTACGGAGGTACAATCATGATTTACACAATGACTTTAAATCCTTCCATCGACTATATTGTCCATGTGAATGAATTAAAAATGGGTGATGTGAACCGTATGTCACAAGATTTCAAACTCCCTGGTGGAAAAGGAATCAATGTGTCACGTATCTTACAACGCATTGACTCTACTTCAACTGCTTTAGGATTTCTAGGTGGCTTTACGGGTTCCTTTATTGAAAACTGGATGAAAAATGAGCATATCGATTGTCAGTTTACCCCAGTCAAAGAAGATACACGCATCAACGTCAAACTAAAAGCAGCCGAAGAAACCGAAATTAATGGACAAGGTCCTGCGCTTTCAGAAGAAGAAATTCAAGCGCTAAAAGACTCTTTGGCAAAAGTTACAACAGATGACATCGTTGTGCTATCAGGTAGTACCCCTGCTGGTTTACGTAAAGGATTTTACCAAGAATTAATCCAATTAATTGAAGAAAAAGGTGCCGAATTCGTTATTGATACAACTGGCGATGATTTACTACAAGCATTAAGTCATCATCCTCTTTTAGTAAAACCCAATAATCATGAATTGGCCGATTTGTACAACACAACTTTTGAATCAATGGACGATATTATTGTCCACGGCAAAAAGTTACTTGCAGATGGTGCAAAAAATGTCATTATCTCAATGGCTGGCGATGGTGCCCTATTATTCACAGAATCAGGAACTTATCAATCAAATGTATTGAAACGTCCATTAAAAAATTCTGTTGGCGCTGGGGATTCAATGATTGCTGGTTTCATCGGCAATTATGCGAAAACAAAAGATGCAGTTGAAGCATTTAAATGGGGTGTTGCTTGCGGAAGTGCAACCGCCTTTTCAGACGATTTAGCAGAAGCAGCCTTCATTCAAGAACTACTTCCAGAAGTAAAAATTACAAAATTATAGGAGGATTTACCATGAAAATCAATGACTTATTGATTAAAGATGCCATGATTATGGACTTACAAGCAACTGACAAAAAAGGTGCTATCGATGAAATGGTCCAAAAAATGTACGATGCCGGACGTATTTCAGACATCGACACTTATAAAGAAGGAATTGTCGCTCGTGAAGCACAAACATCGACAGGTTTAGGTGATGGTATCGCAATGCCACATGCGAAAAATGCGGCAGTTAAAGAAGCCACTGTTTTATTTGCTAAAAGTAATGCCGGTGTTGATTATGAAGCATTAGATGGTCAACCAACTTATCTATTCTTCATGATTGCAGCCCCAGAAGGTGCAAATGATACGCATTTACAAGCACTTGCTGCCCTATCAAGACAATTGATTGACCCAGACTTTGTCGCAAAACTAAAAACAACGACAACTCCGGAAGAAGTACAAGCGACTTTTGCGGAAGCGGAAAAAGAAGAGGAAGCAGAAAAAGCAGCCGAAGAAACAGCTGTTGTTGAGCCATCTGAAGATCGTCCATACATTGTTGCCGTTACTGCTTGTCCAACAGGTATTGCTCACACGTACATGGCTGAAGATTCATTGAAGAAAAAAGCCAAAGAAATGGGCGTTGATATTAAAGTTGAAACAAACGGTTCTGAAGGTGTGAAACATCGCTTAACTTCTGATGACATTTCTCGTGCAGTCGGTGTTATTGTAGCAGCAGATAAAAAAGTTGAAATGGATCGTTTCGATGGCAAACACTTAGTAAATCGTCCAGTTGGTGACGGTATTCGTAAAACAGAAGAATTAATTAATTTAGCTTTAAGTGGTTCTGCGCCAATTTATCATGGTGACGGTAGTTCTTCTTCTGATGAATCAAATGAAAAAGGTTCAGTTGGACAAGAAATCTACAAAAACTTGATGAATGGTGTCTCACACATGTTACCATTTGTTATTGCTGGTGGAATTTTAATTGCGATTTCCTTCATGGTCGATCAATTTATGGGTGTTCCTGATGCGGAGTTAGCAAGCTTAGGTACGTATAACCAAGTTGCTGCTTACTTCAACCAAATTGGCGGCGCAGCATTCGGCTTTATGTTACCTGTTTTAGCTGGTTTTATTGCAATGAGTATTGGTGATCGTCCTGGTTTAGTAGCTGGTTTTGCTGCTGGTGCGTTAGCTAATGCTGGTGGTGCTGGTTTCCTTGGCGCATTAGTTGGTGGTTTTATCGCTGGTTATGTGATTGTCTTCTTACGCGTTATTCTAAAAGGTTTACCAAAATCATTGGATGGAATCAAAACGATTCTATTCTATCCTTTCTTCGGTTTATTGATTACAGGATTTATCATGTTACTTGTCAATGTCCCAATGAAAGCTATCAATGATGGATTAAATGGTTTCTTACAAGGCTTAGATGGTGCTAACGCTGCTTTACTAGGCGCTCTATTAGCTGGTATGATGGCAGCTGATTTAGGCGGACCAATCAATAAAGCCGCTTATGTCTTCGGTACTGGTACAATCGCTGCTACTGTTGCAGATGGCGGTAGTGTTGTAATGGCTGCAGTAATGGCCGGCGGTATGGTTCCACCATTAGCAATTTTCGTTGCGACTCGCCTATTCAAAAGTAAATTCACGAAACAAGAAAATGAAGCTGGTTTAACAAACATCATTATGGGTCTATCATTCGTAACAGAAGGTGCGATTCCTTTTGCGGCAGCCGATCCATTACGTGCAATCCCTAGTTTCATTGTTGGTTCTGCAGTAACTGGTGGTTTAGTTGGTGCATTTGGTATTCGTTTGATGGCTCCTCACGGTGGTATCTTCGTTGCCCTACTACTTACTAACCCATTGTTATATCTAGCATTTGTTCTTTTAGGTGCGATTATCTCTGGAATATTACTAGGATTACTAAGAAAACCTATTGAAAAATAAGTATATGAAAAGAGTGAACAGACTTAATTCGTCTGTTCACTCTTTTTTTGATAGATTATACTTAATGGCAAAAACTCCACTTCCAAGGTATTTGAATCTTTTATTAACTTTACACTACGCTTATTTTTTTGTTTTTTCTCACTGCTAAAAGACACATCCGGCATGTTTCGTTGCAGTTTTTGTAAGGGTAATTCAGCTAACACCTCATCAGCAAGTACGAAGGTTAATACGGGTGTATACGTCGCATATTTTTTATCATGGAATTCAATTTCAAGATGATTACGAATGTAATACTCATAAGCTTCCAATCCTTCATCAATTGTTTGTTCTAAAAATAGTGTCACCATATCCGCCATTCGCTTACGACGGTCATCAATAATTGGAAAGAACGCTTGAGCATTCAATACCCCTTTCACCCGGCTAATCTTTTGTTTCTTAGTCAATGGATTATACATCCATGTGACAAAATGCGTTGCCTGATGCTTCGGGACTGGTTGAAAAAAATCATTTTGATATTGAATGATTTGATGAATCGGCTGCGCTATCTGAAATTCGACATAAGGTTCTTTCAAGACACCCACACCATCCATTCGGCTCAATTGATCGATTCCTAATTGATCACGGAAACGTCGTTGATATTCTAAATTTTGCGGATGATCCCATAAATACGGATTGCGATACAATTCAATAAAGACAGTATTCGTATGTATGTCTTTCACTTGCTCTACTTGCTGCACCTCTCGTAGTAAATCCAAAGGTAAAATCGTGCTATAATCTTCTCCAAAATACATTCGCCAGCAAGAAGTAAAACAAAAACCTAAATAAAAAATATCGTAGCCAGCAAAATAATACCCATCAACAATAATCTCCCCTGTCTTATCTCTCTTTTTAGGATGGCGAGCAGTCACTTGCTCTTCTTCGACCATTGCACGATAAGTAATTTTTTCAATATTATGATATAAAAATTCATCATAGGGACGTAGATAACCAAAACGTGCCAACTTCATTCGTTCATCCATATAATCGAATAAAATGTTTCCCTTCGTCATAAACTGTTCTTTCGTTAAATAATGTCGCTCTAAGACAATTTGATTGATTTGCTGAATGACTGTTTCACTTTGTTGATCATAAATTCGTAAAGTAAATTCCTGCCCCGTCTTAATTTTCGACAAAATTTCTTGTTGTAAAGCCAGCGTAAATGGTTGCTGTACATGATTAAATTCAATGAATTGAGGGGTGAATAAAATACGTCCTAACGCCAAACTATCATAAATAAATGATTGAATATCTGGAATTTTTTGCATCATCGTTTGAATATAGCTATACATTTTTTCCGTTTTTGGCATATCTCCACCTCCTACTGCTCTTTTATTTATTGTAACATATATCTTCTATCTTTTTTGCGTGAAACTTTTGACTATTCGTGCTACACTTTCTATATTGGAGGTGATGACATGGGCGTAAAATTCCAACGTGATGATTCACTAGACAAAAAATTTGAAGAATTTGCAACTTTTCCTGATTTAGAACTAGAAGAAAAAGAAAAGGCAAAACAAGCAGATATTGAACGTTTTTTAAATCCTACACCAAAGAAAAAGGAGTCTGACAAAAAATGAGTCAACTAACCTTAAACTTAATTGTTCCTGACGCGCTTGAAGCCATGGAATTTTATGAAAAAGCATTTGACGGACTACGAAAAGAGGTCTACTCTTTTCCAGATAAAACCGGTTTAAACGAAGCCAATATCATTGTTGGGGATGTTGCATTACGTCTAATGGACGAAAATCCAGCTTTTGATTGTTATTCACCTAAAAAAGAAGAAATAGACTCGATGTGGTTACAATTGGTCGTGCCAGACGTTGTTGCAACCTTACAAAAAGCAGTTGCATTAGGAGCAACGATTACACAGGAACCCGACGAATTTATGGGTACTCGTCATGCTGAAATTGTTGATCCATCCGGCTATACATGGACCATTAATCAAATCATCCGAGAAGTTTCTTTTGAAGAACGCTATCGTTTCTACCAAGAATTTCATGAACAAACTTAAAAAAGACATTCAGTTTTCACTGAATGTCTTTTTTTAGCTAATTGCGGCTTCAATTGCTGCCCAAGCTTCCTCTTTTCCTTGTTTGGTGACAGAAGAAAACAAGATGAATTGATCCGTATTATCAAAATTCAAGGCTTTCTTAATCACACTTTCATGCTTGTTCCATTTCCCACGTGGGATTTTATCGGCTTTAGTCGCCACAACAATCACCGGAATATCATAAAATTTCAAAAAATTATACATTTGAATATCTTCTTGTGAAGGTGCGTGTCGTAAATCTACTAGAGAAACCACTGCACGTAATTGTTCACGTTCAGATAAATATGTTTCAATCATTTTGCCCCACTTTGCTCGTTCTGTTTTAGATACTTTTGCATAGCCATACCCTGGAACATCAACAAAATGTAAAGCATTCTCAATCAAATAAAAATTTAGTGTTTGCGTTTTCCCTGGTTTTGAGGAAGTTCTTGCTAAATTTTTACGATTAATCAATGTATTGATAAATGAAGATTTCCCCACATTTGAACGTCCTGCTAAAGCAATCTCTGGTAATGGTGTATCTGGATATTGCGCTGGAGAAACCGCACTAATCACAATTTCAGCTGAATTTACTTTCATAAATGTACTTCCCTTCTTTGCACACAGGAAACCGGATAGCCAGATTGTGTGCTATCCGGTTAATAATTAACCTGCTTTTTTCTCTTCACGATACGTAACAGTCGGTTCAGCAAGCCCTTTAGCAGCATCTTCTGTAATCGTTACTTTTTCAATCGTTTCATCTGATGGTACATCAAACATAATGTTCATCATGATGTCTTCAATAATCGAACGTAATCCACGAGCACCCGTATTGCGCTCAATCGCTTTGGCCGCAATAGCTTCTAAAGCTCCGGCTTCGAACTCAAGTTCAGTATCATCTAAAGCTAACAATTTTTTGTATTGCTTAACTAAAGCATTTTTTGGTTCTGTTAGAATATGAACAAGGTCTTCAACTGTTAATTTATCTAAAGCAGCCATTACTGGCAAGCGTCCAATAAATTCAGGGATTAAACCAAATTTCAATAAATCTTCTGGAATGATGTATTTCATCACACTTTCATCATCAGAAATTTTTTGGTTATTTGAACCAAAGCCAATTGTTTTTTCACCTAGACGGTTTTTAACAATCGTATCAATACCGTCAAAAGCACCACCAACAATGAATAAAACATTCGTTGTATCGATTTGAATCATTTCTTGATGTGGATGTTTTCTGCCACCTTGAGGAGGAACACTTGCTACCGTTCCTTCTAAGATTTTTAATAGTGCTTGTTGCACGCCCTCACCAGATACATCACGTGTAATTGATACATTTTCACTTTTACGAGCAATTTTATCAATTTCATCGATGTAAATAATTCCTTTTTCAGCACGCTCAACATTGTAATCAGCCGATTGCAAGAGTTTTAGCAAGATATTTTCCACATCTTCTCCTACATAACCCGCTTCTGTTAAACTGGTAGCATCTGCGATTGCAAATGGCACATCTAAACTTTTGGCTAGTGTTTGTGCTAAGAAAGTTTTACCAGATCCAGTTGGTCCGATTAAGCAGATATTACTTTTTTGCAATTCCACATCATCTTCTGAAGCTTCTGCATTTACACGTTTGTAGTGATTATATACAGCAACAGCTAATGCACGTTTTGCACGCTCTTGTCCAATTACATAGTCATTTAATACATCAAGTATCTCTTTTGGTTTTGGTACTTCCATAAATTCACGAATCGCTTCTTCATAAAACTCTTCGTCAATGATTTCTTTACATAATTCAATGCATTCATCACAAATGTAGACACCAGGACCAGCGACGATTTTTTTCACTTCTTCTTGCGCTTTGCCACAAAAAGAGCAACGTACCGGCTCATTTCCGTTTGTATTGTCGTACATGGTGTTCACCCCTTGTATTTTCTTTCGACTGGAAAGAAATATTCAAAACTCAGTCTTTATCCATTCTAGCATAGATAAGACGAAAGAAAAAGCCTTTAAACCTTGCAAATTAAGGATTAGTAAAGAAGTTTTTTCTATTTATAAGTACGAAAAAAAGAGTTACTTCTATTCCAAAATTTGAATTTAGTCATTTTCTAACAATTTGTTCCATTTGGCGATGACAAGACCAGATTTTCCAGTAAATAACTATTGATGCAAGCGAGAGAATCGTTGTCAAAATCATCACAAGAGGTGCAATTCGAATTAGTAACAGGATATTATTGATCAACAAAAATAAGCTAAAAACAGATAGAATCCCAATAAAAAAGCCAATAATCGCTAAAATTTTCACAGCAGTTATCCATCCTGTAATCTGCGTCAATTCTTTATGACGTATATTGGTACTAATACTAAACATATACAACGGAATGAAAACTGAGCTCAATGAGCCTAATTCAAACACCCCTAAAGATACATCAATGATAACCGAAATAACTGCTAAGCCCAATAAAGAGAGACTCCATTTAAATAGTTGTTGTCCATAACGTTGTATTGCTTGTTTTTCTTCCATAACTACTCCTTTTTTGAATGAATTTCTAATAGTATAACATCTCATATACATCAAAAAAAGGACATTTTTTATTAAACTAAACAAAAGAAAAATCGCCAAAGCTCAATAAATGAACTTTGACGATTTCTAACGTTAACAATTATGCTTCAACAGCTGTAGTTGTAATCACATCTACGGCTTTCTTCATGTTGATGTCATGTTTTAACATGTCTTCAGTTAGTACGCGGCGTACTTGTGCTTCTGGCATGTTGTATGCTTCTGATAATTCTTTGATTTCTGCTTCAACTTCTTCATCAGTTGCTTCTAAGCCTTCAGCAGCAACAATCGCTTCGATAACTAAGTTTGTTTTCACGCGAGTATCTGCTTCGCCTTCAAATTGTTTATGCAAGTCAGCTTCAGTTGTACCAGTTAATTGATAGTACATTTCTGGGTTGATTCCTTGACGTTGCATGTTGTTTAGGAATTCATCCATTGCACGATGTACTTCATCGTGAACCATTACGTGTGGTAATTCAACGATTTCAGCATTTTCTACTGCTTGACGGATTGCAGATTCTTCAACAGCTTCTTTGGCTGCTTTTTCTTTGCTTTCTGTCAATTCAGCACGATATTTTTCTTTTAATTCTGCTAAAGTTTCAACGCTGTCATCAACGTCTTTTGCAAATTCATCATCCAATTCTGGTAATTCCTTTGCTTTTACTTCATGAACAGTTACTTTGAAGACAGCTTCTTTACCGGCTAAATCTTCTGCTTGGTAATCTTCTGGGAATGTTACAGTCACATCTGTGTTATCGCCAGCTTTTTTACCAACTAATTGGTCTTCAAAACCAGGGATGAATGAGTTTGAACCTAGCTCTAGAGAATAGTTTTCGCCTTTTCCACCTTCAAAAGCTTCATCGCCTAAGAAACCTTCAAAGTCGATAACTACTGTATCGCCTTCAACAGCAGCGTCTTCTTTAACAACTAATTCAGCTTGTTGTTCTAATTCGCTTTGTAGACGAGCTTCTACGTCAGCATCTGTTACTTCACGGTCTTGTTTTTCAACTGTTAAGTTTTTGTATTCACCTAATTTTACTTCAGGTTTTACAGTTACTTCTGCTTTAATTGTCCAATCTTCACCTTTATTCATGCTTTCAACATCAATTTTAGGTTGAGATACTGGATCAATTCCAGCTTCTTTAACAGCAGCTTCATAAGCTTCTGGTAATACAGCGTTTAGAGCATCTTCATATAATGCTTCTTCACCGTACATACGGTTAAATACTGTACGAGATACTTTTCCTTTACGGAACCCTGGTACGTTAAGGTTTCCTTTCACACGGTTAAAGGCAGTCGTTAAACCTTTTTGAATTTCTTCTTGAGCAATTGAAAAAGTTAATACGCCATCATTGACGCCTGTTTTTTCCCATTTTGCAGTCATGTATTTCCCTCCGAATTAACAAATAAATTTACATATGAAATAGTTTCATGCATACTTTTAAATAGTACACTAAGCCTTGAAAAATGTAAACATTTTGAATGAAAAGTTCATCGATTTCTCAAATTTTTTATAACAAACCTTGATATATTTCACGAATTTGTTGTTTTTTTGCTTGAATCGTTGCATAATTTTCTAATTCTTTTTGCGCGACTTCATCGCCAAACCAACTTTGGTACTCTAATACATAGCTATCTGCCCATTTTTGTGCATCAACTTCTGGTGGTAGTAAAGGGTACATTAAAGCAAAATGTGCATTAATTTCTGTCAAAAGCATTTCTTTCATTTGCGGATCTTTCAATTGTTGGTTTTCAACCGCTTGTTTGATTCGTTGAAAAATCGGCATCTGATCTAAATCCTTTAAAGTTGCTAAATCAATCACCTGTTCATCGATTTGAATAGATTGTTGTGCCCCATCACGAACAAGTTCTTCTATTAATTTTGGTAAGATAAATGGATTTTTTCTCAGCGCGACATAATCTTGACACAGTTGAAAGAAGTTGTTTAAGGACATCCCTTTTATCCATTTATGCCAAGCTTTCTGCGGAATCGGTGATTTGCTTTGGTCCCAACGAAGCAGTTGTTGCCATTTGATTTGTTGATGATCGACTGCCATCCATTCCTGCATTTGTTCTAGTTGCTGCAATTCATTTACTAATTGGCTTGTTTCAAATGGTGCTTGGTGTAAAAGACGATGTGCAAAGAGATACTGTTCATCTAATAATAACAAATGAACATACTCAACAAATGCCGCTTCCTCAGCTAAAAAATGATCAAAATAATCTTCAGCAAAGTCGAGCGCTGCTGAAAATTCTCCTAACATCTGTAAGACACTCACTACTTTACGACAATGTCTAAATGTTGGTTCTAACTGATACAACTGCAAAAAGTCTTCTTTGGCCGCCAAAAATTCTTGTTCTTCCATCTTTTTGTTTCCATTTATCCATAAACGTTGTGGTTCATCGGGAAAAGAAAATATTTCTGTCATCTCAATCTCCTTTTCTTAATTAAAAAAGCTGTAATATAACATTATACATTATATCACAGCCTTTTATTATAGTTGCGCTTGATTATTGAAAGCTTTAATCATATTTAACGTAACAACACTGGTATCTGTAAAATAATCAATCACATGTTGCTTACGTTTAGTAAATGCTGCTGGTAGATAACCTAGTGACAACAAAGGATTTACTTGAAGGACAAATCGCCCTGCCACTTCACGTATCAATACAGTTTGCCAAGAAAGCTCTTCTTCTGTATGACAAACCACGCGAATACCAAACAACATTTTCCCCAAAGTTTGTCCATGGTTTAATTTGGTCATTAGCGTAAAATATGCTAAATATATTGCTAAGCTCAGCAGACCATAAACACTAAACATCGCGGTTGACATTTGCCATTGAAAGAGATGAAAAATCACATCAATTGTCGCAGTTGTAATTGCAACGATACAAATCATATCAACCAAAAATGCCCACAGGCGAATCCAAAAGCCGGCATAAAAATAATCTGGAAAATCATTTATCTTATTCTCTGATTTTTCTGGTTGCACAAAACGTTCCCACTTTTGTTGATTCTGTTCAACCTCAACGGATGTATATTCTTTTTTCGATGATTGTAAGACTTTTTGATAAAAATCATCTTGGTGAGTTGGCTCTGAAATATCTGGCTTTTTTTCTTCTGAGTCTGTCATAGTTACTCACCTCCGTAATAATAAAGTGGTTTCGGTGCATTTGGTGTACCGATACTTTCCAATAACGTCATCATACGACTACTATCTGTTTGTTTCAGTCCTTGCATTTCTGCTAATTTTGAGCCAAACCATGTGCTTGCAAATCCAGTTGCTGAAAAATCATAAGAAATCACTTCTGCAGATTCTAAATCATTCTCAACTTTTAAGGCTTCCAACGCATCTTCTGGGTAACCTAATTCGTCAATTAAGCCATTGTCTAATGCTTGTACCCCATCATAAATTCGGCCATCTGCTATTTTACGGACCTCTTCTTCCGACATTTGACGACCTTGTGAAACCACATTTACAAAACGATTATAGGAGCTATCTACAAAACCTTGCAGCACTTTTTTATCATCTTCGGTTACTGGGCGTGCAGCTGACCCCATGTCTTTGAGTGCCCCACTCTTGTACGTCGCATCTTCAATACCTAATTTTTCAAATAAACCAGAGTAATTAACGCCTGACATAATTACACCAATTGAGCCTGTGACCGTCTCTTCCGAAGCGAAAATTTTATCAGCTGATGCTGAAATATAATAGCCACCACTAGCCGCCATATTGGTCATTGTGACATAAATTGGGATTTCTAATTCTTGAATTTTACGAATTTCTTTGGCAATCTCAGCACTTTCATAAACTCCACCACCTGGTGAATTCACTTCTAATAGCACACCAGCAATTGTTGAATCGTATTGTACTTGCTTCAGCTGTTCTAGAAATGATTGATGATTATAGCCTTCTGTGGCAAACAAGCCACTTTCTCCAGAATTGGTAATTGCGCCATCTACATAAAGATGAGCAATTCTCGCATTCGTATTTCCTTCTTGTTCGACAAACTCAGCTAATTCATTGGTACCATAAAGCAAGGCGTTAATCCCAGCCAATGCATCGGTCTCTTCTCTAGGTGTCATTGCAGATACCACGATTGAAAAAATAAACAACCCTGCAGCAATAATCACTGCAATCCATCTTCTTTTATTCATATTTCTCTCCTCTAACCTTTAAATTTTAGTACAGATTTTCGATAACAATTACTCGCTCCGAAGCACCCTCTGCTTGTGTTTTTTCGGCTTTCTCAATTAATGAGTAACCGCCAAAAGTTTCTTTGGTTAAGACATCTTGGACTTGGAATTGCTGGGCTTCTTTCAGATGAATAGCCCCTGGCAGTATTTCTTGTAAACTATCCCAACCAGTGTCTAAAAATATTTTGGTGTCCTCAGGAATTTGTTGTTTTTCTAATTCTTGTACCAAATTTTTCAATTCTTTAAATGTCATTGGATTGACAAATTCTGACATACCTATCCCTTCTTTCTGTTACTATTCATTGTATCGAAACTTGAAAATATTTGATAGGGAAAACCAATTTTTTTCTCTACTTTTTTCTTTCTACAAGCCAGTTTCAATTAGACCAATTTTAATTTTTAAATTTTATTGTTGACTTACAATCCAATTATGGTTATCATTACGTTTGTATTTCTAAAAGAAACACTTAAACGAATTGACTATACCAATTAAAAAAAGCGCCAGATCTATTTTTTAATAGATGACGAGGAAGAGTTTATCGAAATATTCGGCGGGTGACTCTAGGGTCTGCACTCTACAGATAAAAAACAAACCTAAGTTGTGAGACTTTGACAAAATTTTTATCACGCAGTTAGAAATACATAATGACAAATGAAAGTAGGAATGACATTATGTGCGGAATCGTAGGAATCGTAGGAAAAGAACATGCAGAAAAAATAATTATTAGTGGATTGGAGCGTTTAGAGTATCGAGGATATGACTCAGCAGGCTTGTTCGTTGCAGATACTCAACAGTCACACTTGATTAAAGCGCAAGGTCGCATTAAAAATTTATCAGACAAATTGACACAAGATGTACAAGGAACTATCGGTATCGGACATACGCGTTGGGCAACACATGGCAAACCATCTGAAAACAATGCTCACCCTCACACTTCAGAAAATGGCCGTCTAGTCCTTGTTCACAATGGTGTGATTGAAAATTTTGAAGAAATTCGTCAACAATATCTAGCCAATGACTCATTTTACGGTGAGACAGACACCGAGATTGCCGTTCATTTAATTGCGGCTTTAATGGAACAAGAGCAGTTAGCAACGAAAGAAGCTTTCCAAAAAGCAGTGCAAATCATTCAAGGGTCTTATGCATTTGCATTGGTCGATAAAGAGGCTCCTGAAACAATTTATGTCGCTAAAAATAAAAGCCCACTATTAATTGGAATTGGCGAAAACTTCCACGTAATCTGTAGTGATGCCCTTGCAATGTTGGATCAAACAAATCATTTTGTCGAAATCGTCGATGGTGAAACGGTAACTGTTACCGCAGATGCGTTCCAAATTGAAGATGCAAAAGGCAATCTAGTTTATCGTGAATCTTACGAAGCGCAATTAGATTTAACCGATATCGAAAAAGGAACATATCCTTACTACATGTTAAAAGAAGTTGATGAACAGCCAGCCGTAATGCGTCGCTTAATTCAAACTTACGAAGATGAACAAGGAAATGTTCAACTAGATGCGTCATTAGTAGAAGAATTAGCAGCTAGCGATCGTATCTATATTGTAGCTTGCGGGACTAGTTATAATGCTGGTTTAGCAGCTAAAAAGTTTATTGAAACGATGACGCATATCCCTGTTGAAGCACATTTATCCAGTGAGTTTGGTTATAATATGCCATTGTTATCTAAAAAACCGTTCTTTATTTTCTTAACACAAAGTGGAGAAACTGCGGATAGTCGTCAAGTGTTGGTACAAATTAACCAGTTAGGCTACCCTTCTTTAACTATTACCAACGTCGCTGGATCAACCCTTTCTCGCGAAGCAAAACATACTTTGCTATTACACGCAGGACCAGAGATTGCAGTTGCTTCAACTAAAGCGTATACTGCTCAAATTGCTGTCATGGCGATTTTAGCTCAAGGTGTCGGAAATTATTTAGCCATTGAAGCTGCACAGGAAATGGATATTTTCCACGAATTGTCTTTAGTTGCTACTGCTATGGAAACAATGATTAGCGAAAAAGCGGTTATCTCACAATTGACAGAAGATTATTTAAGCAACACACGCAATGCTTTCTATATTGGCCGTGGAAATGATTACTACGTTTCAAGTGAAGCAGCTTTGAAATTAAAAGAAATCTCTTATATTCAAGCAGAAGGTTTTGCAGCCGGAGAACTGAAACACGGAACAATCGCTTTAATCGAAGAAGGCACTCCTGTTTTAGGTATTATCACCGATGCTTTGACTGGTTCTCACACTCGTGGAAACCTCAAAGAAGTAGAAAGTCGTGGCGCCAAAACATTAGTCATTGTCAGTGAAGAATTTGCACGACCAACGGACCAACTTGTCTTGCCAAACGTGCATCCATTATTAACAGCTTTAGTATCTGTTATACCAACACAATTAATTGCTTATTTTGCTACTTTACAACGTGGTTATGATGTCGATAAACCTCGTAACCTTGCAAAATCAGTTACAGTTGAATAAACAAAAAAAGGACTTGCCATGAAAAGCAAGTCCTTTTTTATTAAAATGTCCAACCACGTGTGTATTGGACAGGTCCTTTGATTTCAGTATGCAGTTCTTTCGCTGCTTCATACGCCCAATAAGGATTTCGTAATAATTCACGGCCTAAGAAAATAAGGTCTGCACGGTTGTTTTTGAGAATCTCTTCGGCTTGCGTGCCATTTAAGATTAGACCTACTGCTCCAGTTGCAATCCCTGCTTCTTTTTTTACTTGTTCTGCAAATGGTACTTGATACCCTGGAAAAGCATCGATGGTTGCTGGAACCACTGCACCAGAACTGACATCAATTAAATCAACATGCTGTTCTTTCATCCATTTTGCGAATTGGACATAATCAGCGGAATGTAAACCAGCTTCTTGATAATCCGAAGCAGAGATACGTACAAATAACGCTTTATCCCAAACTTCACGAACAGCTGTAATCACTTCTTTTAACAAACGATAACGATTTTCTGCTGAACCGCCATAATTATCCTTACGTTGATTCGTCAATGGGGATAAAAACTGATTAATTAAATAGCCATGAGCAGCATGAATTTCTACCATATCAAAGCCAGCTTTATCTGCACGAATGGCTGCTTGTTTGAAATCCGCAATGACTTGTTGAATTTGTTCAATCGTTAGCTCTTTTGGTACTTTCGATGCTTCATCAAAAGGAATCGCAGAAGGTGCGACACTTTCAGTCGAAAGTTGTGCTTTTCGTCCAGCATGCGCTAGTTGAATACCAGCTGCACTCCCGTTCTCTTGGACGATTGTTACTAAATTGCGTAATCCTTCCACTTGATCATCTGACCAAATCCCTAAATCATTTGGACTAATTCGACCAACTGCTTGCACTGCAGTCGCTTCTAACATCACTAAACCAATTTGTCCTGCTGCCCGTGATCCGTAATGCGTATTGTGCCATGAAGTGACTTTGCCATCCTCTTTCGCACAATACATACACATCGGTGACATTACTAATCTATTTTTTAATTGCATTGAACCGATTGTTATGGGTTCAAATAATTTTTTTGTCATGCAAGCATCTCCTTAAAATAAATTCACTTACTTAGTGTAACAAGAGTAGCTAAAAATACCAAATAGGTTGATTGTTCGGCAGCGATTGGTTTTGCAGCAACTTTTTAGATGAACTTACAAAACTTTATGAACTAAATAAAAAAAGGAGCTGATTTCGCTCCTTTTTGCGTTAGATAGATAAATTATGTTTTACTTGGTTTCGCTCGCCAAAAAGTCGTGCAATTTGCTTTATCTTCCATATTAAATTGAATAATCGCTTGCAGTAATTCATAATCAACAATCTCCTGCCAACCAATTCGAAAGGTATTATCGGTATGTGCATACCCAATGGCATCTAGTCGGGCAGTAAATTGCTTCATTGCAGCTACTTCAGGAGATACCGTTATATATTTTTTCGTCTGTTTTAAACCAAGAATAAATGTGCCATGGTGGGTAAACATCGGTTGCCGCCAACCAAATCTTAATTGCAATTCCGGAAATGTCTCACTCACCCACTGACAGAGCGTTAAAAATTTTGTTCTGTGTTGAGCGTCAGGAATTGTTGCTACATATTCTTCTAAAGTTTCCATAAACAGCTCCTCCTATTCCCTATTTCTTCAGCAATCTTTTTTGTAATTCCAAATCATAGTTTCTTGTTTGCGGTATTAGATACGTAAGTAAGCCGCAGATGAGTGTCCCAACGCCAGCAATGACAAACATTTTTTCGACCCCGATTTTATCCGCTAAAGGACCAGCAAAAATTAATCCGACAGGTCCAGTGATACTCATTAAGGAGTTCAATACACCTAGGATTCTTCCTAAGTGCTGTGGTTCATAGCTTTGTTGAATCATCGCCATCAATAACGTATTAAAATAGGGGGTCGCAAATCCAGCCAAAGCATTTAAAATGATGAACCAAATAAATCCTTTATTCGTCGTTGGCAGAGTTCCACTCAAACCAATCGTTACGCCCATCACCAGATACGCCAGCAGAATCGGTTGCATCCGATTTTTCCACTTACCAAACATACCGATGATGGTTCCACCCAACAGCATACCACCTGCATAAATCACTTCAATCAAACCGGCATCACCGACGGAGCGACCAAAGTATTCCATCGTCATTAACGGATACATACTAGCAGCAGGCATAAATATCAAAGTAAACGCCGAACCAATCAGCGTAATTAACCACAGTCCTCTATTTTGTATCAATTTTTGAAGGCCGAATTTGGTATCTTCTAGAAAATGAACAGCCTCACCTGTCATTTTAACAAAAGGAATCGTCACAAAAAACAACAAACCAATGCCTAAAACAGCACCAAGGACATCTAGTAAAATTAATAAATTAATTGGGACAATCGCAAAGAGGAAAGCTCCTAACGCTGGCGCAACAATGAAATTCGCTGATTGTATCATTCCAAGTTGTCCATTAGCTCTCGTTAATTCTTCTTCTGGAACAATCGTTGGTAGAATCGATTGAATGGTAGGCATTTGAAAGGTTTGTGCCACTGAACGAGCAAGTAGCGATACAAAAACAAACCAAAGCGGAAACTCACCAACAATCGTACCTACTAAAGATAACATTATTGCAAACAACGCTACAATACTATCTGTCACAATTAGCAGTTTTTTCTTATTCCATCGATCCACTAACCCACCAATAAACGGACTTAACAGGACCATTGGCAACATTCCTAAAATTGTTGCATAACTTAACACAGTTGCAGAATTGGTTGCTTTCGTCAAATACCAAATGATTGAGTATTGCACAACCATACTGGTCAAACCAGATAAAAATTGACCACCTAAAAAAAAGTAAAAATTTTGACGCCAATGAAGCAGCGAAAAATCGGAAGTTGTTTTCATAACGTTCTCCTTTAACTATTCAGTTTTTATTATTACACTAATTTAGCAACAATCGCATGCGCGACATGTTCAACTGCTTGTGGCTGTAAATGGGTTATTTTTGAAGAAACGAACGGTATTTTTTTAGCCAATTGAATGAATTTCGCTTGAGCAGTCGTTCCTTTTCTGCGTTTGCCATACATAAAACTTGGTCGAACAATCAAAGCGTCCGGATAATAAAATTTAACAGCTCGTTCCGCCTCTTTTTTCGAAGTAAAGTATGCGGTCAGAAATTTCTCGCTAAATGATTTAGCAGAAATATACACAAAAGTTGGCACATGCATTGTTGAAGCTTCTTTTGCAAGTATTTTAGCAGGAAGGACATTCATTTTTTCATATAATTCTTCATCGCCAATTAACACACCAATTGCATCGATGACCACATCTACATCCACTAACTTTTCTCGCCACATACTCGGATCAAAAACATCGGCTTTTAGCCAACAAACCTTATTCATCCAACTTTCACGAACTTCTGGTGCACCGCTTCTTGAAATACTTGTGACGTCGAAATTTTGATGTAAGGCTTGTTGAATAATTTCTCTCCCCAAAAAACCACTACCACCAAAGATAACCATCTTTTTCATTCTTTTCCCTCCTCTAAATAACGACTCATTAATTCCATATGATGCATCACCGCAGCTTTTCTCATGACACCCATTCCAGGAAATTTCCCCCATTGTGCATTGTCAATGAGCAAGGACAGTCCTAATGTTAATTGGTCGCCACATAAGCGTTCTGCCCACGTACACACCTCTTCCATCATCACTAAAAATTTCTCCTTTTGGGAAGGTAGGTCTTCTGATGATAAAAAATGATGGATGCGCAATATGTCTGCTTCAAAATAAACTAAGTGCAAACTCAATACCGTTGCTGGATAGCCATGTTCATAATAAATTTTGCTATCAATTGAAAAGTCGCTAAAACCGACAAAACCTCTTTGCGCAAAGGTTTGATGTGTCCTTGAAAATACTTCATCAGGTAATTCTTGATAAAATTGCGTACGTGGCAAACGCGTAAACACATCTTCCATTAAAATACATTCCCCTTGGACTTTTTGTAACACACGAAATTCATTCGGTACTAAGATTTTTTGATTTACCTTCTGCCAGTCACTAACTAACGCTGGCGCTGCCTGATGAACAATCAGTAATTCAGAAGGATTCTCTACGGTTTCTAACGGTTGTTCCAAAATCATCGCTTTCCGATGAGGAATTTTTTGCAAGGTTGCTAAACCCGTTTCCGTTAAAAATGCACCAGCTTGTGGATTTTGAATCACAAATAATGGATGGTCAGCCTGATGAACAACGTCTAAAAATTTCATAAATGTGGGAGAATTTTTTACCGGCTCGATAATAGGTTGCACTTTTTTAGACAAGCGTTTGGCTTCAATCAATGCTCGCAACGCTAATAAATCATATTGCTTGCCTCGAAAATACGGATAATACATTATTTCCCCTCCAAATAACGTTGTTCCAATTCAAAATAAGCTGCTCGGGTCGCTTCTAGTTCTTCTTTCATTGCTTCGATTGCCTGATTTTGCGTATCTTCAATAAACCGATCATAATAATTTACACCACCGCCAAATAAGTCATAGTCCGGTTGACGTTTTTTTAATTCTTTATAAATTTGTTCGGTACCAAAAACCCGCAGACCACGTGCTGTTTTTTTCGCCTTGCCAACTTCTCGTGCTTGTGAAGCAATCAAGCGATACAGTAATTGATGCTCATTGACTTGTAAGGCTTGTCGCTGAGGCTTTCTAGCAATCGTAAAATAGCCGGGCATGCCTAGATCTTCACTTACATAGGCATGGTAAACCAATACACCAATGTGTGCAGGAATCTCATCTTGCACCGAAACATACAACTGTTCGGGTAGCACAAAATAATTATAGTGACCAACAAAAGATAATTTTGCTTTTGAACGGAAATCAGCTTTACTGACTTTCAACTCGTAACAGCGCCATTCGAATTGTGATTCCGCATCCAGACGACAACTTAATGTATCAACAATTCCTTGGTCATCAGGCATCGTCACTTCTTCAACAACAATATCACCGTTTTCACGACAATAGTAATAGAGAGTTTCTTCCATTTGTACAGTTAAGCTTGTTTTCATACAGTTCTCCTTGCGTTTTGTTATCTAAAGAATAGAACATATATTCGCATATTGCAAGTTAAAAAGTCACTAAGTTTGGTTTAATTTTCCCTCGTCTAATGTCCAAATTTCATCTGCCACATTTTCGATAAATTGCTGATCATGTGAAGTGAATAAAACCGTTCCTTGATATGCTTTTAAACAAATTTCTAACGCTTCAATGGTGGCTAAATCAATAAAATTGGTCGGCTCATCTAACAAAAGAATATTTGAAGGTTGGGTAAAAAGCTTCGCAATAGCAAGCCTTGTCGCTTCGCCCCCACTCAATCTGTTTAGCGGTCGATAAATAGCGGATGGTAAAAAGCCTAAGTTGTTCAATAATGCTCGGACGGTCGGTTCTTGCCAATCAGTTGTATGCATCAATTCATCAATGATTGGGGTGTTCTCGGTAAATTGATACGCCATTTGTTCATAAGCAACAATCTTCGCCTTGCTTGAGGTAATGATTTGTGGATGCTTCGCTAAGATTGCATTTAACAAAGTCGATTTCCCAGCGCCATTAGGACCAACTAATGCAACTTTTCTTCCTAGAGACAATTGAAAGTCAATTTTGTTAAGGATTACTTTCTCCCCCTTAGCTATCGTCAATTCCTCTGCCCGAATAGGATAAGCATTGTGGATTTCAGCAGAAGCATGTTTGGGAAAGTCAATAGTTATTGCTTTTTGAAGCGGTTTGACTTCTACTAATTGTTCCAATCTGGCAGCCATCGCTTTGGCTTGTCGATGTAGATTTTTTTGAACTGTGTCCTTTTGCTTTGATGAGGACAAACGACTAGGACGAATATTTTTCTGCTTGTTTTTCGTTGAAACCTTTGCTGCTTGCATGGCTTTTTGTTGTTTGTTTAGAATGCCTTTTTCTAGACGAGCAGCTTCTTTTTGATAGTTTTGGAAATCCCGTTCTTTTGTCAATTCCATTTGTTTTTTCTGGTTTACATAGTCTTCATAATTTCCTTTATACTCAATTACTTGACCGTCTCGTATCTCCCAGATTTTGTCAGCGAGTGCATTTAGAAAGGCGCGATCATGACTAACAAAAAGCAATGTTCCATAATAATAGCGTAATTCTTCTATCAGCTGTTGCTTACCTTTCGCATCCAGATGTGTCGTTGGTTCATCCAACAACAAACCTAGCCGATAGTTGGATAATAGTTGCGCTAATCGATATTTTGTTTGCTCACCACCACTTAGTGTATCCACTTCGTTTTTCGGAACAGCCAAGCGACTTAATAATTCACCATCTAAATTAGCCGCACCATTCTGTTCATCAATAGGAGCAATTTGTTGGTAAAAAGTCATGTCAATAAAAGTTGTTACCTCGCCTCTTGTTGGTTCTAACTCGCCAGCAATCAAACGCAATAACGTTGATTTTCCAGAGCCATTATTCCCAACAATTCCAATTTTTTCATTTTGTTAGACCGCTAATTCTGGAATATCTAGTAGTTGTCCTTCCAGTTCTAATTTCTTAATGTGTATGACTTGTTCTTGCATTATTTTTCCTTTCCGTTGTAACGAAAAGCACACAAAAAAGGAGACAGTCTTCACCATCTCCATTCATCGTATATCTAAAATGTGTTTAAAAAAGGGCACACTTCACCTATGAATTTCGTTACAAGACTTTTGAATTTGTATTAAATTAACGATTCAAAAGTAATAAACGCAATCTCATAGACGCCATTGTACATCCCTCTTTTCTCCTTATTGTTCTTTCACTATAGCATGATTAGTTAGACCATTCAACTTTTCCGTTCTTCAGCCATTTTTCGCAATTTTTTCTGCGCTTTTTTCGAGCCACGATCAATGTCACGCTTAAATTTTTGTTCATGATAATCGACAAATAATTGTTCGACATCATAATTTAACGGGTAGAGTTCAGTTGCTGGCAAGTCTAATTGTAGACGTTTGGCTTGAACGGTATGAAATTGTTTTTCAACTAAAATTTGTGCTTGATGTGCATCTTGGTATTCATAAAACAAACCTGTTTTTTGAAGTTCCGTACTCCAAACACGATCCCCTTTATGAAAGTCAGTTAGTTGGCTTTTTTCGACTGTCACTTTTTGTTGCTTGCGTGGTATTTGTTTTGTTTGATAGTCTTTGTTGGTCAGGTATTGCTTCGCCTTTTGTAAAATTTCAACATCTAACGCCATTTTCTGAGCGATCCAAAAAGCATTACTTTCACCAACTTGATTCAACAACAAACGATATTGTGGTGTCAATGTTTCTGAATCAAACGCCATAGCTGCAGTTTGAAAATCTTCATGTTGTAAAGCAAATTCTTTGATTTCACCATAATGAGTCGTTGCTACAATCGTGCCACCTTTTGCATACATGGCTTCCATCGTGGCAATTGCCAGTGCGGCCCCTTCATTTGGTTCTGTTCCACTACCAATTTCGTCCAATAAAATTAAGGTCTTTCTTGACGTTTGACGCACGATATCACTAATATTTTTCATATGACCAGAAAACGTACTTAATGAATTTTCCAAGCTTTGTTGATCACCAATGTCAATAAATATTTTCTTAAAGATACCAATACTTGATTTCCCACCATGATTGATACATAAACCAAAATAAGACATTAAGCACACGAGCGCAATGGTTTTCAAGACGACGGTTTTGCCTCCTGCATTCGGTCCAGTAATAATCATGCCGTGCATCGATTGCCCCAAACTCACATCTAGCGGCACAGGATTATCTAACAGCGGATGTTTGACTTTATCAAGCACTAAAACTTCCTCATCATTCACTTCGATTGCTTTCCCACCAATACTTTGACTATATTTGGCTTTAGCAAAAATTGTATCTAATTCCACGATAATATCCATACAATAGCCAATCGTCACAGCTTCTTCAGCAATCATACCGGTTAACGAAGCTAGAATTTGATAAATAACTGCCGTTTCTTCACTTTGCGATAAAATTAATTGATCATTTAATTTGCGAATACCTTCTGGTTCGATAAAAACCGTTGTCCCACGACTCGAACGCTCAATAATATTACCTGCTATTTTAGATTGAAAATTAGTTTTAACTGGTAATGTATATCGTTCTTCTTTCTTAACAATCAAACGATCTTGTAACCAACCATTCGCTGTGGCATATTTTAAGGTTTTACTACAACTTTTTTCAATATCGCCTTCTAATTTGGTTATTTTCCCACGGACTTTTTTCAATTCCCGTGTTGCCTCAGACTTCACACGATTGCCAGCAATTGCTGTTTCAATTGCCTCATTAATCGTACGAAAATCCGTTAATTCTCGTGTATATTTTGCTAAAATTGGAGTTTGAAATTTATTTTTTTCAAAAAAATTGGCAATCAAACGAAATGAACGTAAAAAGTCGCTGTATTCCGTTAATTCACTGGCTTCCAATATGCCACCTTTTGCAATTTTGGTCGTTAAATGTTTAATCTGCGTTAGTCCCATAAAAGGTACATGCTGACCAGAAGCTAAGATTAACATGGCTTCGCTCGTTTCAGCTAAACGCTTTTTGACAGTCGTAAGTGCTGTTGCAGGTTCTTTTTCTTCTAATAACTCTTTACCATAATCGCTAATACAGCGGTCAATCACCATTTGTTTAATTGCGTTAAATTCAGTTACTTGTAATAATTTTATATTCATTTTAGTTATCCTTTCTTTTACAAAAGATTCCTAAAAAAGATCAACGAGGTCCTCGTTTTCAGTTATTCCATGCTAAAAAAGCATCAAAAAAGGCAATAGGAGTCCTATTACCTTCATCATTGATTGATTTTTTCAGGTATCTATAGGCATAACAAATAAACCCTGTCTTTTTTCGGTTTATTTGTATTCAATTGCTTAATTAGATACCTTGCACACTCACAAAAAGTCCCTCTTTCAGAAAACGAGTTTTATTGCTTTTACTATACACTAATTTATTTACAAAAAGCAAGAAAAAAGCCGCCAGATACGGCGACTTTCTTAACCAATAATGACGGGTTCTTCTGGATATTTAAAGTTTGATTCTTGTTTATTCGCACTTACTAATGAGAAGAACACAGTCATTACCCCAACACGACCTAGAAACATTAAGGTCAAAATAATAATTTTCCCAATAGCTGTCAACTCTGGTGTTAATCCCATAGTTAATCCTACTGTACCTAAAGCTGATATTACTTCGAAGACGATATATTCTAATCCAAGCTGATTCACATTCGGAATAGTTTCAGTCACTGATAAAATCATCGTACTGATAATAATGACCGCTAAAAAAGTAAAAAATAGAGTTAATGCTCGAAAAATAACAGCATCGTTAATCGTTCTACCATTAAATTCTGCACGATTCCGTCCTTTAAAGGTGCTTCTCATCTTAATTAACAAGATACCAAAAGTTGTTGTTTTGAAGCCCCCAGCAGTTGAACCTGATGTTCCTCCAATAAACATTAATATCATCGTTAAAACAAGGCCAGCATGTGTCATCGAAGCATAGTCTACAGAGAAGAAACCGGCTGTTCGAGGTGTCACCGACATAAAAATCGTATTGAACACGCGCTGAATGATTGTTCCTGACGGCGAGGATGGATTATTAAATTCAGTTATGAAAAAGCCAATGGTTCCGAACAAGAGTAGACCTGCTGTCACTAATAATGCAATTTGACTATGCAAACTTAAGCGACGTAACATTTTAACTTTCAGCTTTCCACTGATTGTTTTTCTCAAACCTAATACATCATGCCAAACAAAAAAGCCTAATCCACCAGAAATAATCAACAAACTAATGACTGACAGCACCCACGGATCTTTTTGAAATCCGACAAGACTATCACCAAACAAATCAAATCCTGCATTACAAAAACTTGAAACTGCATGAAAGAGACTATACCATAGTCCGGTGCCCCAACCATATAATGGTACAAAACGGCATGCCAGCAACGCCATACCAATTGCTTGAATACCAAACGTGATTTTCAACATATAAAGCAGTAAATGTATTTCACCACTCATTTGCTGGGAATTTAGCGCTTCTCGTAAAACCATACGTGTACTTAAGTTTACTTTTTTCTTCATAATGACAAAGAAGAAAACTGGGATTGTCATAAATCCCAGCCCACCTATTTCAATCAATGTTAGAATCACACCTTGACCAAACAGGCTCCAATGTGTATTTGTTGACAATGTCGTTAATCCGGTCACACAAATGGCTGAAGTAGCGGTAAATAGTGCATCTAAAAAATTAGTCCCTTCCCCACTTGCAGAGGCAAAAGGTGTCATTAAAAGAATGGCACCTAACAAAATTAACCCTCCAAAACCAATGGTAATTAATTGTGAAGCAGATAAACGAAATAAACGTTGCTTTCGTTGCATTGTCCTTCTCTCCTAGTTCGTTCGCATATTTTTGACTTTAATCATCCGAGTCACTCCCGCTCGCTCGTCTTCTTCTAGCTTCATTCTAATGAAATAAATAGTCTCTTCCAATTCTGGAATTGTCATATATTCCAAAGCATTTACACGGCGTCGGGTTTTCTCAATTTCGTCGGCCATTAACTGGCATGTCTTTTCAATTTCCGTTAGCTCTAATAATAACGGAAAAACGTTTGTAAATCCATCAATTGATTCATCTAACGGTGCGTTCGAATTTAAGAAGCCGTATTCTAAAGGGGTATTTAAATAGTCTTCATCATACTGAAAATTCATCACAGGCACAGGTACACTCATAATATTCTTGGTGCCAATATCCAAGTTGACCTTGGCTGCTGGTAAAATAAAGAGTTCTTCAATAAAATTTTCATTTAAGGTCGCATTCGCTAATCGAAAAGCTTTCATTGCTTGCGTCATTTGTTCTTCCATTTCTTTTCTGAGCTGGTCATTTTTGCGAATAAGCAGAATAAAGCGACGCATCAATTCATCTTGCTTGTCTTTTAATAATTTATGCCCACGTTTGGCAGTCGCTAACTGTTTGGACAAACGCGTCATTTCCATTCGCGTCGATTGTACATCTAGTTTTGCCATCTGAATCGTCTCCTTTCTCCTGATTCATCAGACTAACGGCGCGTGATCCACACCTTTGTCAGGTAAAAAGGCATCAATCATGTCATCTTTGATTCGTTTTAGTTCCGTACGAGGCAACATATCCAATAATTGCCAGCCCATGTCTAAGGTTTCTTCAATCGAACGATTCGTCGTATAGCCTTGATTGACATACTCTTCTTCAAATTTTTCAGCAAATTTAGCATAAATTTTATCGACATCAGACAATGCCGCTTCTCCCAAAACAACCGCTAACTCTTTAGCTTGTTTGCCTTGGGCATACGCAGAGAACAACTGATTCATCGTTGCCGCATGATCGCCTCTTGTTTTGCCTTCACCGGTTCCTTTGTCTTTCAATCGAGAAAGCGAAGGTAACACATCAATCGGTGGCTCAATCCCATTTTTATACAAATCACGAGACAAAATAATTTGTCCTTCTGTAATATAACCAGTTAAATCGGGAATTGGATGGGTTTTGTCTTCTTCTGGCATTGTTAGAATTGGAATTTGCGTAACCGAGCCCTTTAAGCCTTTAATTTTACCGGCACGTTCATACAACGTCGCTAAATTTGTATAAAGATACCCCGGATAGCCCCGACGACCAGGTACTTCACGTCGTGCTGCTGAAATTTCACGTAACGCTTCACAATAGTTGGTCATATCGGTCATAATAACTAACACATGCATGCCTTTTTCATACGCTAAATATTCTGCCGCAGTTAATGCCATACGAGGAGTGGCAATCCGTTCAATCGCAGGGTCATTCGCTAAGTTCATAAAGATCACGGAACGATCAATCGCTCCTGTTTGTCGGAAATCCTCCATGAAGTATTCGGCTTCTTCAAACGTAATCCCGATTCCTGCAAAGACCACCGCAAAATTATCCGTGGTATTTAACACCGTTGCTTGTCTGGCAATTTGAGCCGCCAATTCTTTATGAGGTAAACCAGAAGCTGAAAACACCGGTAACTTTTGCCCGCGTACCAAAGTATTTAAATGGTCAATCGATGAAATCCCCGTTTGAATAAACTCATCTGGGTAGTCGCGAGAAATCGGATTGATTACCTCCCCATTAATATCCATTGACTTTTCTGGAAAAATTTCGGCACCTCCATCTTTAGGACGACCTAGACCGTCAAAGACACGGCCAATCATTTCTTCCGACACACCAAGTTCCAAGGAGTGACCTAAGAAGCGGACAGAAGAATCGCGTAAATTAATCCCTGCTGTTCCTTCAAAAATTTGCACGAGCGCTTTGTCTTCTTGGATTTCTAACACTTGACCTTTGCGAATTTCGCCATTTTGTAAGCGGACTTCAATCAGTTCTTCGTATTTAACCCCTTCGACATGATCCACTGCCATTAGAGGGCCAACAACTTCGCCGATGGTTTTGTATTCTTTTATCATCTCTTACATGCCCCCTTTTTGTAGTATCGTCCGGAGTGTTTCTTTCATTTCTTGTTGTAGACCAATAATGGTATCTAGCTCTGATTCAGGGATATATTTCATACGTGCAATTTTGTCGCGTAATTGAATCGTTCCTGCCATTAATTCTTTCAAATAAGCACCCAATTCCAAGCTTTGCAAGCCTTCTTGATGAAATGCCAAAATATTATGCAACATATGGTATTGTTTTTCTCTTGAAGTAAACGTATCGACATCATCAAAGGCATTTTGTTGCAAGTAATCTTCGCGAATTTCTTTGGCGATTTCTAACGTAAATTGGTCTTTTTCAGATAAAGAATCAATCCCGACCAAGCGGACAATTTCATTTAATTCAGATTCTTTTTGTAAAATCCGCATGCCTTCACGAACCAAAGCAGACCATTCTACTTGTAGTTCACGGTCCAGATAATTTCCTACTTCACTTGAATACAACGAATAACTCTTCAACCAATCAATGGATGGGAAATGTCTTTGTTGCGCTAACGTCGAATCTAAGCCCCAAAAGACTTTCACCACGCGTAGTGTATTTTGTGTGACCGGTTCAGAAATATCTCCACCTGAAGGCGAAACAGCACTGATAGCAGTGATACTTCCTTGACGCTCTTCTGATCCAAGTACCGTAACTTGTCCTGCACGTTCGTAGTATTCTGCTAAACGACTACCTAAATAAGCGGGATAGCCTTCATCACCAGGCATTTCTTCCAAACGACCCGACATTTCACGGAGCGCTTCGGCCCAACGAGATGTCGAATCTGCCATAATCGCTACAGAATAACCCATATCTCTAAAATACTCGGCGATTGTAATTCCTGTATAAATCGAGGCTTCACGAGCTGCAACGGGCATATTTGATGTATTCGCAATTAAAATCGTGCGTTCCATCAGTGATTCGCCTGTTTTTGGATCAATTAATTCTGGAAATTCATTCATTACATCGGTCATTTCGTTTCCACGTTCCCCACAACCAACATAAACGACTAAATCAACGTCTGCCCATTTCGCAATTTGATGTTGGACAACTGTTTTTCCGGCACCAAACGGACCTGGAACAGCAGCTGCGCCACCTTTAGTCACTGGGAAAAAGGTATCAATTACTCGTTGACCAGTAATCATTGGAACATCTGGATTGTGTTTTTCTTTTACCGGGCGTAAACGACGCACAGGCCATTTTTGAAGCATTGGTAATTCAATTTCACCTGTCGTTGTTTCTAATACACAAACAATCTCATCAATCGTAAAGTCACCCGTTTGAATAGTTTTGATCGTGCCACTAATTCCTACCGGTACCATGATTTTATGAGAGATTAGTTTAGTTTCTTGCACATAACCAAGAATGTCTCCTTCACTTACAGTTGCTCCCACTTCAGCAGTCGCTTGGAACAACCATTTTTTCTCATGATCCAACGCTGAAATTTTGACACCTCTGGTTAAGAAATTACTTTGGGTTTGATTGGCAAACACGTCAAGTGGACGTTGAATCCCGTCAAACATTTGAGAAATGATCCCTGGTGCTAACTCAACGGACAATGCCTCACCTGTTGAATGAACAGGTTCACCGGGTCCAATACCAGACGTTTCTTCATAAACCTGAATGGAGGCAACATCGCCTCGCATTTCAATAATCTCTCCAATTACACCAATATCTCCTACATAACATATATCTTGAATGCTCGCATGAGCCATATTCTCTGCCATTATTAATGGTCCTGAAACTTTTACAATTTTGCCAACTTCCACAATGTCAGCTCCCTTCTACAGAATGTTTTGTCCGACAGCTTTTTCCATATTTTTTTGGATGGCTTGACGACCTACACCTTTTGAACCATCATGATTCGGAATTAAAACGACAGCCGGTGTTAAACGATCATTAAATAAGTCAATTTTCGCTTCTATTTGTTGCGCACAAGCTTCTGTCATGTAAATCACGCCATAATTAGCTGCAACCATCTCATCAAATGCTGTTTCAATTGCCTGCAAATCATTTCCGTAACGGACCGTAAAGCCAAATAGTTTAAAAGGTAAGACCGATTCTTTATCGCCAATCACGCCGATTTTATAACTCATTGACTTCTCGCATCCTTTCTCTTATCTGTTCTTTTGTAAATCCACTGCGCTTTCCGACAATAATTAAGCGTAAATTGGTTGCTTCCATGTCTTTTTGGTTCATAAAAGCCAACGCTGGTAGCGGACCAAACGCCGTTGTTTGCGAACGTTCATAAAATTCACTTAAGTGTTGATCCTTAATTAAATCCATTTTTAGAAAATCAATCGTGTCGGCTTCCAAAGCTGGAGCCAGTAAGTTCCCATAATCAGACCAGCGTAAAAATGTCTTAAACTCTTCAAATGGTTTGTTGACAAACTCTAAGAAAGCTTCTCTTGGAATGGAGCCGGCACTTGATAAAACAGTACTCATAAACCCTTGACTCCGTTGTTGTAATAAGCAACGCGAAGCCGTAATAATATTCGTCAAATCAATAAAGTGACAAATTTCTTCTAATAACTCTTGATAACCTAGTTTTTCACCGATACGACGTTGTTCTTTTAAAAATCGACGGTCATAAATGACATCGATTCCTTGTAAAATCGTCGACTCTTTGAAATAATCGTTTACCTCACGAATACTTTTTAAGACTTCCGCAGGTAATCGAGAAGAACTCCCCGTTTGAATAGCTCGCTTTAGTTCTTCTATCGAGTAGAAACCATCTGGCATGAACAGATAGTCATAGTTTTCTTGCATTCGCTCAGCTTTGGTTAAGACCTTTAAATTATGAAAGGTATAACGCATCGTATAAATCCAAACAATCTCTGGTTCTGGAACGAGCGCAATCATCTCTTCATAAGTTGCGAACAATTCTTGATTTAATTTTTTTTCAAAATCAAACTGAAAATCTTGCTCCAGATACTTACCATAAATTGTTGGACGCAAAATTTCAGCAATCTTTTCAAAGGACTCGGCTTCAATTAGTTGATGAAATGTCTCATTAGACAATAGCTCATTTTCTTTAATGCGGATAATCGGATTGACTGTATGATATAAATCTTTCACGTTATCCCTCCTTATCAAATAGCGCGCGCATAATGTCATTTCCATGTTCTTTTTTTAATTCTACTAATAATTCACGATAAAAGTAGTTATAACGAATCCCTTCTTGCTCCACTAAGAAACCATATTCACGACTATTGATTGGGTTAGCTAAAGTGAAGGTGGCAGCTAACGTTTGATTAACTTTTTGTAGCCAATCAGCTGTGAAAGTTGCCTTCAAAGCTTCACTAGGAATAAATTCACCCCTAGTTAACTTACTTTGCTTTAACGCCTTTAAGGCAAATAATTGCGCCTCTTCTTGCGACCATTTTGTCATCTGTAGATAGGCTTCTTCAAAAATTTGTTCTAAATATACTTGTTTTTGTTTTAATTTTTCTTGGCGCGCTTTCATCGCCACTCGATTTTTTTCTTGTTGAAATTTGCGCTCAATTTGGTTTTTTTGACGTTCAGTTAATTGCTGATGCTCCTCTTCACTGGCTCTTTTTTCAACTAAAAAATGAGTATCGATTTCTTCTAAGCGATTTTTTTCTAAAGCATGTCGTTCTTCTTCTGCTTGTCGATTAATCTCTGAAATGATATTGTCAATCGCGTTCATTGATACTCCTCCTATTTTCTAAATGCTACCTAATAATAAGAATGAAATAACAAATCCTAAAATAGCATACATTTCTACCATGACTGAATACATCACACCTTTAAAGAAGTGTTCTGGTTTTTTCGCTAAGATTTGAATCCCTGCAGCAGATACTTTCCCTTGAGGAATTGCTGAACTTAGACCCGTGAATGCCACTGGTAAAGAAGCACCTAGATAAGACATACCTGTAATAATCGACATATCTGATGATAAATTCGTAAAGATCATAGCCGCAATCGCAAAACCATATAACCCTTGTGTGGCTGGCAACAATTGCAAAATCAATGATTGACCGAATTTTTCTGGTTGACTGGTCATTAGAGCAGCGGAAGCTTCACCAGTTTTCCCTACCCCGATTGCTGAACCGATTCCTGGAAAAATCGTTGCCGTTCCCATAGCTAAAATCGCAAAAATAATCCCTGCATTGTTCTCTAATAAATAATTAATCATTTGTTATTCCTCTTTTCTTTTGATATTCATATATTTTTCTTCTGCTTTGAATGGACGGAAAGCTCTGCCGCCACCTTCATAAAATTTCCCGAAAAATTCAACGTATTGCAAGCGGGCCGCATGAACATAAGCACCTAAAATAGATAAGAAAATATTCAATCCTTGTAAGACAACAATCAACACAATCCCAATGCTGAAACGAGCCGCTGGTGGCATCGTTCCGACTAACATGTTGAACGCCATTGCAATACTCCCACCAGAAATACCTAATGCCATTAAACGACTATAACTAACAAAGTCACCGATATAACCAGTAATTCCATACAGGGCATATAAGCCACTGAAAAAGCCACCAACTTTCGATTTAGATTGAATCAGTGGGACTAAAACAATTAAAATCGCACTAATGATAGCAATGGTGATCCCAGTATTTTTTAAAGCAGTCGAATCTAGCATCAATGCACCAGCTGCCCCAATAAAGATGCCTGCTAAAAGACCTTGCCAAGCAAAACCGTCACCGATGGCTGACAAATAAGCTTTTTTCTTGATGTTCTCTTTGGCAGCCAAAAATAAGCCTGTAAAGATTTGAATCCCACCAAAAATGAGTGAAATCATGAAGATTGTCATAAAATCATTGGTTGGTGATAAGAGTTGAAACGGTAAGGTCACACCAAAGGCACTCCCGTAAATCGTCCCCCAGAAAATCACCGATACGGATAGTAATTGAAACATCTTGACAAATTTACGTGTACCGGTTGGCAATTTCAGTAATTTCAAACCAATTGTCGTTGCAAGAAGCATTAAAATACCATAACCTAAATCGGCTACCATCATTCCAAAAAACACTAGATAAAATGGTGCCATCCAAGGTGTCGGATCAATCTCTTCATATTTTGGTAAAGCATACATACCCGTTAAACTTTCAAATGGCTGAATCAATTTCTTATTTGTTAATTTCGTGGGAACAACATTTTGTTTGATTTGATGTCTTGTCGGCGCTTCAATTGAATAATAAACAGCATCATCTGGTAAAAAATTCGTTAAATTTTCTTGAATAGACGTCAATTCTGCATTATCCACCCAGCCTCGTATCACAATTAAATAATCTGATGAAGCAAGCGTTTCTTTGACTGTTTCTCGTGAAAGTTTCGCTAATAAAATTTCTTCATTCAATTGCAGATAACCAACTTGCTTTTTGTAAAATCCAATATCAATCGCTTGAATTTTTTGATTTTCAGTAATTGTTTTTAACTCTTCTTTTGCTTGGGCCAACAATTTTCTCGGTGAAGTCTCATAGGGATTTTCTTCAAACGTTACCCCCATCTCAGAGAGTTTCCCTAAAATTTCAGCTTCATTTTTTAAATAAAGTCCACTAAAAGCGACATCTTTTTTGGTCGTTTGATGCACTTCCAAATGTACATGATGTTCTGTTAAATACGCACGAACTTCTTCCCACTGCTCTTCTGGTACATTTGCTAGAAAATATGATACATATCGTAATTGATCTGTTGGCTCAATATCAATCGTTTGCCAAGTAGTTGCCCAACTTTCAGCTTCTTCCCAATACCGACGATTTTTAGCAGCCTCTTCCCAATTTTCTTGTAGCCGTTGAATATTTTCTAACATTTCTCGCAATGAAGGTTCATCATACTCTTTTTCTAATTGTAAAATATCCATATCATCACGTTTGAGAGTAACAATTCGTTGTTTAGATGAACCGTGATTCCTTATAAAGGAAATCGCATCACGAATTTGTGTAAGCAAGTAGTTGTATGAAGATTGATCTGTAACATCAAATTCATTCATTTCTGGAAAATAAGTCGCCAACCATTCTTGATTTTCTTCTATATGCAAGCTATCTTCAACTTCGATATTTTGCATCCCTTGGAGCAAAGTCAGAATGGTATCTTGATACTTCTTTTCGGCAAGAATCGATAGTTTACTTAATTTACTCACTGCCATTAGCTTGCTTCACTCCTTCAATAATTTGCTCAAGAACTGCCACTTTATTTTTCTGATACATTCTTTCAAATTCCTGCTTTTCCAAAGACAACTCTTTTGCTAATTCTGCTTGTTGTTGCTGTAAACTTTCCTGATATTTCTGTTGCAAGTTAGTCATCATCTGATTTCTTTGCGTTTGTTGTTCTTGACGAAGACGTGTTAATTTCTCTTCCTTTTCTTGTTTATATTGTGCAATATCTGCTAACATTTGCTGATTTTTATCAAGATTCGCTTGTTCGGCTTGACGAACTTTTTCTAATGCTTCTTTCAACTTATTTCACTCCCTTCTACAAAAAAAAGGTCTACTTTCTTCTTGAAAGTAGACCAAAAAGGCCAGAATCCACCTCAAGAAAGCTCTTCTCACCCCTTGAAGAACACGATCCTTGAAGCAACGAATTGCTCAACCTTTGTGTATTTTTTATTTATGGATTTAGTATAACAAATTAGCTATGAAAAATCCAATAACATCTGACTCCTTATTTACAACCGTGATTATTGGTAAACAGAAGAAGTCGTGATAATCAAATGAATTTATCCACTCTTCAATGAGCAGATGAATGGTTTCTTTTCAACAAGTACCAACAAGTAACGACACTAGTAAAGGGCAACACAAAAGAGACACCAACGCCAGACAATAAAATAATCGACAACTCCGAAACAAATGCTTTCGAGTGAATCATCTCATGCCACGGGATACTCAAATCCTGATACCAAAATATCAAAGCAAAACTACTACTAATAAAGGCAAATAAAATCGTATTAATCGTTGAGTTTAGAATGCTTTTTACAACAGTCATACTCGATTGAAAGAGTTGTTGAAATGTTATTTCTCCATCTCTTCGATGATAAAGTTCTGCTGTAGCACTTGAAATTGCCATACTACCATCGATTAACGCACCTGAGACTCCAATAAATAGCACCGAAACACTCAGTTCAGAAAAAGCAATGGGTACATTTAAATCCATCGCAGCTAATTCTTCAATATCTTGCGGTGGAAAGCCATGAACGGATAAGCGCTGAATAAACGGAATGAACAAGACACCTAACACAAGCAAAAACAACAACATACTATAAAAGGCTGCTTTGGTTTTTTCATTCCAACCATTCACATAGGCTAAAACTATCAGGCTATTTGCCAAAATATATAATAAACTGACTCCATAGACGTGCATGCCTTTACTCAATAGATAGATAAATAGCGCGAATAAAATCAAATTCATAAATAGTCCACTAAGAATATAAAAGGAAGACTTACCCATGATTGCAAACATGCAGACAATAAACAATAAGAGCAACATACTGATAACATTCATCACGCTTTCCTCCTTCCAAAGTAAAAGAAGCCTAAGGAAATTGGAATTGATAACAAAATACCAAATCCACCACAAATGACTCGAACCGCCTCTGAACTCAATAACATGTTCATTGCTTGCATGAAATTCCAACCATTAAATAAATACACTAAAATCATGGGAATTGCGCTACTAAAATAGGAACAAATTAAGACATTAATCATCGTACCGCTAACATCTTTTCCTATTATTTGTCCAGATTGAATTAATTGCTTCAATGTGACTTGCCTATTTTGTTGCTCAATTTCTTCTAAGGTAGAAATAACGGTCACCACAGTATCCAGCGACGCACCAATTGCACCAATTAATAAACTGGCCAAAAATATCGGACGATATGGACGTGTCAATACCCCTAAATCCTCAAACCGTAATCCTTTGTCATGAAGCAAGCTCATCGTAAAATAACATATAAAATACGCAGCTAAAATCGTTACAATTGTTGCGAAAAATTTTTGCAGACTGTTCTTTTTAAAGCCATCGATTAGAAAGAGTGTCAGCCCCACCGCAAAAATCATATAGAGCATCGTTAGCGGAAGTAACGATATATCACTATGTTCTCGATAGAACCAAACCATCAAAACTAACGCAGCACTATTTAATCCTGCACTGATAAAAGTCGTTAAACCCGTCTTCCCACCAATAGCGATTAGCGTCAATAACAACAAAGTAACGATGAAGAAAACAAAACCATCTCTTTTTTTCTCAGTTACTTCTTCATTTTGAAAAAAAACTTGATTTCCCTCGACTAATTTGGTATTTTCCACTTCATTTTCTTGGTAATTCGAGAATAGTTTAATACTTTTCCCTTTCTCTCTACCATTCAATACTTCTGCTTGTATCACTTGTTTTTCTTCTTGGATAGTCACTTGTTCTATTTTTGCAATCGGTTCTTTATAAAGTACTGCACTGTATGCTTGAATACACATACTAACAATTACACAAATAAACATAGCAATTCCTGTTAAAATTATCTTTCGTCTCATAACTTCTCCTTCGTCTTTCAATAAGGATAAAACAAAAAAATGAAGAATTCAACATTAAAAAATGACTAAAATTTCTTTTAAAATAACATTTAACAAGCTTTATTATTCGTTTTCAATATTTTTTCATGCTATACTTACAAAAAAATATAATCGAGGTTTACTATGAAAACAGTTATTCGTAATCACGGACGCTATCTTTTATTCATTATTCTAGCGTCTTTTGTACTTATTCTACCCCAACTTTTGACAAAAGGAATGATTCTGGGATCTGATGCTGTTTTTCATTACAATCGTTTCTATGATACAGCAATGCAAATCAAAGAATTTAATTTTCAACATTTTGTCTCGATGTATGGCTTTCAGCAAACAGGACGGATTGTCAACGCTCTGTATGGTCCGTTATTTGCATATATCCAAGGGATTCTGATTCTACTAAGTCCGTCTTGGTTTGGCTATCAAGTACTCTCTTGTTTTTTAATCTATTTCCTTTCAGGTATCTCTATGTATACCTTCTTACAAAAAGGACAAATCCGCCACTCCTTGAGTTGTGCGGGAGCTATTTTTTATTTAACTACTTTTTCTATTCAATATTGGACGATGCGACAAGGTTTTTCTAGTTGGGGAGCAGCTCTATTACCACTTTGCTTACTACCAATAATTGACATGGCGACGAAGAAAGATTTTAATTGGTTACAGTTAAGTATATTAACTTCTCTCATGTTTCAAACGCACGTCTTTTCTAGTTTGATTCTAATTTTGATTTATATTCCCTTTTTCCTTTATGCTTGGCTTTATTCGGATAGAAAAAGCAAGTTAGTTTTACAACTCGCACAGGCAATTGGCCTGTTTCTTTTATTGACACTCGCAATCTGGATTAGTTTCTATTTTGTTTATAGTGGCAATACCATTGCAGACCCATTTATTAACTTACACATGGATCGTAGTGTCATTACTAGAAATAGTATTTATTGGGTTTTTACTCCTGGATTTTTAGGTGTTCTTTTAATCACTCAATTAATTTTTACGCCACTACTATGGAAAAAAATGTCGACATTAAATCGATTAATGACTGGGAGTATGATTTTCTTCTTAATATTGTCAACCAATATTGTGCCTTGGAAACATCTACAAGGAAAAGATATTTACATTGTCGAATTAATTCAGTTTCCTTTTCGATTCTTTGTTCCAGTAACAGTCCTACTCATCTTCTTAAGTTGCTATACCTATCAACACTATGTCCATCAATCAACGACAAAGAAACTACTTGTCACTTTACTTTTAGTCGCAAGTGTCGGACAAACGATGATGACTACTTATCATATCTTACAAAACTGGGTCGATGAGAAACAAATGATTATGACTGGGAAGAAACATCTGTTCGTTCGAACAAATGATAATCAGAAATTAAAAGCAGCCGTTCATACCCGTGATTTTTCTGAATTCTTACAGCTAGTTGAAAAATCAACCCCTGATTATCTACCCATTTATCAAGACAATCCGTTAAATAAATATAATCAATATGAAAAATATGTCTTAAATAATCCTCATAAGTTTAAAAAGACGGTTAAGAACCATCGACTAGTAGTCGAATGGGAAAGTAACACAACCGATATGCTGGATGTGCCTGTCATTAATTATGAGCGCACGGAACTTACCTTGAACGGTAAAGCTCTTCAAAAAGATGATCTTCGATTAACTAAAATCGGAACAATTCAAGTACAATCAAAAATCGGTCATAATGAATTAGTTCTTACTTACAATGGCTCCCGGCAAGTCTTGTATCCGATTATTTTCTCTTTAATTTCATGGATAATCGCACTCACATTTTTAATCAAACAAACATATAAAAAGACCAAATCAGCCTAACTGATTTGGTCTTTTCTTTATTGACGAATTAGATAGTCAAATGCACCTAGAGCTGCTGTAGCACCTGCACCCATTGAAATAATAATTTGTTTATACGCACTGTCTGTACAGTCTCCTGCAGCAAACACACCTTCTAAACTAGTCATGCCATGGTTATCAACAACAATTTCTCCACGTTCGTTTAACGCGACGTCTGATTCACGCAACCAAGAAGTATTCGGAATCAAACCTATTTGTACAAAGACACCTTCTAAAGCGATATGATGTTCTTCATTTGTCTCACGATCAACATATGAAATGCCATTCACTTGGTCAGTTCCGGTAATTTCTTTAGTTGCCGCATTTTTAATGACTGTCACATTACCTAAAGAAGCTAAACGATCTTGTAAGACTTGGTCTGCTTTTAATTCTGGTAAGAATTCTAATACGTAGACATGTTTTGCTAAACCAGCTAAGTCAATCGCTGCTTCAATACCAGAATTTCCGCCACCAATAACCGCAACATCTTTCCCTGTAAATAATGGACCATCACAGTGTGGACAATTCGTCACACCTTTGGTACGAAATTCTTCCTCACCAGGAACGTTGACGTTTCTCCAAGCAGCACCAACAGATAAAATAGCTGATTTTGCTTTTAGAACCGCACCGTTTTCTAATTCCACTTCGATTAAATCATTTTTACGAATCGCTTTTGCTCGTTGATTTTTCATAATATCTACTTGATATTGATTAATATGCTCTTCTACTTGGGCCATTAAACGCGGACCTTCTGTATAAGTCGTACCAATCATATTTTCGATACCTACTGTATCCATTACTTGACCACCGTACGTATCAACCACCATACCAGTGTTGATACCTTTACGTGCAGCATAAATTGCGGCACTATTTCCAGCAGGTCCACCACCGACAACTAAGACATCAAAGACATCTTTGTCTGCAAATTCATCTGCACTTGTTGGACCAGCTGCCAATTCAACTAATTGTTCAATTGTCGCACGGCCACTTGTAAATTCGACATCATCTAACATAACAGTTGGTACGGCCATGACTTTTTTAGCTTCCACTTCATCTTGGAACATGCCGCCTTCAATCATTGTATGCGAGATATTCGGATTTAAAACAGACATAATATTCAAGGCTTGAACAACATCCGGACAGTTATGACAAGTTAAACTAACATATGTTTCAAAATGCAAAGGTTTGTCAATCGCTTGGATACGTTTCACCACGGCAGTATCTACTTTTGGTGCACGTCCAGCAACTTGTAATAATGCAAGTATAAATGACGTAAACTCATGCCCTAACGGTAATCCGGCAAATTCAACACGACCTTCTTGTCCTGGTTGTGCTAACTTAAAGCTTGGTGTGCGTGAAAGCGTCATTGCTTCAATCGAAATTTTTGGCGACATTTCTGCAATTTCTTCTAAAAATTCTTTGACTTTGACTGAATTTTCATCTTCACCTAAGCTTGCTTGGAAGACAATATCTGATTCTAAAAGCTCCAGATATTGAGCCAATTGGCTTTTGATTTCATTATCTAATGCCATGAAAATCCTCCTTAAATTTTACCTACTAAATCTAAGCTAGGTTTTAATGTTTCTGCGCCTTCTTTCCATTTTGCAGGACAAACTTCGCCTGGATGAGTGCGTACATATTGCGCTGCACGGATTTTATCAATTAAGCTGCTTGCGTCACGACCAATACCATCTGCATTGATTTCAACGGCTTGAACAATACCATCTGGATCGATAATGAATGTACCACGTTGTGCTAATCCTTGTTCATCTAACACATCAAATCCTTGAGAAATGACATGTGATGGGTCACCAATCATGATATATTCGATTTTGCCAATAGCATCTGAATGATCATGCCATGCTTTATGTGTAAAGTGCGTATCTGTTGAAACAGAATAAACTTCAACACCTAAGCTTTTCAATGTTGCATATTGTTCTTGTAAATCTTCTAGTTCAGTTGGGCAGACAAATGTAAAATCCGCTGGGTAGAAACAAACAATGTTCCATTTTCCTTTAAAATCTTCTGATGAAACTTCGATAAATTCACCATTATGATAAGCATTTGCGTTAAATTCGACAACTTCTTTTCCGATTAATGACATAAATACAGCCTCCAATTAGAATAATTATTTGAGATTTCCCTCACTTATTAACTATATAGAAAGACTGAAATAAGGTCAATGGTTTTGATTAAACTTTTTGTGTTTCTTTTTTCTTTGTGAAAATAAAACTTGATTTTATTGTATTTTCGTCTTGTTTCATCTTAATGTGAATAAACGACACTTTTATAATGCACAGTGTTTTTTTATTCCTTCTTATCTGAAAAAGGAGTAACGATCTTATCTTCATTCTCAATTAGATATATCTATTCTCATTTAAAATAAAAAGCTAGAAATTCCGAAAAATTTCTAGCAAAGAATTATTTTGAACGTTTCAACGACTCACGAATAAAACTATCGACCATACCGGCAATAACAAAAATGATCCAACTATATTCCCAAGCATTCGTTACTGTTGACCAGAAAAAGTAGAAAAGTGCCACTAACGGCCAATAAAACTTTCGTAAGGTAATGATCAATGGTGTTGCATTCCCATAACTCGCTCTCGTCGCTCTTGTTGGTCGATGGTTATTAGAAACAAAATATTGTCCATTCGTCAATTTTTTGAAGCCATGACGAATAATGCTTGAATAAATAATTAAAAAGACACCAATGCCAATGGTTGAAAAGAACAAACTTCCTGCCATCAAACCAACATAAAACATATTACTAAAGATAATCGTCAAAGGAATAGCTAAAATACAAAAACCAATCCCCAACACTAAACCCACTCGAAAACTCTTATCATAATCTTCTAATTGAAAGAAAGCTTCACGGTAAATCTCTTTTACTAATGAACGATCTTTAAGTTTTCTCTTTTCACGAACATATTTCATTGATCCTGAAATAATAAAGCCAATTCCTAATGCTGCAAAAACAAAGAAACCTAAAATTCCCATGGCATAAATCACGCCATAAGATTCCACCATAAAAATTGAAGCCATAGAGAAAAACATCAAAAGAATACCCAATGACAACTCTAATGCAAATTTTCTCGTAGCAGCCCAGAAATCGAATGCATCATCAAGCGTTACTTGTTCTGCTGACAGATACTCTTCTTCATCGATTTCTTCTCTTTCCAATTCAAGTGCAGCTAAAATTTCATCGATGGATCCGAACTCACTAATCACTGCACCAATCGCTTCATGCTCACTCTTGCCTTCTTCAATTAACTCATAATAATGATCCTCCATAATTGCTAGCAAATCCTCTTTTGCCCTCTGCGTTTCTGCAGTAACTGGTACCGTTAGAAATAAGCTATCTAAATAGTCCTTAATAATTTTCACTTTTCAGTTCCCCCTTTTAAAAATTCATCTACAACAAATTTTGTTTGTTCCCATTCTTGGTTTTTCAACGCTAAAAATTCGTTGCCTTTATCGGTTAAATGATAATATGTTCTTTTTTTGCCATGGGTTAATTCACCAGGATAGGATTCAATTAAACCTTGTTTACCTAAGCGAGTAAATGCAGAATAAAGTGTTGTTTCTTTAATGACATATAACTCATTGGTCTTCTCACGAATTGTTTTTGAGATTTCATATCCATAGGAATCGCCTTCTTTAAGAATAGACAAAATAATCACATCATTATACCCACGAATTCCATCGCTTGTAATCATTTCATCCCTCCTTGAAATTACTCCATCTGTCGTAATAATTATATGACAATTACTACGACAGGTAAAGTAAAAGAATAAATCTTTGGTAAATTCAGTCCAAAGTCGTAGATAAAAATAAAAAAATCCTCAACCGAGGATTTTGCTTTAAATATATTTACTTGCTTCACGAATACTCAAAGGCGCCATTTGATTTTCATACGTGCGAATAAATTCACGCACCCATTCTGGATTCGTTTTTGAATAATCTCGTAAGCTCCAGCCAATTGCCTTATTAATAAAAAATTCGGTCTGATTCAAATTATTTACCAAAATGTTTGCTAATAATGTTGTATCAGTTTCGTCTTTTCGGAGTAGTTGATGATCAATCGCAATTCTTCGAAGCCAAAAATCGTCAGAGACACTCCATTCAAGCAAGATGGCCTTTACTTCCGGATAACGAAAAGCAATTTCTCCAACCAACTTATCCAAACCATCAATCGTATCCCACCATGATTTTGTCTGAGCGATTTTTTGCAAACGTGGAATATCATCCGGTACCAAATTCTTCTTTAATTGTTGCAAGTAACCAATCGCAACATATTGTAGTTCTCGATAAGGACATGCCCAACAAGCATCAACGAATGCCCAATCAATTACCTGCCCTTTAACTTGATGATAAAAGTCTTTCGTCAATGCTTTTCTCTTGGGAGTAGCAACTCCCAAAAAAGAAAACTGATTCCGCATATACGCAGCCATTTTTTCCGCCCGCTCTTCATCAGCTGCTTCTTGAAAAGAATTGAAAATTACTTCAAATGTTATCACTTGCCCACCAACTTTCTAGTATACTTTTAAATATACACTTTATTGTGACATTTTGCTTAATCAAACGTTTATTTAATGAAGGGGGGAGCTCAATGCATTCTGAGATTGAAATACTATATACACGCTATGCGCAAGAGTTATATTTTTATGCCTGTTCACTCACGAAGAACACACAAGATGCCGAGGCACTAGTCAGCGATGCTTTTTTTCAATTAGCTCTCCAAGACCCCTTTCCCGAACAAATAAAATATTGGTTATTTCGAGTGGTACGCAATAAATTTCTCGATACAACTAGACAAAACAAACGTTGGCACTGGTTGCCATTTGAAGTAACTGTTCAGAAAACAAGTGAAACGCCTGAAAGTCTGTATTTAAAATCAGAAAAGTATCATTTTTTATATCAAGCAATTGATCAATTAAATTTCCCTTATAAAGAAATAATCGTCTTCTTTTATTTTCTAAATTGGTCAACTAAAGAGATTTCCGAGTATCTTGCATTCACACCTGGACAAGTCCGAACACTGCTCTATCGCGCACGAAAAATTCTAAAGGAGGAACTCCCACATGACTGAATCTTTAAAAAAACTTTTAGAAAAAAAGCAACAACACGCCACTACCACGGAAGAAGATAAAATCATAGAAGAAAAACTCAATGAATTTTCTATCTTACAAGACCTCTATTTTGAAAAAGAAAGTGACTTCGAAGAAACTGATATTCATGACACACTAAATATAAACCAATTAAAAAAGAACTACAATCGAAAATTTTTTCATTTAGGTGTTAAAATATTTCTCAGTCTTTTAATTTTCTTTAGTTTAGGTTTCTTTGTACTTCGACCGATTCTTGAAAAATGGTACTACAATCCAACTACTACTCAAGAGGACAGTCAACTCTCGAACCACCAAGTCATGTTAGATATTTACACGCAACTCACGAATCCTCATTATATCCTAACTAATTCTATAATTGAAAAAGATGGATTTGCGCGGTATCGTGTCCAAAACACTTATCAACCTATACTGAACCAAAATAGCGTCTATGCCAAACCTGAAGTAGAAACTTATACTTTTCAATACGGTAACATCCAAATATCTGAATCTACTCCTTATTTTTCTGTTCACCCACCATTATTAAAAATGACCCTTGATAATGAAACAGCTGCTGAAAAGATAGCCGCTGACTTAAAAAAAAGGACTCTCGCAACAATCCAAGAATTACCAAAAAGTAGTCAATTGTTTTCAGTAATCTCCTTTAATCATGCTATCACTATTGATGAATTACATTCCCTTTTCTCTTCGGAAGAGACACAAAATGGATTGAAATGGGCAGCAGTTGAAATTTCTGAAGTCGGTACTGGCACCTCACTACTAGGTCTACCAATTGGTTTTTCAGCAAATCAACTTAACTTGTCAAATACAGACTACAATATCGAGCGCAATAAAGAGTACCCAGAACTTTACCCTTACTCCTTTATCGGTTCACGCGAGTCAATGACAAGTAAGAATTACGAGCAACAATTCCTATCGATGCTCGATTACAGCATCGATCATTATGAATCAGAAGTTAATCATTTATCTCACCGCTATGATAAAAAACTATTTGAAGATGCCCGAAATTATGTTCAAAAAAAAGGATTGAAAATTAACGCTATCTACTTTACCTCCAGCCCTGACGTATTAGAAGCGATTATCCAAAATAGACTTGTTTGGAACGTAGAAATTCTAGATAGTACTCTTTATCGTACGCCTTAAGCAACAAAAAATCCTCTCGACGGCAAATATCATCGAGAGGAATCTTTTTATTAGTCTAACGCTTTTTTCACATCGTCTAGCATAATCTTAACCGATTCTAAGCCAGAACCTGATAAATACCAAACTTGTGGATCTAATTCAATGACTTTATCATTTTTACCCGCATTGGTTTCTTTTACTAAGTCATTAGCTGCCAGATTATTTTTTGAATCATCGCCGCCAATGGCTTTTGTACGGTCAACCACGAAAATGATGTCGGGATTTTTTTCTAAAACATATTCATAGGAAACATTTTGCCCATGCGTTGATACTTCAATATTTTCATCTGCTTGTGCAAAACCAAAAGCATCATGGATAATGCCAAAGCGAGAACCTAAACCATAAGCTGATAAACTACCTTCATTAACTAACAATGTTAAAGCTTTTTCGCCAGAGTCGGCTGCTTTGGCTTTTACTTCATCGATAGATTGACCTAAGTCAGCTAACTGTGTAGCCGCTTCTTCCTGTTTGCCAAAAATCTCTGCCAGTAATTTTACATTTGTTTGAATGGAATTCCAAGTATCTTTACCATCTACACTCAAGAAAATCGTCGGTGCAATTGCACTTAAGTCTTTTTCAAAATCTAATTGACGACCAGAAATAATAATCAAATCTGGTTGAAGTTGATTAATTTTTTCTAAATCTGGTTCTTTAATCCCACCAGCTGATTCAACCTCTTTATAATCAGCTAAATAATCCGGCATACTGTCGGTTGCTGCACCAATGACTGCATCTCCCACACCTAACGCATCCATTGTATCTAACGCACTGTTGTCAAAGACGACAACTTTACTTGGATTGTAAGGTACTGTAATCTCATCGCCATTTGAATCTTTGACAGTAACTTCTTTCGGCGTAGCAGTTGAGCTTGCTGTTGTACTATCTGTACTTGCTGTGTCATTGCCACCACATGCAGCCAATGTCAATGTAGCTGCTAACATAATAAATCCACTGATGAATTTTTTCATCTATCTTTCCCCCTATTAACTGAAGTACATGCAGAAGCGTTTTCCCTCAACTTCACATATACGTATATTCATTCCATATAATTTATTTAGGATTTCTGGTTGAATAATCTCATCCGTTGGTCCTTTGGCAAAAATCTCCCCGTTTTTCATCGCGACAATATGATCCGCAAAACCAGCTGCAAAGTTGATGTCATGCAAAACAATCAAGACCGTCTTATTTTGCTCTTCAACCAATTTTTTTAATAAATGCATCATTTGATTGGCATGATTCATATCTAAGTTATTCAACGGTTCATCTAATAGCACATATTCCGTATCTTGTGCCAAAATCATCGCAATATACACACGCTGTAATTGACCACCCGATAAGGAATGAATTGACTCATTGACCATTTCTTGTAGTTCCATTTGATTAATTGCTTGATCAATCAATGCTTCATCCTCTGCTGTTAAACGACCACGATTATATGGAAAGCGACCAAAAGAAACCAATTCACGAACCGTAATATTCAATTGAATTGTGTTACTTTGCTTCAAAATAGCTAACTTCTTCGCCAGTTCTTTAGATTTCCAACTCCGGACTTCTTCTCGGTCAAGGAAAATATCCCCACTCGATTGTGGTTGTAAACGACTGACAAGCGAAAGAAAGGTACTTTTTCCTGCACCATTTGGACCGATAAAAGCAATTAACTGCCCTCTTGGTATCTCTAAATCCACATGTTGAAGAACGGTTTTATTCTCATATTTTTTTGAAATATCTTGTGCTTCAATCATCCTTTTTTCCTTTCCGATAGAATTTTTCCAAGGAAGAAAATTCCCCCAGCAAATTGAATCACAATACTAATCGTCGTATTCCATTGGAAAACTTGTTCCACTAGAAATTGCCCGCCAACTAATAAAATAATTCCTAATAAAAAACTACCAATAAATAATTTTTTGTGTTGATAAGTTGCAAATAAGCGATAACTAATCGTTGCAACAATAAATCCTAAGAAGATTGTCGGACCAACTAAAGCCGTTGCTGTTCCTGTCAGTAAAGCAATACAAAATAGACACAGCGTTTGTAATTTATTTACAGCAATTCCCAGATTCACAGCATGGTCTCTACCAATATGCATAATATCTAATTCAGGTGAAACGTACCATAGAATACCCACGGAAATAAAAATAATCCCTGCTGCAACTAGCAAATGTTGGACATTCACATTACTAAAACTAGCAAACAAACGACCTTGTAATAAGTCATACTCATTTGGATCCATCAACACTTGAACAAAGGTGCTAATACTTGAAAAAAGCGTGCCGGAAATCATTCCTACCATTAAAAGTAAAAATAAATTCCCTGTCACTTTATCCATAAAAAATGAGATAAATAAGACGCTCAAGACAGTCATCGCAGCAATGTTCGCTCCAAACATCCAAATTGATTCTTGCGAGAGCATTGTCACACCACCCACAAAAAAGAATAGCAATGTTTGAATTAAGATATATAGATTATCCAGTCCTAAAATACCTGGCGTTAAAAACTGGTTGCGGGTAATCGTTTGAAAGGCAATTGTACTCACCGACGTTGCCAACGAAACAAATAAGAATGCTAAGATTTTTTTGCCCCGAAGTTTGAGTGCGAATTCCCAATTTCCGTACGTATTATACGTCAAATAGAGCAAAATAATGGCAATACTTATAAGTAACAACAAACCAATTTTCATCATAAAATGATTTGATTTCATCCTTTTCTCCTCCTAACTAGCAAGAATAAGAAAAGTCCGCCACCAATCATTCCCACCACAACACTGACTGGAATCTCATACGGGGCAATCAACACACGTGATAAAATATCACAGATTAGCATAAATACACTACCAAAGATAACCGTTATGCTCATCGTGTTTTTCAAATGATCCCCATAAAATAGTGAAACAAGATTAGGTACAACCACACCTAGGAAAGGAATATTCCCAACCATAATTAGCACAGAGCTACTACCTAGCGCAACAAGTGCAAAAACAATAAATTGTAACAATTGATAGTTCATTCCTAAGCTGGTTGACAGCTCTTCTCCTAGCCCAGCAACAGTCATTTGATACGCTAATAAGTACAAAATGATAAACACAGGCACCGTCACATAAATCAGTTCATAATTTCCTTCCATAACAGTCGAAAAGTTCCCCTGTAACCACGAAGATAAATTTTGGACTAATTGAAATTGATAGGCAAAAAACGAAGCGACTGCGCCAATAATATTTCCAAACATTACCCCTGTTAATGGCAGAATCATTGGATCACCTTTCGGTAAAATTCGACTTAAACTTAAAAAGAATAAGACACCAATATAAGCAAAAATAAAGGCCACTCCTGCCCGTAAGAGTGTTGAGCTATTCGGAAACAATAACATCACTAGTAAAATACCCAATCGAGCACTATCCATCATCCCGATTGTCCCAGCAGAAACAAACTTATTTTGCATTAAGTGCTGCATAATCTTCCCGCAGACACTCAGCATTCCCCCTGCCAGAATCAAACTAATTGTTCGAGGTACTCTTGTTTTTACTAACAACAGCCACTGCAATTCATCTCCTTGCATCAAACCGGAGACAGAAACATCGTGAACACCTACAAAAAGTGACAACCAAGCAAGAAGAAGTACAAAAAGAATTAACCAAACTTTTTTCATAACAAACTCCTCACGTTACAATTGAGAACGATTCTCATTCTCGTACTTAGTTTATTAGAAAACAAAGAAAATTACAATCTTTTTTTGACTAAATTGACAGAAAAATCCTACAAAAGTTCGCTTTCAATGAATTTTTCGCTAAACAATGCAAAAAAGAGCAGCAAAACGCTACTCTTGATTGATAACACCTTTCATTGCTAAATCGTTTAAAAAATGCAAAGGCATTGATAATTTCGGATTAAAGTAAAAATCCATGGTTACTAGTTGATGTAACGTGGCTTCCATTGTGACCAAAGCAGATAGCGTGTTGATAATCTCCAATGAATGCTTTGAACTGCTCATCAGCTGTCCGCCCATTAATTGTTTGGAATCGACATCATACACTAATTTAAGCGTCAGTTCGAATGGTTCATCATCAAACAAAGCTTTTCGATGATAACTTTTGGTAACAGAAGACACATTAAACCCATAATAAGGCGCTTCTTCTTCATTAATACCACAACTTGCCAAATACGTATCAAAGAGCTCACTAACAATCGTCCGTTGAACTTTTGGAAAAGGTATTTTTTCATTGAGCAAAATATTCGATGCCGCAATCATTCCTGTTCGATAAGCATTCGTGACCAAAGGAATATAAATAGGCATTGCTGAATGATTGAAATGCACAGAAACCAAATCTCCCACTGCATAAATGAATGGATCTGAGGTTTCTAAATATTCATTCGTTACAATCGTTCCATCCATATTAATCTCCAAGCAATCAGAGACTAATTCGCAATTCGGACGAGGATTAATCGCATAGAATGCTTCATCCACCACTAATTCTTGCCCATTAGCTAAACTAATTTTTTTCTGTTCCTGCTCTTCTATCTCTTGCACATTACTGTTTAACAGCACGTGAACATTTTCTGGTATTTTTTGCATCAAAACATCCGAAATTTCTTCATCAAAATAACGAAATAAGATACTATCCATGCGGTCAATTAAAAAAATCTCTTTGCCTAATCGACTTAAGGACTCTGCTAATTCAAAACCAATTAAGCCTGCACCAATAATGGCTACACTATTTGCTTGCGTTAATGTCTCTAGCGCTTCTTTTGACTGTGTGAGTGTTTTAAAATTTGTAATCGTCTCTTCTGCACTTGCCGAAAAATCTGTGCTGTATTGACTCGATCCCATTGCTAAAATTAAATAATCGTAGCCCATCGAATCCACAGTATCTCCTTCTACCAATGTCATAAAATCGATTGTTCGTTCTTTTTCATCAATTGCTACAACACGGGTATTCAATAATACATTGATTTGTTCTGACAACAGTTGACTTGCTGTTACGGTTCGAGCATCTTCTAACTTATCAATAAATCCTTCCAGATAGAGATTCAAACTGCTGCCGATATAACCTAATACATTCGATTGTTCAATAATGATGACTTCAACCATGTCATCGATCTTCTTTAAATGTCTCGCTGCAGCAATTCCTGCATGAGAACCACCAATGATTATGACTCGCACAATCTCCCCCCTAATCTAAAAGTTGTTGAATGGCATTCTTTAGCCTATTTATTTCAAACATGGATAACTGTCCACTCAATAAAAATAATTCTTGAAATGAAAACTGTGTGATATCCGTAAATTCTGATGCAACTAATAAGGAATACTCCCGCTTTTTCGCACGTTTAATCGTTACATTCGGAATACCTGCTAAATGTTGATGAAGAAATTGATAAATCTCTTCCGATTGTAACGAATTATCCAATGCAACGCCAACATACAATTCTTTTTGTTGACGACGCTGATAAACATCAAGAACTAAACCATATGCTTGATCTAACATATGCCATTGCGAATCAGACACTTTTTTAGATAAGCTCGACTCCACAATAGTCATACAAGTGGACATTTTTTCTGGATATTGATCTGATAATAAGAGTAAATCATTCTCTTGCGTATCAATCCAGCCTTTAAAATAAGCTAATTTAATATGTCGTTCTAATAAAAAAGCTTGAAATGACTCTAAATCATCTGTTGTTCCCACAATTGTTTCATAAATTTGTTGATTAACATTCACTAATTCTGACACAATTGGCGAATCTTCTAGCCACGTATCTGTTAATAAAACAAATCCTTCTGATAAGAAAAATAAGTAAAAAAAGACCGCTTCTTCTTCCGACCAAGGAAAAGCAAATCGACTTAAATATCGAGCCAAAATATTTTTTAATTCTTGATAAAAGGTATCTTGTTCAATTAATTGGATTGTTTTTTTCTCAAAATACAAGCGCTGTTCACCACGATAATCTAGCCGTTTTTGCATAATTCCTAACCACAGCGCCAATTGCCAATACCGTTGATTCGTAAATTTCAAATGAAGTTGCTTTTCCATTACTTGAATCAGATGACGAATAGTTGAGTTCTTAAATTGTTTTTGCAATACCTCAAAAGGTAAGCTAGTTTCAAAGAAATGATAAAAAAAGACCCGAATTTGCTTTTCTTCTCCAACTATCTTTTTATTACGAAACTGGATATCATATTCATTAAGTAATTCATTGATTGATTTCAATCTTCTAAAAATTGACGCTTCGCTTACTTGTAAATGCATTGCCATTTTCGTAATTGAAACTTCTTTATTCTGAAAAATGAAACATAAAATTTGATAATCTAAAGCCTGCTCTAAATAAGAATATATAAATTTTTTAACAGGAAATTGATTTCCTAATTCTAAGGTTAACGAATCATCTTCCAAACGAATAAGTTCAGCACCGGGCTGAAAGAGACTTAAAGCTGATTGTAACGCACGAATCTCTTTTTGCAAAGTTGGAAAAGAAACGTCCATTTCATTTTCCAAGGTTTTAATAGATACTGAATGTTTACTAATTAAAATTTTGTGAAAAATAGCTAACTGGACTTGCTGATGTTTATCCATTAAATCAGTTAACTTCATGTAGTCACCTCTATTCTATTGCACCTCATTATAACGATAGTATCCATTTTTCATTTGTGTCACGTAATTTTCTTGACTCCAAACACCTAGTTTTTCTTTTTGGGCAACTTCCTGTGCAGTCAATAATTGATCGACAAAGCTGTCACCGCCTTTGTTCACATAACGTACAATACCTAAGCCCTCTTTTAATAATTCTTCTTGTAATGAATTTTCACCCACATAAACGTAAGCTAACAAACGTCCATAATTATCGGCAACGTCCCCTTTATCAAAAACAAGTGACACATCACCTTTAGCTAACTGTTCTTTGGTAAACTCACTGGCTTCTTTTCCAAAAGGTTGAACAGACATCCCTTTTTTGACACTCTCTGGAGTATCCACCATTAATAAGCGGAGTTTGTATTCTTTATCTGTGTAAAAAGCAAACGTATCACCATCAACACTTCGCAAAGACGATACAGCTATTTTTTCAAACCGCGGCGGGTCCGTTAAATCGACTTCCTCAACTGAATGCTGTTTTTCGACTATCTGTTCTTGATTCGTTGTCGCAGTTTGATCGCTAGTATCTAACCATTGCCAGACACCTACAATAGCGACAACTAAAACTGTTAAAAAACTAGTTACTTTCTTACGCATTTGCTACTTTCTCTCCTTGGTTATTATCAGTAATTCAAAGACAATTTCTGTCCGATTTAATCGTTCATCTGTTTTAAAGTGTTTCGCTACCATTTTTTCAAGTTCATTTTCAGATATATCCATCTCAAAATAGTCTTTAAAAAAACTTTTGCTAATCACTTCTTCCGTAAAATATTGAAATCTCTGTACTTCAAATGGCACACCAAGCCACTCTTTGTACTTAGACATCAAGGTATCTCTATTTTCTTCATAAGGTGAAAATAGCTCATCTTGCTCTTTTATCATACGTAAAATACATGCTGTTTTTCGAGTAATTCGAAGAAGCTCATTTAGTTCTTCTTTCGAATCTAAAGCTGGATTCATCGCTGTAAATACAACATCGTACTGTTCATTTTGCGTTTGTTCAAAAAATTCTTTTTGAGCCATTTCCAGTAAATGCAATTGTCTAAACGAATGTTGTTTTGCTGCAATATGAAGCATTTCTTTTGAAAAATCAACAAGTAGATACGTTTGAGTAAAAGGAATAACCTCTGCTACATATCTTCCACACCCACCAGCTAAATCAACAAAGGTATTGGTCGGTAAGATTTCTTTTTCAACTAAGAAAGTTGCTACATCTTTAGCAATTGTTACTTGTGATTCAGATTGAATTTCTGCATATTCTTCCGCAAACTCATTCCAAAATTGAATTTCTTCGTTCATATTCTCTCCTTAAAAAAAGTCTGGAATCATCATCCAGACTTTTTTTTAGTTACGTACGATTAAAGGCACTAAGAAAGGATAATGTGTAAAGAAATCTAAGATTGAACGACGACGATTATTTGAATCGACAAATAAATGTGTCCGTCCGTTTTCAGAACGAATATAAACATTCTGTTCTTGATTTAACTTCACTTGATAATGGTCTGTTCCTAGCTTCTCAAAATCGTATTCTTCTGACTCCATCGTTGTAATAAAAATATTGTCTAAAATTTTTGTCTCTAGTGGAAGCTCACTCTCTAAGTCCACGGTTAAGGCTTGCGTATTGTCTAGTAAGCTTGGGGCAACAGAAAAACCTAATTCTTTAAACCATGATAACAATTGATTCAAATCATAATTGATTAATGATAATTGAGTACGAGAAAAGATTTTTTCTGTATGCCATAAATGAATTAACTCTAGCACTTGTTTCTCATCAACTTCAACCGTCATTTCTACAGGTTTGACAAGAATCAACGGCATAAAGCTCGCGTCAAAGCGAACGTCCACAACGTCCATTTTAAAGTTCAGTTCTAAATCACGATTTTCATCAAGTTGATAAGCAATTAAGAAATGTCTGCTTTCCCATGTATTGTAGACTTCTGCTTGTTCCAATCCAACTTCTTTCAGTGGTTTTAACAATTCATAAGAAAAATAATCCAATAAATTCGTTTTGGCAATTGTTGAAATCGGTGCATTTGTTGTGATTAATCGGCGGTATTCTTTTAAAAGCTCTGAAAAATCTGCTTCTAATAACGCTTTACGCAAACGCAAATCAGCTAATTCTTCTTCTGCTGAAGCAATCCATTGCACAATTTCTTCATGATCTCTTTCTTTCATATCATAATAGTAATCAATTTGATTCACTTCCGTTGTTTCAACCACTTCGGCTTCTACTTTTTCTTCACTCATTGTCAATGGCTCCTTTCTCTGGCGCTAAGTATGTCTTTAAGAAGTCATTTAGTTGTTGACCCATTGATTCAATGGAACCAAAATACTTATTAATCAAGCGGAATTCTTTCGCTACTACAGCACGTTTTAAACGTGTTTCTTGATAACTTTGCATCAATTGATCTTTTTGTCGATTCGTTTGTTCTTTATTTTCAATAAACGGTAACCATTTATCTCGCTTTTTCTTTAATTCGATTTCTTTCTTCTCGATACTTTCTAAATCTTCCTCAATTTTAGTTCGATTGAAAAAGCTTTTATTATTATGAATTGCTGCTTTTTGATTTTCAATTTCTTTTAATTCTTTTTGAACTGCTGCTAATTCCATTTCAGCAGCAATAAAATTCGCATCAAGATTATCAATTTCTTTTTCAATCGCATCAAGTGCTTCTCGATTATCTGGTTGAAAATGATGCCATTCTTCATCAATTTGTGGCAGTACAAAAATTTCAGGAATGCTTGCATCAAAACCAATGGTGATTCGTTCTCGATAGTAACTACTTATTTTATAGTAATGGATTGTATGCGAAATTTTCTCTACATGTTGCATAAATGGAAATGCCGCAACAAAATTATCATGTAGTTTTTTAGATAATAATTCATCGATTTCATGATTTTGATTCGATGTCTCTTTTAATTCTTTGTGTAATCTTCCCTTATAAATACGGTAAATTTCAGGAATATCTTCTTTTTCGATAGCTTCTTCAAATGCATGTAAATCTTTTAACATTGAACCTATGTTTTTTGAAGCTACTTCTTTTATTTCTTCAAAGTTAGCACCCAAATTGGAAGTTTCTTCATATTGATTTTCTTGGTGTAAATCTTCTGACATAGCAATGCCCCCCTCTAACTTTCTCTCTTATAGTTTATCATTTTTAAGCAGAAAAAGTAGCCAAAATCTCTTTTATTTGAACTTCTTTTAGTATTTTTTTAACGAAATAACAGGATTTTATTATCAGAACAATTAAATAAGAAACAAATTCAAAACAGATAGGGTAATTATTTGAAAGAATACAACAAAAAAAGACTCGATAA
>NZ_MAEL01000003.1 GCF_009933335.1 Candidatus Enterococcus willemsii | reverse complement strand
ATTTATTTTATTAGAAATTAGTATACCTCCTGTATCATCGAAACTAATTAGTTTTCTGTCAAACAATCTATCATGATTAGCGCATAATAGTAATATATTATCAATGTCTCCTCTTGTATTTTCTCCAAATTGTTTGACTATTTCTTCTGTATCAGACTCATTCCATGGAATAATATGTGATATATTTAGTAATTCTCGATAGTTTATTCCACATAATTGACATTTATCATACTTATTCAAAACCGCCTTTCGAACTAAAGATTGACCAATTCTTGAGTTAGCTTCTCTTTTAGTATTCCCAGTGCTATAAACTTCTGATTTTTCTTCTATATAGTTGTTATAAAGTGCATTACTATCTTTGTCACTAAATAATTCTATACTTCTATCTTTTATAAAATTAATCCATGATGCTGGAGCACTTTTTTTTATATCTGTTTGATTCTTAACTAAGGAATTTAACCATTCTCTTGTAACTATCGTTTTCGAATCTACCGTAAATAGAAATTTATAATTATTAATACTTCCAGTTTTACTCTGTATATTTAGAATGTGACAAACTTCTTCAAAAGTCTTGTTTTTAACAAATGGATATGCCAAACCAATATATTTATAATTTCGACCTTTTCCTTCAATTTTTTCGAAATAAAAGCATGGAAATAATTCTATTGAATCACCATTATAGGACAATTCAAATAGTTTTTTTATATTTATATTCCCCTTATGTTTGGTTTCTGCAAAATGCTTGCCAGGTTTTCTTTGATCACCATAATAAGTTAATAGATTATTAGATGAATCAAACTCATCGGGATACTCATGCTGATTGGATGAATTACTTATTAAAACAATATATGCTAACTTCCCATCTTGATTGACTTTTGGCCTCATCCCTCCTGAATTACCTACCCCTAAAAGACTAGTAAAAGGATCATCACCTATATTTCCCTTATTACCTCCTTTATAAATATTTCCTGGTATTAATGCAGACGCACTTAGGTTATCAAATTCAATAATATTATCCATACAAATTTTCACCCTCAATTTATTTTTTATCAAATACTCATAATAACTTATATTTAAACGTTTGTAGCTGCTCTGATTTCATAATTATTTTACGCTTAGAATGTTCTGAGTTTAAGTTTATAAACTGACAATCTATTTATTTACATTCGAACAACTTTTATCATATGGTAACCACTGAAGACTATGACAAACATACCTGGATATTTGCCACCACCTATCTTTTATCTACTTTACTCTATGAGAGATTAATTATCAGTTGAAATATTCCCCAGTAAGTTCCATAACTGTCCAGCATATTTTGATAATAGTACATCTCTATTTTCGATTGCGTTTATCATACCGAAGCAATATCAACAACGTTATCTTCGTTTAATGAGCCATTTTGACCAGTTTCATCTTTTGGAGATTATAAATAATCAGTTTCAGTAATGAAATATTTTTCTATAAAATCACTGTAATCATCAAAAGTTTTAAAATAAAAACTGAATAATTTTTGTCTTTTCAAATCATCCCAATCATTCTTAATTTCATTCAAAAATTTTTTCATATAATCTTGTGTCTTAAACTCAACATTATCTATAAAAATTGTTTTTGCGCTCTCTCTACTCATGGCTTTAGGTATTATCCAAAAGTTAGCTAAGCTATGGCATAAATTATAAAATTTATAAAATGAATTTTTAGTAGAATCGTTAACGTCACTATCCAATATTAAACGTAGTCGTCACTCTGAATCATCTGGCATATAATAACGATTTTTGATTGGTTTGCCATCCATAAGTTAATACTTTAATTACTTTTCCAGCAATTGTTCTAAATGAATTCATTGTATCCCCCGTAAAAGAAGAATTTACAAATACATTTATATTAAAATCCATCTTTTTATCAAGTTTCCCTAATACTTTATTTTTACCAGTTTTATTCTGAAACAAAATATCTTTATAAATAGTTTCATAAAAGTCAACTAATAAATCAGACATATCAAGGTCTTCTACACCTTTGTATATCTGAGGACTTATCATTGTACTACCTTTTTTCTTAATTGATGTTGTAAGTTTATCAGCATTAATCGGGATTAATAGCATTTTTGTTAATTCATCTTGTTGTTCTTCGGATAACATATTTTTTCTCCTCTCTAATTTTCAAATCAATTCTTTTGGATTTACGGTTACAAGTAAGAAAAATTAGATGTTAGCAACAAAACGCTCTTTTTCTCCAATCTTTTTATTTGATTCGATTAAATGTTTTAGATCATTTTATTGAAAGAATCTATCTAGAGTTCTCTGAACAATGTAAAATCACACTTCGTATTACTGTTTCTTTGTAGATTATTTTAAGTTCTTCAAACTACTACTAATCCTGTATCAATTGCCTCACAAAACTATGATAAATTATTATCGTATCTTGTTCTAACCCAAAAACTTCATAGATATTACAAAGCTCTTCCATATTATTTTCTTTAGCAAACTCATTACATTTTTCAAAACTTCAATTGTTCTCTTCTGTTTCAACATCAACAGAGTGCTCTTTACTTAAAAGATAGCTCATAATATCCATCTCAGTTCCTATACAGCAAAGATAATATGCTTCTAGTACTTTTATAATTTATTTCTTTTGTCAAAACATAACTTTTATATTCTACCAATATACTGTTACTTTTGAAAAAGTCTCAGAAAATTTTCAGGTTTTACTTCCCTATACCAATTTGCTCCTTCCAAACAACCATGCTACACTACTAATTAAAGAAACAAAAAACACTTAAAAATCAAAAGAAAGAGGTGTTTACATGAACTTTTATAATTGGATAAAGGTCATGATCCCACCATTTCCCTGTAAAGGATGTTTTTTTCCCAGATAAATAAATAGAATTAGGGGTTTTTACTTTGGAAAAAAACATCGAAATGAATCAAAATAAAAAAATTAATCTGGCTTTACTTGTTTGTTTAGTTGGATTTCCACAAATTAGCGAAACGATTTATACACCATCTTTGACAGAAATTGCTCATAATTATGGGGTGCCATTGAATATTGCGCAAATGTCTCTTAGTATTTACTTTGTTGCCTTTGCCTTGGGTGTCTTCTTTTGGGGTATTGGTTCAGACTATTTTGGCAGAAGAAAAGCCATGAATCTTGGTATTCTAGTATATGTGATTGGCTGTATTGTCTGTCTCATGTCTAAAACAATTGACTTGTTTTTTGTCGGACGATTTGTGCAAGCTTTTGGTGCTAGCACAGGATCTGTAACGACACAAACAATTTTACGTGATAATTATAGTGGCAATGAACGTCATCAATTGTTTGCCAAAATTTCAGCAGCACTCGCTTTTTCACCGGCTATTGGTCCATTAATTGGCGGATTTCTTGGTGAGTTTTACGGATTCCGAGCAGTCTTTTCATTTCTGCTATTCATGGGGATTGTTTTACTATTCTGGAGTCTTAAAGGGTTACCTGAAACGAGTCGCTCATTATCTAAAAAAATGGATACAAAAAAAGTCCTTTCTGTTGGAAAAACGATGTTGTTTGACCGATATACACTCACATTTGGCTTATTAATTGGGGTGTTCAACGGGATTCTTTTCAGTTATCATTCAGAAGCACCGACTATCTTTATTGAAAAATTTGGTTTAACGCAAAGTCAATATGGATTCATGGGCGTCATTGTCGCAACGGCAACAATCTTCGGTGCTTGGTTATCAAATCAAGGGCTTAAAAAATCAGCACCAGAAATCATCATTGCAAAAGGCATTAAACTAGCGATTGTAGGCTCTTTATTGCTAGCAATCCCTGCGTTGATTCCTTTTAGCATGCTTCAAGTTTTCTTATATATTGCCGGCATCTTTGTCTTATTAGCTGGTGTAGGGATGGCCTTGCCAAATTGCCTGAGTCTTGCTCTTGTAAAATTTGCAAGTATTGCTGGGACTGCGGGTGCTTTCTTAAGTCTTGGGTACTACATTATCGTCAGTATCTGTACGTTTCTGATTAGTATTCTGCATAATGGCTCCATTCTTGTTCTATCTATATTTTGTCTGGTGCTGCTGATAATTGCTCTAGTCAGTATTCAATCAGTGGTAAAACATGAGGGGAAATAATAGTAGCAGATTTCATATACACTAAAATAAGATAATAACAAGACCCTCTGCCAAGATTTTCTTAGCAAGGGTCTTGTTTAATCATTCCCCATCCCATCGGTGCTTCTTCAAATCTACATGTTGGTCATCTTTCAAAGAAACTCCTTCATCACGTAGCAAACTAGCTTGTTCAAGCCAACCGGGAGCTAGTCGACCGGCATGGTTCACCACACGATGACACGGATATTCGCCATAATACTTGGACATGCTAAGAACTCTACCAACCAGTCGAGCATTTTTATCTCTACCAATCAAACTGGCAATTTGTCCATAGGTAGCCACACAACCTTCTGGTATTTCTTCTACAACAGACAGAACCTCATAAATCAAATCCTCATCTAACACACGTTTCATTGATTTTCCTCGCTTTCTAGTATCTATTGTTTATATATTAGTGGCTCAAAAAAATACATCTGTACCGAATTTCGTACAAAACAGAATGAATTTCATGAATCTCCAGTAACTTTCGTTAACTTAAGAAGTGTTTTATAATTATAGTATCATTCATCCAATACAAAAACTATTTTAAAATAGGATATTTAAAAAGCATTCAACTAGTTTAAAGGTCGAATGCTTTCGTTGTTAATCATACACTGTACTGCATTTATCAATTTTCTAAATATCCTTTTGATTTTTTAAAATATATTCTTCCGCTTCTTTACTCCAAATACCATCTGTTTTTTCTAAAATTGCAAATAATTCACTATCAGTATCTAGACTGCTCAGTTTAGTTAAAGGCATTTCTTTATGAGTATAAACTAGTTTTTTACCCCCACCGATTTCAGGCTGTTTCATTGTTGTTTCAGCAACTGCATCTAAACCTAAAATATGTGTTACAACATTAGCTACATGAACTTTCTTATCTTCAATCAATTCTACAGCTTTACGCATATCTTCTGTATTACCACCAGATGTACCAACATAATGCATGAATGAGTAATGAATATCATAAAAATTTACTTCCGCAAAGAAATCTTTGTTTTGGGGACCTGCAAAGAAGTTTAGACATCCATCTGAATTTAATAATTTTGATCCATCGGTTACTACGCTAGGTACCGGAACCATAACAAAAATATCGTCAAATCCTTGTTCTTCCACAGTATCTCTTAATAATGAAACTTGATCTTCTACATCCGCTACATTGACGTAAGTTACAGTGATGTCATTTTGGCTAGGATAAAGTTTAGCTGCTCGCTCTAATTTTTCTGGGTTACGATCAGTTACTACAATATTTTTAGGTTTAATTGGACCATGTAATGCATAATCAATTGCTAATAAGCCCATTGGACCCGTCCCACCCATTATCAACAGATTTCCATCGGGTTTGATACCCATCTTATGCTCATAACTACCTTCAACTAAATGATAATTAGCTTCAAATGCTCCGATAACACACGATAATGGTTCAATAAGTGAACCTTCAAAATAGGTTTCTCCTTTATATGGAATGAGACAGTCTTGTTCCATAACATCTTTGGAAATGACAATGTATGTCGCGTCTCCTCCTGTATATGCATAAGAGTATCCTGGACAATCTGGACGATCTGGTAATTGCAGGTTCGCTTGAACAACATATCGTTCCCCTACACTGTACTTATTTTTCCACTTTTCTCCAATTTCTAAAATCTCACCACAAAATTCATGTCCGACAATAATAGGATTCGTGGCAATATCATCTGGTACTTTTTTATGTGATTCGCCTTGATTTGCTAGTTTCCAAGTAGACATACATATACTATCTGTAACGACAGAGGCTAATATTTCATCCTCTTTAATTTCTGGTAATTCAAACTCATCTAAACGTAAATCATTTTTTCCATATAATCGTACTGCTTTTGTTTTCATATTGCACTCCTCCTAGTCTTATCCTAAAATACCGAAAGCATAGCCAATAATTCCAACCGCAAATAAGGCAAAAATTAATACGATTGGGCTAACTTTTCTCTTTAATAAACGCATCATTAACAAGGTTAACCCTAAGGCTAATAATCCTGGGACTAAATCGTCTAAAACATTTTGAACTGTCGTAATTACTTCTGTTCCATCTTCTCCAGGCGTTTTGGAGATCACTAAAGGAACATTAATCGTGGTCCATTTCGTTACCAAGACCCCCATAATAAACAGCCCTAAAATTGTCGCCCCCTCTGTTAATTTCTGCAATAAGTTTCCAGATAAATCGGTAACAATATCTAATCCTTTTTTTAATCCATAAGTTAGTCCAAACCATTTCATTGCTAAACGAACTGCATTAAAAGCAAAGAAAAAGAGAATAGGTCCCATAATATTTCCAGTTAAAGCAATCGAAGCCCCTAGTGCAGCTGTTATCGGACGTAACGTTCCCCATATTAAAGGATCTCCTACACCAGCTAAAGGTCCCATTAACCCAACTTTTAGACTATTAATAGTTCCTTCCTCAATATCTGTCCCACTTGCTTTAGCTTCTTCCATCGCCATAGTGACACCGATAACTGGTCCACACATACCTGGTGTCACATTAAAAAAGGTTAAATGCCTTTTTAGTGCTTCTGCTTGCTCTTCCTTTGTATCATAAACACGTTGAATCGTTGGTATCATATCTACACAAAAGGCTAATGCATGAATACGTTCATAATTAAACGACGCTTGTTGAAAGTTAGAATAAACAAACGTTCGAATCAAATCTTGCTTGGTAATTTTAGATTGTGTTAACAATTGATTATTATTTTCCATTTGCTATTCTCCTTTAGTCTTCTAATTCGTCATCTAAATCATCATATGTTGTTCCTGTAGAGCTAGCTACAATATTTTTTTGATTGAAATTAGGATTTAGTTGAATGTATATCAAAGCCATAATTAATCCAATAATTCCAAAAGCTAATAAGCTAAAATCTAAATATCCTCCTAAAATAAATCCTAAAAAGAAAAACGGCATTAAGTATTTTACGCTCATCATATTTAAAACCATTGCGTAACCAACAACAACAATAAACCCACCAGCAACTGCTAATCCACCCGTCACTACATCTGGAATAGCCTCTAACATATTCTCAACCATTTCTGCACTAACAAAAGCAGCAACAATAGTTGTAGGAATTGCTACACGCATCGCTTGCATAAGTAGTGCGCTGAAATGAAGTAAGATGATACGTTTAAAATTCGCCTTTTCGGCTTCTTTATCTGCAGCATGTTGAAAAGCAACCGTCATCGTACGTACAAATACTGTCAACACCTGCCCAGCTGCAGCAACTGGTAAAGCGACTGCAATTCCATTTTGAATACTTTGACTACCAACTACAACTAGAATAGTAGAAATTGTACTTGCTAAAGCTGAATCTGGAGATTGTGCTGCACCAATATTCATCCATCCCAAGGCAATTAATTCGAGCGTTCCACCTAAGATAATCCCTGTCGTTAGGTCTCCTAATATGAGCCCCATAACTGTACATGCTACAATTGGGCGATGTGTTTGAAACTCATCTAATACACTTCCCATCCCAGCGATACTTGAAAAGATAAAAACCAAGATAATTTGAACAATTGATAGTTCCATCGCTATCCCTCCTAATTAAAAACCAGCTTCTTTCAGTTTACTCTCAAAATCACTTTTGGCATCCGTTGCTACTACGCGTAAATCTAGCTCTACGCCTAAATCAGATAACTTTCTAAATGCATCCACATCTTTTTGTTCCACAGAAACTGATTTGGTCACTTGTACACGACCAGTCTGATATTGCATCCCACCAATATTTACCGACTGAATAGGTACACCTTTTTCAATCATTTCTAGAACTTCAGAAGGATTCGTGAATAAGTAAAAAACGGTTTCATTTGAATATTTAGGATTATTGTAGACCCTTACAGCTTTATCTACATCAACAATATTTGCTTTAATTCCTGGAGGTGCAGCTTGTTTTACTAATGTTTTACGAATTTGATCCCCAGCTACTTCTTTACTTACTACAATAATTCTTTCTGCACCTGCTTCTTTTGCCCAAACAGTTGCAACTTGTCCATGAATTAGTCGATCATCAATTCTTGCCAATCGAATGTCCATTAAAATTCATCCTCCTCTTCTTCAATAACAAAACGTTTTACCATATTGGCACAAACTGATAGTAAATAGTCAATAATTTCTTGTGGTGCTTTAGCATGTTGCATCGCAGCTACTTCTAAGACAAGAGGCAAAGACATTCCTGAAAGAACTTCAATACCCTTTTCTGGGTATTCCATAGCCAGACCACAGCAAGCATTGAAAGGTGTACCACCAAATAAATCAGCTACAACTAAAGTCCCCCCCTCTAACTGCTCTAAAATATTAAGTGCGTTTTCTTTAATTGAATCAAAACCATCTTCTTTTAAAAATTCTATGGGATAGAAGTTTGGCAATTCACCGAAAATCATTTCTGCTGAATTTTTCATTTCAGTAGCTAATTTTCCATGAGCTACCAAAAGTACATTAGTCATTACTTCTTCACCTATCCTCTCGTTTTTCCACCTGCAATATTTATTGTGACTCCAGAAATATAGCTAGCACGGTCTGACAATAAATACGCCACTAAATCCGCTACCTCTGTTAATTTCCCACTTCTTCCTAGTGGAATCGTGCTAGTTTGACTATAACCTTCTCTTAATTCTTCGACTGTTTTACCTCGAGTGTATGCAAGAGCTTCTTCATATGCTAATGTTCGTAATCCTGTTTCCTCCATAATTCCAGGAGCAATTCCTACTACTCGTACACCTTTTTTTCCCAATTCTTTAGCCCACGATCGAGTATAGCTATTTACGGCTGCTTTGGTTGCTGCATATGCACTTTGTCCTTCAGATCCTTCCAGCCCACTTTCAGAAGACATATTAATAATTACACCACTACCTTGATGTACTAGTTTTCTACCGACGGCTTGGCTCATCAGATATAAACCTTTTTGGTTTACATCAATGATTTTTTCAAACAACTTATCATTGATTTCATATTTTCCTCCTTCCGTCTGTCTTTCATCAACCAATAATGCTGGAATATTAATTCCCGCATTATTTACTACCCCATCTATATTTCCAAAATTATCAATCACCACATCGATAGCGTTTTCAACGGAATGTCTCGAAGTCACATCTGTTTCAACGAAAAATAAATTTTCATGATTAAAATTACCTTCTCTAACATCTGCATTTACTACATTCACACCTAAATGACAAAGTTCTTGTACAATTGCTGCACCTATACCTGAAGAACCTCCTGTGACAATAATTGTTTTTCCTTCTAACTCTAACCAATCCATATTACCTCTCCTAACATTTGTGATTTAAATTTAACATTCGTTATAAATCACATAATAATACTCATGAAAGCGTTTGTCAACTTTTTTATTTACAAATCACAAATGTGAAAAATGTAAATAAAAAAGTAGAGATACCAAGATAGTGATTCCTAGCTCTCTACTCGGTTTCTTATTCATTTAAAATAGCATCGGCTGTTTCTTGAGTTGTCACCAAAACATTCATATATTTCCCCAGTAAAGCTGATTTAATCGCTTCAACTTTTTCTAGAGATTCTGCAACAGCAATCCGATACTGAACAGCTTTTAAATCCTCAATTGATATCCCAATCAAACGATTATCTAAATCATTTGGAATGTGTTCACCATTAACATCGTAGAATCTAGAAACAACATCCCCTGCAACTTGTGTATTTACTTGACTTAATACATCTTCTCCATAAAATAATTGCCAACGATCACTATCCTTAATTTGAGGACTCCCAATACCAAAAATGGCAACAGACAGTTTTTTCCATAGATGTAATAATTCTTGATTAAACTCATTCGCTAATAACGCATCTTTTAATTCTTTAGTTTCTGGAAAAGCAGGAGCATCAATCAACAAAGCTTTTGCATTTAGTACTTTGGATGCTGTATAAGTAATTGTATTGACATGATACTCACTAATTAATCGTCCAGCAGGTCCACCAATCAGAGGAATACAGGTAAGGTTTTCTGCTTTAGTATCATTTAATTCTTCCGAAACCACAGACATTGCTTGTCCCCAAGAAAAACCAATGATCATATCATCAACTAAAATAGATTGTAAAAATTCATTAGTAGCTTTTCCCAATGATTGCACTTTTTGTACTGACTGAATGTCTACAGCAGTTGGTACTACAATCGCCTTCAACAAATCATATTTTGCTTCCAATTCTTTTTCTAGTGAGTAAGTTCCTGCTAAATCATAATTAATTGAAATATTTACAATGCCTTCTTCCCGAGACTTTTTCAATAATCTACTGATGGTACTCCGATGAATATTCAGTTCTTTTGAAATTTGGCTTTGATTTTTATCTTCTTGATAATACATTTGAGCAATTTTCACTAATAATTTGTCTTCAACATCTTTCATTTATAATTCTCCTTTACGCATTTTATACATTCACAATAGCATAAAAAAATGTTCCCACCAATAAAGTTATACTGAATTCACGATTGTGAAGAAGATATATTTATTTTATAGGCTAAATAAAAAACTATTTTCATCCCACTAAAGGTAAAAAACAACTCAAAACATCCTTTAAAACCATTGAAAGAATGTGTATAACTAGACTGAAAAAAGTTGGTGCAAACCCAACTTTTTCTGCTATCTTTCGCCCATTATCATTGACCCTTCCAAACATTCCTCGTATGCTTATAGCAGACGGAGGTGGCACGATGTATCTATTATTAAAAAAAATTATTACTGAAAAGGATATGCAACGTCAAATTGCTTTATTGGAGAAATTATTAAATCATCCAGCCATTACGGTTAAAGAGCTTGCACGACAAGTTGAAACGACTGAACGGACTATTTTTTCTGATTTGCAAGTTATTCGTGAACAATTACCAGTTGGTTGGCAAATTGAGTCGGGAAACCAAGGAATCCAACTGATTAATGATGGTCAGCAAATACCTAATGACTTATGGTCACTTTTTTTGCCGCAATCTATTAGCATTCAATTTATCAAAGCATTGTTTTTTACCAAAGAACTATCCACCGCAACTTTTTTACAAGACAATAGTGTTTCCTATGAAACCTTAAAGCGTCATACGAAAAAAATGAATCAACAGTTACATGCCTATCACATCCAAATCAAACTGACGACAAACACAGCAAAGTTAGTTGGTAATGAGAGTGCTATCCGGATTTTCTTCCATCGCCTATTGATTCCTTTTACACATAATAATTATTTTTTTGAAGAATATAGTATCCATGAAGAGCATTATTTTCGGTATTTAAAGCAGTTGGAATACGCTTCTTTAGCCGTTGAAACAGAAGAAGTATTTGGCATGTGTTGGTTTTTTATTAATGCCATTCGAATTAAAGCAAATTGTCGTATTGAGGAGTTCCCATTTCATTCAGAAGATTATTTGTATCAGCTTTATCGTCATCCTTTAATTGAATTGTATCAAACAGAAGGTGTTTATTTACAAAACGAAGAATTATTTTTCGCTTTTTTCTGTTTCTTAGAAAGTTGGAATTACAATAATACATTTGATTCAACAATTGTTTTAGAAGCAAATTACCCTACATTATCCGCTCTTGCAGAACAACTAACCGAACAAATTGCTGAGCAAACAGAGTTCTCTCTCAAACAGTCACAACTAACAGAAAACTTACTGCTACTACTATTAAAATACAATGAATCAACTTGGCTATCAGAACAATTTCAATTGGAATACCAAGAATTATTGACTGAACGAAAAAATCCAACGCGCTATCAAAGCGAAGAAGAACTATTAGCGATTATTCGTCCAGTGATTCAGTTAGAAAATCCCAGGTACTTGTTGAATTTGATTTCTTTATTGGAACAACAAGCTCTATTTTCTTTACAGCCGAAGATTATGACGGTCTACTTTATCTTTCAAGGAGAGCCTGCATGGAAAGCTTTTTTACAACAAGAATTAACAGATTTATTAGGACGTCGTGTGCATTTAACCAGTCTGGAAGTTTCTCAAATCAATCACATTGCTTTTGAACCACAAGATTTTATCATTTCCAATGTCTTGTTAGAATCATTGCCTGTACAAGTCGTCTATATTTCAGCGATACCAACAAAAAATGAGCTACGGCAATTAACCGAGCTCACTCTTGCGCAGTATTTATGATGCTTTGATAGAGACTGCACGCTTTCGTTTGCGCTGAATAGCTGTTGTCACAACTTTCTCTATTTCAACGATGGCGAATAACAGTGCCGCATTTGCGAAAATCAATAGCTGCTGTGTCATAGTCAGAGAAGTTGTGCCAATCCATTGTTGCATAGTTGGTAAGAAAAGGACTGTGAATTGTAGAATCGCTAGGACTGCTAATGAAAAGAACAGTGGGCGATTCTCGAATAAGCCTTTATTAATCGATGGACTGGTCAATTCACGACAATTAATCATATATAATCCTTGAGCTAAGACGATATTTTGTAACAAGATGGTTTGTTGTAGGGCTTGTCCTTCAAACTGTATCGCCAAGAAGTACGCAGGAATAATGATTAATAGAGAGACATACCCAATTCTAAAGATGCTGTACTTTGAGAGTATGCCTTCATTAGTTGCTCGTGGTGGTCGATTCATGGTATCTTTGCCAGCTTTTTCAAAACCTAGCGCATAAGATAACGTAATCGTCGTTACCATGTTCACCCATAAAATTTGAATTGGTGATAAGGGTAATGGCCGATTCATTAAGAGTGCAAACACTACGACTAATCCTTGTGCTAAAGAAGTGGGTAAAAAGAAGTTGATTGTTTTTTTCAAGTTATCAAAAATTTTCCGTCCTTCTTTGACTGCTTTGGCAATCGTGTGGAAATTATCATCTGCCAAAACCATATCTGCTGCTTGCTTGCTGACTTCACTGCCTTTAATTCCCATGGCAATACCGATGTCAGCTTTTTTCAGTGCAGGTGCATCGTTCACACCGTCTCCAGTCATTCCAACAATTTCACCATTTGCTTGCAATGCACTCACTAATCGTAATTTATGCTCAGGTGTTGTTCTAGCAAACACATCAACTTGCTTGACTTGACTTGTTAATTCTTCTTCACTTAACTGATCGATATCCCTTCCTTCTAAAACAATTTCTGTATTTGTCAGACCAATTTGTTTCCCAATTGCTTTGGCTGTTTCTTTGTGGTCACCGGTAATCATTTTCACGACAATTCCCGCTTGCTGACATTCTTTAACTGCTTGAATGGCACTCTCTTTTGGCGGGTCGATAATACCCGTAAGACCAGCAAACGTCAGATTCGTTAATGCTTCGTGGGACAATTCTAAGTCCGTAGCAACCTCTTTAAAAGCAAAGCCTAGCACTCGTTGTCCTTGTTGTGCGAATTGTGTGGCTTGTTTTTGCCACTGTCCACGTTCTTCTTGACTTAGATTTGACTTAGCTAGTAAAACTTCTGGGGCACCTTTGACAAAAATCACTGCTTGGTTGTCTTCTAAATGTAGAGTTGCCATATATTTATAACTTGAACTAAATGGGATTTTACTTTCTACGGATTTTAAACGTAGCATTGGTGCATGCTCTTCTACATAGTGTAGTAAAGCTAACTCTGTCGGATTTCCTGTTAACATCGTCGCTTCTTGGTTATCCGTTTGTTTTAGTTCTTGGCAGTTGTTCATAATCTCTACTAAACGTTCAGCTTGGGTTGTTGCAACATTGACCACGGTCATCTCATTTTTTGTTAGTGTTCCTGTCTTATCTGAACAAATAACTGTCATTGAACCTAATGTTTCCACAGAAGGCATGCTTTTGATAATCGCATTTTCTTCTGACATTTCTTTCACACCAATTGATAAAATCATTGTCAACACTGCCGGCAATCCTTCTGGAATCATTGCAACAATCAAGGCAATCATTGCAGAAAACATGAGTTGCCATTCCATCCCATAATGAAGTGTGGTAAAGAATACTAAGAAGACAATCAACCCCATAATACCTCGAAAAATTTGTTGATTCAGATTTTGAAGTTTTTTCACAAGTGGTGTTGTTTGAGATTGAACAGATTGCAATGCTTGGTTGATTTTACCAATTTCTGTATTATCACCAACTTCAACAACTATCCCTATCGCTGTCCCGGCTTGCACGTGTGTCCCTGAGAATGCCATATTTTTCTGATCTCCTGCAGGTAGCTCATCGAGCAAACATTCTACCGTTTTTTCTGCTGCTTCTGATTCACCAGTTAAAATCGATTCCTCAATCAGTAAATCATGTACTTCGATTAAACGAATATCTGCTGGCACAACATCACCTGCAGATAGTACAACGATATCTCCTTGCACCAATTCTTCAGTTGAAACTGTTTGACGGTTCCCTTCAATCAAAATCACTGCTTCTTGTCCCATCATTTGCTTCAAGCCATTCAGCGATTCTTCTGCTTTGCGCTCTTGCCAATAACCGACAAAACCATTCACGATAACAACTAAGAAAATAATTGTCCCTTCAACATATTCACCTGTCACAAATTTTAGAATAGCTGCTGCTAATAACACTACCATTAATAAATCGGTGAAATGCTTCAGTACTTTTTGCCAGCCCTTTAACTGTTTTCCTTCTTTCATTCGATTATAACCGGATGTTTCCAGACGATGCGTCCTTTCTTCTGATGTTAACCCAGTTTTTGTTGTATTTAATTGTTCCATAATTTTAGTATTTGCTAATTGATACCATTTCATGAATTGTTCCCCCTCTTGTTTTGATACTCTTATTATAGGAGGGATTTCTTTTTATTTTTGGTCAACAATTTCAGTCAGCTATGAAAAAAATCATTCTTGCTTCCTGAAAACAAAAAACTCGTTGTCTCTACATTCAAGACAACGAGTTTTTCTTTAATTTATTTCTTTATATTCGACTTCCAACGCACGTTTAACGGCTGGACGTTGGCTAATTTTATCCGCCCAAGCGTTTAAATGTTTGTATTCTTTCACATTTAAAAATTCTGCTGAACCGCTGTACAAATCGCCTTGTACTAAACGACCATACCATGGCCAAATTGCCATATCAGCAATTGTATATTCATCGCCGGTAATATACGCATGGTTTGCTAACTGTTTATCCAATAAATCCAACTGACGTTTGGTTTCCATTGTATAACGATTGATTGGATATTCTTGTGCAAATGGTGCATAAGCAAAGAAGTGACCAAATCCACCACCAACAAATGGTGCAGCACCTGTTTGCCAGAATAGCCAGTTCATTAATTCTGTTTTTTCAGCCAGCGTGTGTGGAATAAATCGATCAAATTTTTCTGCTAAATACAGCAAAATTGAGACAGATTCAAAGACACGAATCGGCTCCTCTTCTGAATAATCCACCATTGCTGGAATTTTCGAATTCGGATTGATTTTAACAAAATCACTACCAAATTGATCCCCTTCACCGATATTAATTTTATACAAATCATAGGTTGCTTCACTTATGCCTGCTTCTTTTAATTCTTCCAGCATAATCGTTACTTTAATCCCATTCGGTGTGCCTAATGAATATACTTGTAAAGGTTGTTCGCCAATCGGAAGTGTTTGTTCAAAACGACTACCTGCGACGGGTTGATTACCACTTTTTGTTCCTTCTTCGTTCCATTCCCAAACTTTCGGTAGTTGATACTCTGACATAGAATCCTCTCCTTTGATTCTTAGTATACGGATTTCTAATTTTGAAAACAAGCAACTGCACCTAGATTCGATTATTTCGTTGGTTGACTTTCTTTGCTGCAAATGCGACGATTAATTTATTAAAAAAAGGAGCAAATTCATGGAAACACGTTACTTAGACATCACTTTATTTGCTGGAAATTTCGGCTTTTTCAGCACTGCCTATACAATTATTCCTGCGGGTACAAAAATAACTGCTATGCCAACCCATGATAAAAATACCGAATATGAGCGCTACGCAAATGACTATGATATTCATTTTATTTTTGAAGATAATCTTCCTACACTAAATATTTATACCGTGCCAGCGGTAGAAGTCTTTGCACATGATCGTTCAGGCGGACTTTTCGGACAAATTTATACTGATTTAGAAAACCACAGTTTTCCTATTATTTACATCAATACAAAAAATGAGAGCTTTCTTGTCGCAGAATCAATAGAATATTTTTTACAAATCGCTTCTGTCTGGACGCAACATCTCATACCAATCCATTTGACCTGCTATCCATCAAAAATGGCTGCTGAAAATGAGTTACATTTTTTAGATACATCAACTATACAGACGCTACTTCCCTAACACAATGTCAAACGCTTGCACATAGACTGCGGTGCCAGTAATAGCAATGTGCATTTGCTCTTGTTCTACTGAAACTGTCACCTTCACTCGACCATTCCGTTTGATTTCTTGGCCTTGTTCAATGGTTAATTGTAGATGTTGTTGATTTTCATGGATATATTTCGCAACATACGCCCCCATCACACCGGATGCAGTTCCTGTAACTGGATCTTCTACCGTTCCTGATAATGGGGAAGAAAAATGGCGTCCATGCATATCCGCTGTGGCATCATAGGTTTCAAAACAAAATGGATGAATGGAAACATTTGGCATTTCTTGCAACACTTCAGGAAATTGCGCGTTTACTGGTTTCATTTGCTCAAAAGTCGTCAATTTTTTAATTGGGACTAACAATGTCCACGTTCCTGTACTTCCATATACAATTGGTAAATTTTCATCTATGTCATCAGGAGTAATCCCCATAACGTGAGCCAACTCCGCTGGATTGCCATTAAATGCGACGAATTCTGGTGTTGCTTGTGTCATTTTAATCGCTACTTGATCATTTAGTTGTCCAATTGTTATTGGTAATACCCCTGCTTTCGTTTCCACAGTTACTTCTGTTTTCGTTAACACCCCTGTCGTCTGCAACGCATATAACGTTGCGACAGTTCCATGTCCACAAAGCGTCATTTCGTGACCAGGTGTAAAAAATCGTAATCCTACATCTGCTCTATCAGAGTTGATCACAAAGGTTGTTTCATTAAAGCCCACTTTTAAAGCAATTTCTTGCATCTCTTCAGTTGTTAACTCTTCGCCAGTTAACACTACACCTGCTGGATTGCCTTTATTTGCCTCAGTACTAAACGAATCATAATGATAGACTTTTACTGATTTCATCTTATTTTCTCCTTTGCGATAAGCTCCTATACACTGATTAAGCGAATACGAACTATATTTTTATACAAGCTGAGCTCCTCTACCATTTCTGCATAAGAATATCCTTTCGGTAACTCAATGGTATATACATTGGTATAAATCCGGCGCTCATCTCGTATTTGAACATCAAAATTAACATCCCGAATTTTAATATGGTTTTCTTCAAAATACTGACTCAAAAATTCTTTCGTTGGAAGCTTGTGTACAAAACTGACCTCAACTTTTTTTAAAGTTGGCACTCTAATAATTTTGTTGAGTAAGCTAAGCACAACCATGATAATCACAAAGCCCATTCCAGCAATTTCATAATAGCCCATTCCCAACGCCAATCCAATACCGGCAACCACCCATAGTGAAGCGGCGGTCGTCAATCCTTTAACATACTCTTTAGTCACAATGATTGTTCCAGCACCAAGAAACCCAATTCCACTCACTACTTGCGCAATCAACCGTGCTTCATCTGATCGCACAACACTCCGTAATTCAGGCTGATTAATGGCTATATCCAACGCATCAAGCCCAATCTGTCGTTGAATCAAGGCAATAATCGTTGCACCTGTACAAACTAAAATATGCGTTCGAATTCCTGCTGGTCGATTCTTATATTCTCGATCAAAACCAACAATTCCGGAAATCACTGCAGCGATTAACAAGCGAAATAGTATTTCTGAATTTGACAATAGTACCAACCTTCTTTTCATTTCTATGTCTTCTATACCATTGTATAGTATCTATAGTGTTTTTTAAATATTTTGAGATTCTACTTCTAAAACTATTCTGCAATTAAAGTACAGAAAAAATACAAGGGATATAAAAAGAATATGAAAATTACTTTAAAAATTGAGAAGTTACACGCACGTATAAACTAAAAAACACTCTATAAATCCAACCTTTTTCAATTCTTTTGTTTCATTGTTATTTGTCGATAGATTGGTTTAGCATACAGAAACACCATAGCGATTATTATAATAACCATCGTCATGGATAAACGCCAATTAAAGAGTGAGCTAAATAATAGAATCAAAAACATCGTAAGCGTACAAATACCACTATGTATCCAGTAAGTTTTTTCTGATTTAAAATACTTCATGTGCATCCCTTCTTTCTAATTCTACCGTATCAAAGATTGGAAAAGGAGGCAAATGCGATTAGTACAGTATCATTTTAAACATCCTATAACGTCCTTCTTCCGCATGCTAAATAGACAGTAGCTTAATTACAATTACGATACTATAATTGTATAAAGGAGGAGTTATACCTGGCAAATGCGAAAAATATTGTTCACCAATTGTATAATAATTTAGAACAGTCTCACACTGAAAACGTAAACGATTTAAAGGAAGTCTTACTAAAGGTGTACACACAACTAAATGAAACACATGATGATGTACGCTTAGTCAATCGCCTAACAAATTATATCTATTCAACTGCCTTGACTGAACACATCACGTTTAATTCTGAACAACAGAATTTGATTACATAGTTAAACAAAATAGGTGGCAAATCTGGACTCAATAATACATACCGTTCGTCGATTACCAGTAAATTTTCATTCTAACAAAAAAGTTCTATCTCATACATCATTGAGGTAGAACTTTTTTATTTGTCATTTAACTTCTCACTTATATAACGAATTGATGATGTATATCTACTACTTAATTCCCCTCACTCCAAAAACTTCTTAAAAAATTCAATCATTGCCAAATTACACTCTTTCGCGATACTGCTCTTTTGATCAAGATGAAAGACGTGTCCTAATTCGGTGTCATCGGAATTGGCATATAAATGATAGTCGATTGGTACGTTCTTTGATTGAAGAATATTAGCCAAAGGTTTTGCCATGTCTTTCAAGAAATCATGGGTCGCGGTCATGATAAAGGCTGGCGGAAATTTGTCCGTCATAAATCTTTCTACTGGAAATTGTGCAGTTCTGGCTTCACTCACTTTTTCACCAAAATAATGTGGAAAATCTTGATTAACTGCTGCTTGTTTTCCTATAAAATAAACGCCACAGTTTAGCGCAATTGCCCTTAGTTGCACAGGTGCTACTGCAAAATCAAATTGTTTGGCATAGGCTGGATTGCTGACCATCGTTGCATATTGCTCTGTCAACTGCGCCCCTGCACTATCACCAACTAAAAATAATTGATCCATATCCACAAAATAATTTTCTCCATATTGAAGCAACCACTGCATCAAAGAGTTAATATCTTCCAAAGGTGCTGGGTAAGGATTTTCTGGTGCAAGTCGATAGTTACAATTAATCACAGTAAATCCTTGAGTTGCTAAGAACATCGTATAGAAGCGATAAATTTCTTTGCTACCATAGAAAAAACCGCCGCCATGTATGCTAATAATAGTTGGTAAAGGAGCGGTTGTTCCTTTTGGATAATAAATATCAAATTGGTTTTCTATCCCGTGTGTGCCATAGGACAGATTTTTTATTTTCACTAAATTTTCTGGTTCATTTAATCCCTTGTCGCGTGCCATATCGTTTGTCAAAAATTGTTTACGCATTTGTTCCACATCGATTTTAATCATCTATTTAGCCTACCTTTCCTTTCAATTATAAATCCAAAGGAAACGATTTCAACCTATGTTTACAAGAAAAATTGCCAATTATGAGAAATTAAATGAGGGTTTCCTCAAAAATATTGACGACTGTTCAGATTGAACTATAATCAAAAAGGTATAAATAACTGTATTAAAATAACATAAGAAAAGAGATTGGTAATTTTCATTTGTTATTTTAGTATACCACTATTATTATTAAGGGGTTTTAGCAATGGAAACAAATACAAAGCAATTGCGATGGACCAATATTGGTTTAATCGCATTTAGTATGGTTTGGGGACTAGGAAATGTCGTCAATAACTATGCGCAACAAGGAATTTCAGTCGTTACTTCTTGGGTCATTATTCTCGTGCTTTACTTTATTCCTTACGCATTAATTGTCGGACAACTTGGTTCTACTTTTAAAGACAGTCGTGGAGGCGTGAGTTCGTGGATTGAAAATACGACTACCAAAAAATTAGCCTTCTATGCTGCGTGGACTTACTGGGTTGTGCATATTCCTTACCTTGCACAAAAGCCACAAGGAATCTTAATTGCATTAGGTTGGGCAATCAAGCGCGATGGTACCTTTGTTTCAGATATGCCAATGCAAATGGTGTCGATTCTTAGTCTCGCTCTTTTCCTTATTTTTCTTTACTTATCAACAAAAGGACTATCCACTTTAAAAGTAATTGGTGGTCTTGCCGGAACAGCTATGTTTGTTATGTCGATTTTATTTATTCTATTAGCAATTGGTGCTCCAGCAATTCATTCAAATATTGAGTTTGCTACACCTGACATGAACAAATTAAGCACTTATATTCCTAAATTTAATTTTTCTTATTTTACAACAATCTCAATGCTTGTATTTGCTGTTGGTGGTGCTGAAAAAATTTCACCTTACGTCAACCAAACTAAAAATCCTGCCAAAGAATTTCCAAAAGGTATGATTTTCTTAGCGTCAATGGTTGGATTGAGCGCGATTTTGGGCTCAATTGCAATGGGGATGCTTTTTGCAAGTAACAATATTCCCGACGATTTAATGGCAAACGGTGCTTACACTGCGTTCCAAAAATTAGGGGCTTACTACGGTGTGGGTAATTTATTAATGATTATCTATGCTTTAACAAATACTGTTGGACAAATTTCAGCCTTGGCTTTCTCAATTGATGCGCCATTAAAAATTCTTTTAGCTGATGCAGATCCAATGTTCGTGCCTGCATGGTTACGTAAAAAGACAGCCAAAGGTACACTTAAAAACGGCTATCTGTTAACAGGTATCTTGGTAAGTATTCTTATTTTATTACCAATTTTAGGTATTGGTAGCATGCAAGAATTAGTCAAATGGATGATGAACTTAAACTCTGTTGTCATGCCATTACGTTACCTATGGGTGTTCTTAGCTTACATGATGTTAAACAAGCACTACAAAAATTATACGTCAGAATATAAATTTGTTAAAAATCCAAAAATTGGGTTTGCGATTGGCTTGTGGTGTTTCTTATTTACCGCATTTGCTTGTATTTTAGGAATTGTGCCTAAAATGGAATTTGACTTAACTTCCAAAGCATGGTGGTTCCAAATTATTTCAAACATCTTAACACCCGTTGTCTTAATCTTAATTGGTGCCTTACTACCAATTATTGCAAAACGTTCAAATAAAAAATAAAACGACAAACGAGGCCTTCGATTAGAACGCCTCGTTTTTACTTATTCTTCTAATTGGGAAATCGCCTGTTTGGTTTGTTCTAACTGAATAATTGTTTCATCATAATGTTTGGAGGCATATGCTGAAAATAATACATCCAGTGAATATAGCTGCACGAGTAAAGAGTTGGTTGCTGAACTACGTAACGGCGCTTCCCCCCCATCCGTTGTATGCAACACAATATCCGATAAACGAGCGAGTGTAGAACGTGGCTGGCTAGTCATGCTAACCACTGGAATTTGACAATTTTTTGCCAATGAAGCTAAGCGACAAACTTCTTTCTTTTCACCTGAATTAGAGATTAAAAAGATAAAAGCCGACTCTTTGTTAGTCACAATAGCTGTCGAAAGTAAATGCGCATCTTGACTAAAGATGACTGTCCGTCCGACACGTAAAAATTTTTGATAAAAGTCATCCGCAACCGTACCTGATGCCCCAATCCCATAGGTAAAAATGACTTCAGAATGATCAAGCAGGTGTAGAATTTGTTCAATTGCCTCATCTTCTAGTAGCTCACAATTTTTTTCAATCCCGTCAATGACTTTGAATTTAATTTTTTGCTTGATTGTCGTAATACTTTCATCTGGTACAATATCTGAATATAAACCTTTTTGAATTTGTGGAAGATTGGCTGAAAGTTTTAATTTTAAATCAGGAAAACCTTCTAAGCCCAAAGAATAACAAAAACGAACAACCGTCGCTGGACTAATTTCAGCAGCTTCCGATAATGTTTTGGCACTCATATGTATGACTTCCGCTGAATGCTCTAGAATCCATTGCGCTAATTTTTTCTCAGCTTTGGATAAACTATCTAATTGATTTTGAATGGTAAATAAAATATTCATCTGGCACTCCTCCCAACAGTATCATACAACAAATTTAAATGCGTATACAGAAGAACTGTATACGCATGTTTTTTTTCATTCAATCAATTGCAGAACTTCTCTGACAGTTTGGATCGTATATGTTGCTTGGGCGCAGGGATTGTTGAGCGCTGCCACTTCCAAATTAGCTCGTAAAGCAGCTGTCACACCAATAGTTGAATCTTCAACCACTAAGCAATCTTCTGCTGACAGTCCTAATTGCTCGACAGTAAAATAATAGATTTCTGGATCAGGTTTACTACGAGCAAATTGCTCACCACTCACAAGTAATTCGAAGAAATCCGTCAACTGATTGATAGCCAAAATTTTTCGGATAATCGTTAATGAAGAAGATGATGCAATCGCTAATCGAATGCCTTTTTTCTTCAATACCTTTACTGTCGTTAACAAATCCGGGTTCAATAATTGACGGTAATCAATAGGATAGTCTAACCGAAATTGTTCGTACGCGTGCATGAGTGCGTATCGTCGTTGTTCGTCTGTCGGAATAAGTTTGGCAAACATGTCGCGCACATTTGAGCCAACTAAGGAAGCTTGGATTTCTTCTGTTAGTTCAATACCGTGTTGGCTAAAAAATTCATCCCGTCTTTTTTGATAGACCGTTTCTGAGAAAACAATCACACCGTCCATATCAAAGATGACTGCTTTTTTCATTACATTTCTCCTGTACGCATTGCTTGGGTGGTACCAAAGAAATAAGTGAAAACAAAGCCACCCGCATAACCCGCTAATAAGCCAATGACATAGTTCAACCATTGTCCGTTCGCAATTAACGGAATCAATGCTACTCCGCTTGGTCCGATTGAAATAGCACCCACATTTCCTAATAAACCAATCACAGCACCACCAATCCCGCCACCAATACAAGCAGTGATAAATGGACGGCCTAGAGGCAAGGTGACACCATAAATCAATGGTTCGCCAATTCCTAAAATACCAACAGGTAACGCGCCTTTAATCATTTCAGTCAATGACGTATTTTTGCTACATCTCATCCATAAGGCAATTGCTGCACCGACTTGACCTGCACCAGCCATTGCTAAAATTGGTAATAATAGCGTACTGCCTGTGCTTTCAATCATTTGTAAATGAATTGGCGTTAAAATTTGGTGTAATCCAAACATAACCATTGGTAAGAACGCTGCACCTAAAACAAAACCAGAGAACGCACCACCGACATTCAAGACCCAATTAATACCGTCAACTAAGCCATTTGAAATCCAACCGGCAAAAGGCATAATTAAGAAAATCGTTGCTAAGCCCATCACTAACAAGGTAATAACTGGTGTCACGATAATATCAATTGATTCAGGCATAATTTTCCGTAGTCTTTTTTCAATTAATGCCATGAAATAAACTGCGATAATCACACCAATAACCCCACCTTGACCGGCAGCAAGCGGCTCACCTGTAAAAATATTGGTTAATGGAGCTTCCGGATTCATCCCCGCAAGTGTGGTCACACCACCAATAACCCCACCTAAACTTGGAGAAGCGCCAAATTCTCGCGCACTATTAATCCCCACATAAATGACTAAATACGCAAAGACCCCACTTTGAATAATGCCACAAACCGTTGCAATATTCATCCACATATCGCCATGTAACTGACCAGCCGTCAGCATATTTTTAAGGACTGATGCGACACCACCAATAATTCCGGCACCAACAAAGGCTGGAATTAATGGAACGAAAATATTTGAAATAGATTTCAAGGCTTTTGACCAAGGTTTCTGATTTTTCCGTTTCACTTCGGCTTTGGTTTGAGCAGCTTTTTCTTCAACCGACAATTTACCATTCGTTTCACCAGCGTTTGGTAACGTCTCCCCTAAGTCAACACCCGCCATATCCACCATGTGCTGTGCCACTTTGTTTACCGTACCGGGTCCTACAACAACTTGCAAGGTGTCGTCTTCCACAACACCCATTACCCCAGGGACCTTCTTTAAGCCTTCCATATCCACTTTGTCATAATCACGAATTTCCATACGCACGCGAGTCATGCAATGTACCACTTTATTGACGTTTGCCATGCCACCGACATGGTCATAAATCCCTTGCGCTATTAACACATTTTTATCAGTCATTTTTAAACGCTCCTTTATACTGTTTTTCGAATAAAGCCATTGGCATCCACTAATTTTTCGGCAGCCACTTCTTTTTCCATTCCGGTTAAAATCATAACAATTGCTAGTTTCACATTTTGATCTGCTTCGATAAATGTTTGTTCTGCTACTTCATAAGTACAATCTGTCGCTTGCATAATAATACGTTTTGCACGTTCTACTAATTTTTCGTTGGTTGGTCGCACATCGACCATTAAGTTTTTATAGACTTTGCCAATTCCAATCATAGCGACTGTCGAAAGCATATTTAAGACTAGTTTTTGGGCAGTGCCAGATTTTAAACGTGTGGAACCGGTTAAAATTTCTGGTCCTACTTCGACCTCGATAGGAAAACTCGCATGCTGACTAATGGCAGCATTGGTATTACATGCAATTGTTGCTGTCGTTGCACCAATTGCATTGGCATAATCTAGCCCGCCAATCACATAGGGTGTTCGCCCACTGGCTGCAATGCCAATTACGATATCTTCTTTTGTTAAGGAAATTGCTTTTAAATCTTCTTCACCTAAAGACGCTGAATCTTCTGCGCCTTCTACCGCCACCGTCATGGCTTTCATCCCACCTGCAATTAATCCTTGGACCATTTCAGGCTCAGTACCAAATGTTGGCACACATTCTGCCGCATCTAACACACCTAAACGACCACTCGTTCCTGCTCCCATATAAATGAGTCGTCCTTTTTGATTAAAGGCTTGAATGATTTGTTGTACCACGACTTCAATCTGTGGCAAAACTTTTCCAATTGCCAACGGTACTTGCTGGTCTTCAGCATTCATCGTTTTTAAAATATCCATGACTGACATTTCATCTAAATTCATGGTATTCGTATTTCTGGTTTCTGTTGTCAAATGTTCTAAATTATTCATCTATATTCCTACTTTCAACTCAAATACGTCTCCTGGAAAAATACAATCGACTAATGGCAAATCTTCGGTCAATACCTTCGCAACAACATTGACTTTCTCATCTGCCAGTAAATCCGTTTTCGTTATTTGTAATTCACCCATATACCGTAAATATTTTTGATTATCCAACGTCACGCTACCTTTCAGGCGCTCCTCTGTTTTATTTGGTGTAATCGTTGGAATTTCTTTAAAACGAGCTTCTTGACTACGAATCACATCTCTAGCATCATCTATGCGATTCGTATGCGTCCCGATAAATAACGTTGCATGCTCCTCCTCAATTACTGAAACATGTAGCTGAATTTTACGCTCTTGCAAATAACTACGAAACTGTTCTTGAACAGCCACTGTTAATCCTTCATCACCGATACAAATGTCATCGCAATCACAAGTCGATAAATCAATTGCCGCCGCTAACGGATGAATTTCTCGATGTTCTTCAAGTGTCGGTAACCCTTGATGTAGCGGACCCCTTAAATGATGATTGCCTGGTACAAATGCCACTGTTTTTAAGCCTAACGAACGCCATTTCTGATTAATTGCTTGGACATATTGTCGCGATAAGCCGGTCTCTGGACGTGGATAGTAATTATGCCATAACTCCATATTCGTAAAATCAGCATGGTACCTAGTTAAATCCGTGACAATTTCATCTGTTAAAGTTGACGCATTGAGCCCCACCGTCATGACTTGCGAAACGTGGGCCATCGTTTGACTGTCCACACCATAATCCATACGTATCCCCGTCACGCCCATCTCTACTAACTGACGAAGAGCCCTGGGATTTTTTAAATCAATCTCAAATCGTCTTAAGCCATCTATCGAAATATCTGCCATTAACTCCATCTGCAATTGTTGTGTCAGCGCACCCAACACCTGTAAGTTTGCGAACACTGTTTGGCTATCTTCTTCAGGAATATGCAACGATGTAAAAACTTTCTTAAATCCTGCCTGATGCATCATTTTGATATATTGCTTTTTTTCCTCTTGAAAATGATCCCCAAGAAAAACTGAAAATCCAAACATTCTCACACCTCTTCTCTTTGTTAATCCGCTTTCATTATAAAATAAAAGAAATAAAATTTCAATATAAAAATAAAATAAAACAGACAAAAGAAATTTATTTTCATAATAAAAAAAACAACCAACTTAAAAAAGTCGGTTGTTCTTCTTTTTATAAAGTAAATAAATAAGCAACTGAAATCAATGCAACCACATGCATAACTGGCGGAATCTCACCTGTACGTTTCGCAAAAATCATACATAATTCATATGATAAGAAACCTAAGACTAATCCTAAAGCAATCGAACCAGTTAATGGCATCATCACGATAATTAAGAAAGCGGGGATAATTTCTTCAAAGCCACCGTCCCATTTAATTTTGGTAATATTTTGCATCATAAAGATCCCAATTAAGACCATTGCAGGTGTCGTTACGGCTGGCGTTACTAATGATAATACCGGATATAAGAACGCTGAAAGCAAGAATAAGATGGCTACGATAACGCTCATTAAACCAGTTCTTGCCCCCGCAATAATTCCTGAAACAGATTCAATATACGTAGACAAGCTAGATGTTCCAAATAATGAACCAAAGAAACTACCAATGGCATCGGCACTGTAAATCCGAGTATTGTCTTCAAAGTTTTCGCTCTTGATTTCCGAAACTTGTGTCGCAGCTGCTGATAAAGTTGTTGCTGTACCAAAAAAGTCTAAGAATAAGAACGTCAAAATAACAATGATTGAATCAGCAGACAACATTTTATCTAAGTTTTTCACAGCGACTAAGAACGTCTCATTCAACATAGCTTCCATCGGAACCGTTGGTACAACAATTGGTGAACCTGCTGGTAATTGTGGTAAGGACGCCACTGCGCTCTCACTTAATGTAAACCAATCCATTGATACACCTAAACGAATGAACAAACCACATATCGCAGCACCAATCATCCCTAAAAATACAGCATATTGATTTTTGCGAACTAAAAAGAAAGCCGCTGTTAAAATACCAAAAAATGCAATAATCACATTTGGATTATGAAAACCACCAAAAGTAATAAACATTCCTTCATCTGGTACGATGATACCTGAATTTTTAAAACTTACAAATGCAATAAAAATACCTAGCCCAACAGTTCCTGCTTGTTTAATCGAAACAGGGATACTACGAATAATTTTCGAACGAATACCTGAAATAGCTAATAAAATAAATAAGACCGATGAAACCAGTACACATGCCAATGCTTCTTGCCACGTTTTCCCCATCTGCAAAACAACCGAGTAAGCAAAGAAAGCATTCATTGACATACAAGGTGCTAATCCTAATGGAAATCTAGCCCATAATCCCATAATTAACATAGCCAATGCTGATGATACGATTGTTGACATAAACACCGCATCTTTTGGCATTCCTGCTTGCCCCAAAATAATCGGATTCACAAAAATGACATACGACATCGCTAAGAAAGCCGTTAAACCACCTGTTAATTCTCTTTTGTACGTTGAACCTGACTTTGTAATACCAAAAAACTGATCAATCTTCTCTTTCATTGTCTTCCTCCTTCAAAATAGAAAAATCCATCAAAATGGCGAAGGACAACGAAGACCCTTGCCATAGTAAGTCATTTTACGGATGACTTGTAGAAACTTCTGATCCTTATTATCAGAACTATATGGTTTTTCTTCCTCACACATCATACCAGTATTACAGATAAGAATCAACACGAAAACACGAACGAAAACGTTTAAAAAAGCGAAAAAGTTAATTATTAACATTAAAAACCTCTCATAATCACAAATTGTCATTCGAAAATCCGTATTTCTTATTAAAACCAAAATATCGTAGTATACTATCTAAATGACAGAATACTACGATTAGGTTAACTAGCTTGAATAGGTTGTTTCACATCGACCACAATCATGTCTTCAGCATCAATATAAAGTGCTGTTGTTTCAGAGATTTCATGCCAATCATTTAAGCGATCCACAAATATCTCTTTTCCTCGATGCGTCACAAATTGGTAACGGCGAATATTTCCTAATGTCTGTACGTTTTTTAAACTTACTGGAATTCTAAACGCACCTGCCACTGGCTTCATCGATATTAATTCTGGACGAATATAATAGAGTGAACGATTTCCCATACCAGAAAAAACCGTCGTATACTCATCTAATTCAAACCATTCAAAGCAAATATTATTCCCAATAAAATCTGCGACAAACGGGCTTTGGGGTGCTGTGTACAACTCAAAAGGCGATGAAGCTTGTACAATTTCGCCTGCTTCTAAGACAAATACGCGGTCACTAATCAACATCGCTTCTTCTTGGTCGTGCGTCACAAAGATCATCGTCATGTTCAACTCTCGTTGGATTCGGCGTAAATCTTTTTGGAGCTGTTTTCTAATTTTCGCATCTAGCGCACTTAACGGTTCATCTAGTAATAAAATCTTTGGTTCGGTTGCTAGTGCACGCGCCAATGCTACCCGTTGTTTTTGACCACCGGATAAGCGTTGCACATTGGTTTCAGCAAAATCGGTCAGCTGAACTAAATCTAATAACTTAAATACCCGTTGCCGTAATTCTTCTTTGGATAATTTTTTGACCTGCAAACCAAAAGCGACATTTTCAAAGACCGACATTGTCGGAAACAACGCATACTGTTGAAAAACAAAACCAATCCCTCGCTCTTTGGTTGGCTGGTCTTGAATTTCGACTTGGTCAAGCTCAATAATTCCTCGTTGCGGAGTTTCCAAACCGGCAATACACCGAAGTAAAGTTGACTTCCCACAGCCACTTGGCCCAAGCAAAGTCACAAATTCACCTTCCTGCACCTCAAAAGACACTTCTTTTAGAATTTTCTTCTCGCCAAATGCTAAAGATAAATCACGAATAGTTAAGTAGTTTGTCATCTGCTGTTTCCTCCACTGGTTCTGTTTCTTTCACTTTTGCGGTAACGGGACGCACTTGTTTTTTATTCATATAAAAAATACCAACCGCTACAAGGAATAAAAATAAGAAATACAGGATCATCACTGCACTTGCGATATGACCATTTTCATTCATACGACGAAGCATGTAAATACGCAACGTTTCAAATCGTCCGCCAATTAATAAATTCGTCAACATGTATTCACCAAAGACAGAAGAAAAAACCATCAAAGAAACCAATGTTGTGCCAACTTTGATATTGGGAATTAATACTTTGCGAATAATATACCCCATGGATGCGCCTAGCGTTTCGGCTGCTTCAACAAGTTCTTTCATGTTTACTAAGCGCATTTGATTACTAATACCGAGATAAACAATCGGTAACATAGAAATAAATAGTGCACCTAGCAATACAAGGAACATTGGTACGCTAGATTTCGAATATGTTCTTAGCAAGGCAGTCACTAGGATTACCCCGGGAATTGCATAGGGAAGCAACACGATTTTTTGTAATGCTTGATCCCATTTTGGATAATACAAATGAATCCAAATCATTGTTGGAACAAGGATAATAAAGATAATTCCAGTCATGATACCTGCTAAAAGAAATGACCGACCCACAGCAAGTAAAAAGGCAGAATCACCTAGGAGTTGCCCGAACCATTGCAAGGTAAAATCATCTGGCACTAAACTTTTCCCCCAAGAAGTCGAACTCGCATAAAAGAAAGTCGCTACAAGTGGACTAAGATAATATAAAGCGAATAAACCAAGAATGACTGTCACAAGGAATTTTTTCATTGTTTCTCCTTTCTTGTTATGAACGTCATCAATAGAATCATCATGCAACCAAAAATTACTGCTAACGCACTGCCCATATTCGGCTTGGCAAATACATCACCTGAAACCAAGGAAGCAATTCGGACGGTCAATAAATTAACATTGCTACCAGTCAATGCATACGCTGTTTCGTATGTGCCCATCCCATTGGCAAATAAAATAATGAATGTCGTAAGCAGTGTCGGTCTTAAGAAAGGGAATGCCACCTTACGCCAATAATAAAATGAACTCGTACCTAAAGTTGCCGCTGCTTCTTGCCATTCTTTTTTCAATTCTTTCATACTAGGATATAAAAACAGCACACCCAAAGGAATTTGAAAGTAAACATAGGTTAGACCTAACCCCCACCATGAATAAAGGTTAAAGCCTGCCAATGAACCAAGCAGTAACTTCAATACCCCCGCATTTCCTAATAAAATAATAAAAGAAAAGGCTAACGGAATCCCTGCAAAGTTTGCCGCTAAGTTTGATAAAAAAGTAATCTTTTCTTGCGCTTTATCCGAAAGCTGTAACAGACACAAACACAAGACAACAGCACCAAACAAACCAAGCACACATGAAACCAGTGAAATCAGTAAGCTATTAAAAAATGCTTGATAGTAATACGAGTTCTGAAAAAATTCCGTGTAATTTGTTATCGTCCACACTCCTGTTGTGTCTGATTGAAAGCTTCCGATCAACATAAAACATAACGGAACCACTAAAAAAGCGGTCAGTAATAAGAGGAGTGGTAATAAGCCTAGGTGTTTCTTCATCCGTTCCGTCCCTTTCTTTTCGCTGTTCCTATCTGCATATTTGTTCCCGCTTCAATGTCTAACAAACTACAGATTAACGGAGCCAACTCGATTTGATCCATTTGTTTGAGCCCACTGTTTTTGGGAAATTTATCCGAGAAGATGAACAATGGTACTTCACGGTGGGCAGCTAAACTCCCGCCATGCAAGCCATTTTCATCCATCCCATGATCCGCAGTAACTAACACTTGGTAACCCGCTTCCAGCCACTGTGGTAATACCATCCCTAAAATCGTATCGGCTTGATTGACTGTTGCAACATATTCACGCGAATTCGCGGTAAACTTATGGCCCACGTCATCAATATTCATTGAGTGAATCAACATAAAGTTCGGTTGATAGGTTTGAATAATATGATTAGCATCCGCAAATACATGCGAGTCTGGATACGTGTCGTCACTATAAAAAATACCGTGCTGAATTGCTTGATGCTCATCATTTTGAATCCGATGCCGACGAATATCATACGGTGCTTCATTGAATAACTCACTTTGCCAATAATAAGCAGCAGCTCCTGTTATCCCTCCTGCTTGTTTGACCAAATCAAACAATGATTCTTCTTGAATCCGTTGCACATGACCATTTGTCAAAATACCATTGCGATAACTTGGCACACCTGTAGCTAAGACGGCATATAACGGACGAGAATTACTCGGCATTTCAGCAATGACTTTAATGCACTCTGCTTGATGATACTCCACAAAATGGTTCATCACCCCCATTTGCTCCATCGCTGTATCATAACGACAACCATCTAAGACGACCAGAATCAACTTCTCGGTTAATTCATTATTTGACATGACTCAGCACCTCCTTTTGCCACAATTCAGGTAAGTTTACTGCTGTTTCATCCCAAGTCGCGTTGTCTTTGACCGGTTGTGCTGCCTTATAATCTTCAGCAGGTAATAATTTTTCGGCAACTTCTGCCGGTAGTTCAACATTTTCACGTATCGGACGAGCATATCCTTTAGCTAAATTAATTTGTCCTTCGTCGGATAAAATATATTCACGTGCAAGTTTTGCTGCATTTGGATGTGGTGCATGTTTGTTAATTAATGTCGTATAGCCACTAATGACGGAACCATCAGAAGGAATGGTTACTTCAAAGCGGTCAGAATCAATTTGATCACGGTAATTTAAGCCATTAAAGTCCCAAACAATCGTGACATCGACTTCACCTTTTTCTAAGTTTGCTACGCTAGCATCAACTGATGAAAGACGTCCTTTTTCCGCAAACTCTTTGAAATAGTCTAATCCAGGTTGAATATTCCCTTCATCGCCACCATGCGCAATTGCTGCCGCCAATACTGCAAACTGTGCTTGGTTGGCTTTGGTTACATCTCCAACTGCTACTTGGTAATCACCTGCTGCTAATTCTTCCCATGATGTCGGTGCTTTATCAACATTATTTTTGTCAGTCAAAAAAGCAATTGTTCCCGTATAACTTAGCATCCAATGACCTACCTCATCTTTTGCCCAATCGGGTACATCTTCCCAATAGCTTGTTTTATAAGGTAACGTCAAGTCTTTGCTGACTGCTAATGGACCGAAACTAATCCCCACATCACCAATATCGGCAGTTCCTTTGGTTCCCTCTGATTCAAATTTTGCCAGTTCTTCCGCACTAGACATATCCGTATCGGTTTGTTTAATGCCATAATTTGCTTCAATATCATCCCATGTACCGATCCAGTTCGCCCATGTGTCCGGCATCCCTAAACTCGCAATTTCGCCTTCTTCTTTGGCTTTTTCAATAATTGTGTCGAGTGAATCATCCTCTGACGCATTGCTTTTTGGAGCTTCGGACCCGCATGCCGCTAAAGTCGATAATAAAATGGCGCTTAATGTTAGGAATGTCATTGATTTTTTCATGTTTTCACCTCGTTATTTGATACCTTCATCCTAACAAAGCTTTTTTAATTTCTTGCCAATTTTATGAAAGGGTCTGATAAAGTTTGTGGATATTTCATTAAGAAGGTTAAGTTTAAGTAAAAATACACTTTTCTCGCATCCTAGTATCATTCAAAGTAAAATGAAACAAAGGAGGAATCATCATGACAACTATCTATGACTTCACCGTAAATGACCAACAAGGATTACCTTTCCCACTAAGTAATTACCAAGGGAAAGTCTTACTCATTATCAACACCGCAACGAAATGTGGCTTTACTAAGCAATACGAAGCCTTAGAAGCCTTGTACAAAGAGTTCGCTAACGAAAATTTTGAAATTCTCGATTTTCCGTGCAATCAATTTTTAGGACAAGCGCCCGGTACAAGCGAAGAAATTAATGAATTTTGTTCCTTAAATTACGGAACAACCTTTCCAAGATTTGAAAAAATTGAGGTAAACGGCGAAAATGCTAGTCCGCTGTATCAATGGCTCCGTCAAAGCAAACCTAACGATGAAGGTGCAGATGCCAAAGCCTTTGTCGAAAAAATGCTCTCGATGGTCTCTCATGCGAAGAAAGATGATATCCATTGGAACTTCACCAAATTTTTAGTCGATGCTAGTGGCAACGTCGTACATCGCTATTCACCAACCGTTGAACCGGAGGAATTAAAAGAAGACATTCGGGCGTTGTTAGTTAAGAAATAAACTTAGAAGGAGAAATAAATGGCAAATAGAAAACTTGTAAGAGATAAACTAGCCGTACCTATACAGCAAACATATCCAAATTCTGACTTTACCAAAATCAATGGTACAGAATATGAATTTGCTTTAAAACAAAAATTACAAGAAGAAACACAAGAATTTCTGCAAGCGACATCCATCGATAATCTAATTGAAGAAAGTGCGGATATTTTAGAAGTATTGGAATGCCTATTAGCACTTCATAATATTACTATTTCTGATGTACTTGCTGAAAAAGCAGCCAAACAATCTAATCGAGGTTCATTCAAAGATGGATTAATTTGGGAAAAATAAAAAGGAACCAATATCCAGTGATAAAAACAGACGACCTATAGCGAATATGCGCTTATAGGTCGTCTGTTTTTATTTGTTTGTATCTGGAATCATTTAACTTTTCAATGATTCGCACAGTGTCATCGATGGCAAAAATAGACACGCCTCCTGCTAGCCCTTGAAAACGAAGTGTTGTCAGTATTTCCATCTTCTGGTTAAGAAACAGCGCATAAAATTGAGTCAAAATATCACCATGAGCAACTAAGACAACGTCCTTAGGATTTTCAATTAGTTCATCAAAAAAAGACTGCAATCTCATAAATGACTCTCTTCGGGATTCTGCACTAGGAAATAACCGATCATCAATTGTTTCCTCATCTTTTAATTTGTGCTGATTTAACCACGCCACAGACTGGCCACAGCATTCGCCTAAATTACGCTCTCGTAATCTCTTCTCTAACATAATTTCTTTGCCTAATTTCGTAGCCAACGGTTGAGCAGTTTGAACAGCACGTGTTAAGTCCGATGAGTAAATCATAAAGTCATTTAAATCAAATTCATTCGTTAAGTTGGTGGTAATTTGCTGCGCTTCGTGCCTTCCTCTTTTAGATAATTCCCAGTCGGTCCACGAACCAACCATACCATTCAGATGATGCTCAGATTCGGTATGTTGAATCGTAATGATTCGTTTCATAGCACTTCTCCTTCTACTGGACTCTCAACAATTTGAATCGTCTGTTCCAGACAATTAATCTCTATCTCACAACCAATTGGCAAACTAATGATTGGCGCCGTGTGCCCAAAATTCATATTATACACAATTGGCAAATCGCTTAATTGACATTCGTCACGAATAATCTTTTGAAGGATGTCTTTGTATTCTTGGTAAAATGTTTCATTTACCGGTTTACCCATTAAAATCCCCTGTACTTGATGAAAAATACCTTGTGCAGCTAATCCTCTTAATAGAACAGCAAACATACTCGGAGACAGTTTGATTTCTGAGGTTTCAATAAATAACACTTTATCTTGCCAATGCTCTACCTTTGGCCAAATTTTCGTCCCTATCATCATTGGGAAAGTTTCTAAACAGCCACCTAACAATTTTCCTCGTACAATCCCTGTGCCTTGTAAAAATTCATGAAAATGTGTTTCTTCCGTCATTGTTCGTTGCACTGTTTGATTGCGTTCATCTGTCCAATCCAAAAACTCACTAGTCCACTGGCTACTTGGTTGAATTTGAAACGGTGTGTTGTCTTGTGACACAAGTTTAAAAAAATAATCCTGTGTATAAGAATGCATCGCCACATTTTCTGCAAATTCAACTAAAGCAGTAGGACCATAAATAGAGGGGATACCTGCATAATGAAACATAAAGTGATTCACCGTACTATCTGAATGACCAATAAATAGCTTAGGGTATTGCTTGATTGTCTCAAAATCAATGTATGGTAACAACCGAATCGTATCGTCGCCACCAATCATACAGACAATTGCTTGAATGTCGGGATTTTTCAAGGTATTCATCAAGTCTTCCGCTCTTTTTTCGGGGTGATGATCAATATATTCACTCGAATGTGTGGCATGTTTGGTTAATACTACATGAAAACCCAATGCTTCCAACCGCTCTTTCGCTACTTTCCAACGATACTGAAAAATTGATTCACCCGCCATACCAGACGATAATGTAATGAATGCAATAGTGTCTCCTGCTTCTAATCGTTTTACTTTCCTCATAGGCTACCTCCTCCTGCTTGTCATTACATAAATACTAACAAATCAATAGATAAAAGAGAACTCTTTTCAGCTATACTCTAACTAATTACTACTTCAGATGAAGTTTATTCAATTGCTTTCTTCTCCATATAGCTATAAGATTGACGTACTAACTTTTAGCAAGGAGTATTCTATGATTACCTTAAAATCATCAAGAGAAATTAATGAAATGCAACAGTCTGGTGCTATTTTAGCAGACATTCATATTGCTTTACGCAAAATAATCAAACCAGGTATCACAACAAATGAAATCAATCAATTTGTACATCAAAAAATTATAGATGCCGGAGCTATTCCTGCACAAATTGGCTTTGAAGGCTACGAATATGCAACATGTATCAGTGTCAATGAAGAAATATGTCATGGCTTTCCTTCCAATTATCGTCTAAAATCTGGTGATATTGTCAGTGTGGATTTTTGTGTTGACTTACACGGCGCTATTTCGGATAGTTGCTGGACATATGCGGTTGGAGAAATTTCCAAAGAACATGCAGATTTAATGAAAGTGACGAAAGAAGCTTTGTATATAGGAATTGAACAAGCACAAATTGGGCAACGTGTAGGGGATATTGGCTATGCGATTCAAAGTTACGCTGAATCAAAAGGGTATGGTGTCGTTCGCGATTTTATTGCACATGGCATTGGACCTACTATCCATGAAGAACCGTTTTTCCCACATTTTGGCCTTCCCGGAAAAGGTCTACGCTTAAAAGAAGGCATGACGATTACTATCGAACCCATGATTACAACTGGTACTTGGAAAATGAAAATGGATCCGAACGGTTGGACTGCCCGTACACTAGATAAAAGTTATTGTGCACAATATGAGCATTCTATCGCGATTACGAAAGATGGTCCGATTATTATGACGAATCAAGAGCGTTAACTAAATCAAAAGAATCCCCGCCAAACCAGCGAGGATTCTTTTTCATATTAAATTTCTTTTAATTCCAACTGTCCCGATAACATCGTGGAAAAGCCAAATTTTTCATAATATGCTCTTAGTGACTCATCACCATAAATGAGGGAAACCATATAAATTCCTTCAGTTTTTAGTTTGTTCAATGCATGTTCCATTAACCTAGTACCGATGCCCTTTTTCTGAAATGCTGGTGCAACCATGACATCTTGAATATAGGCATCCGTTACACCGTTACTGACGACAGATAAATAGCCAACTAAGTTTTCATCATCCCAACAGCTAATTGAAAAATAATCTCGTAACAGCGGATGACTAAATTCTTCTTCCAGTCGATTCCAACCAACCGATTCACGCAAATCAGCAATTGCCTTGCCAGAAACAGACCCCTCTATTTGATATTTCAGCATGTTGTTTTCCTCGCCTTCTTCATCACTCGGAAACTCACATATGCAATCACCACAGAAACAAGCAAATCAATCACTAAAAAGGAAATACCGCTATACATTTCTTCCGACAAAAGTAACTTTCCACCATACATCACCAAAAAGAAAATCCCAATACCAATAATCGCACTAACGACTTGTAAAAGTAAATCGTGTGTTGCGCGATGTTGGGGACCTTCATGCGGTAAAAAATTCTGTCCACGTCCGGTAAAATTCGCTTGCCTTAAGAGATTCGTGTTCTGACGGTCGTACTCACTACTTTTAATTGATGCTTGTTGCTCAAATTTCTTTTGACGTTCTCGATCACCCATTCTGCACACTCCTTTTTTATTGGCCAACAACTACTTATTTCTATTATACCGGATATTCAAAGCATTTCCATCGCCAATCAGTTATCGCTCTGTTACACTAGAAATGTAATCAATAGGAATGGAGGGAATTTATTTGCGTTTAGAAAACCAAAAAATTATCGCACTCGTTGATACTGATTTTGAAGATTTGGAGCTATGGTATCCAATTCATCGTCTACGTGAAGAAGGTGCACAAGTCGACTTAGTCGGACAAGAAGCCCATACAACATACATTGGAAAATATGGCGTACCTGCGGAATCGGATTATGCTTTTTCTGAAGTAAATCCAGCAGATTACGATGCCATTTTAGTTCCTGGTGGTTGGGCACCCGATAAGTTACGTCGTTTTCCAGAAGTAATTGACATGGTGCAACACATGGACAAACACGAAAAACCAATCGGACAAATCTGTCACGCAGGTTGGGTGTTAATTTCAGCAAATATTTTACAAGGTCGTACTGTAACAAGTACCCCTGGAATTAAAGACGACATGACAAATGCTGGCGCAACTTGGGTAGATACACCAGCTATTTCAGATGGTCACATTGTCTCAAGTCGCCGTCCACCAGATTTACCAGATTATATGCGTGAGTTCATCAAAGTATTAGAAGAAAAACGCTAAATCTAAAAAAGTTCGCTTGAAAATTAGTTTCAAGCGAACTTCTTTTTATAATTTTTCACCATTTGATGCGATCACATCTTTGTACCAATAGAACGAGTCTTTCCGACTTCTATCAAGTGTTCCATTCCCTTCGTCGTCACGATCGACATAAATAAAGCCATAACGCTTACTCATTTCGCCAGTTCCTGCACTAATTAAATCAATACAGCCCCATGGTGTGTAACCAATCAAATCTACACCGTCATCAATCGCATTTCCCATTTCAATAATATGTTGTTTGAAGTAATCAATACGGTAATCATCTTTGATAGACCCATCTTCTTCTACTTTATCAAACGCACCCAAGCCATTTTCAACGACCATCAAAGGAACCTCATAGCGTGAATAAATCTGGTTCAACGTATAACGCAAACCAATTGGATCAATTTGCCAACCCCAGTCGCTTGTTTCAAGGTATTCATTTGAGACACCACCGAATAAATTACCACCTGATTTATCATCACGATCCTCTAAATTATCGGCAATACATGTACTCATATAGTAACTAAAGGTGTAGTAATCAACCGTACCAGCTTTCAACAACGCTTTGTCTTCTTCGGTAATTTCTACCTGAATGTCATTTTGCTCAAAGTAACGTTTCATATAGTATGGATACGCACCTTTTACTTGTACATCGCCACAGAAATAATTCAAACGGTCATTCATTTGTTGTGTTTTTAAGACATCTGCTGGACGACAAGTTTTCGGATACATTGTAATATAAGCAAGCATACAACCAATTTGGAAATCTGGGTTGATTTTATGCCCGGCAATTACAGCTTTAGCAGAAGCTAAAAAAACATTGTGTAGTGCTTGGTATTGCTCTGATTCTGTATATTCTCTGTTAAATAAACCATTGATGCGTCGACCATGGTCTAAGGTACCAAAGTTAATTTCATTGAAGGTTAGCCAATATTTCACTTTGTCCTTGTAGCGCTCAAACAAAGTCGTCGCATAACGCTCATAGAAACCAATCGTCCGTTTATCAAGAAAACCATCATATTCTTTTCCTAAATGGAATGGTAATTCAAAGTGTGAGATTGTTACTAACGGTTCAATTCCATATTTGTGCAATTCATCAAATAAATCATCATAATATTGCAAGCCTGCTTCATTCGGTGTCGTTTCATCCCCATTTGGAAAAATGCGCGTCCAAGCAATCGATAAACGGTAGACTTTAAAGCCCATTTCTGCAAACAAAGCAATATCTTCTTTGTAGCGATGATACGAATCAATCGCCGTATGACTTGGGTAATAATATTGGTCATCAATTTCTAAATCAAACGTTCGACGTGTCCCAGACGTACGACTACCCGCTCGGTTGTGGTCACTAATTGATGGCCCTTTACCGTCAACATTCCAAGCCCCTTCACATTGATTGGCAGCTGTTGCGCCACCCCATAAAAAATTCTTTGGAAAACTCATACCTATCTACTCCTTTAAGTTATTGTCGTGAAAAAAGAACATAAAAAAACACCCAAATAACAGTTTCTCCTGTCATTTAGGTTTAGCTTAACTTAATAATCACTATCCTATCCTAAAATTACCATTTTTAGAAAGCGGTGTCAATCATAAAAATCCCCTACACACTCATTTCCTTCCTATGTTATACTTTTCAATAGTACGTTATAGAAAGGAGCGTATGGATTTCGATTCATACAACAACAATTATGTTTAAACAAGAAGAAACGATTTCATTTTTAGCAGAATTACTTTCCATCAATAGTCCTACAGGTTATACCAAACATGCGATTGCTTTTCTAAAAAAATCACTCGAAACGATTGGCTATGAAACAGTAACTACACCTAAAGGCAATCTGATGGTTCATGTGGCTGGAGCAGACACAACACAAACACGTGGTTTGAGTGCACACGTTGATACATTAGGATTGATGGTTCGTTCCATTAACGACGATGGCACATTAGCTTTAACCAAATTAGGAGGTCCTTTAACTCCTACCCTAGATGGGGAATATTGTGACATTATTACGCGTGACGAAAAAGTGTACACAGGGACTATTTTATCCAATACCCCTTCCATCCACGTATTCCCGGATGCATCTACTAAAGCACGTGACATTGACAATTTAATCGTTAAATTAGATGAGCGTGTTGAAAATAAAGAAGACGTGCAAAAATTAGGCATTCAAAATGGCGATATTGTTGCTTATGATCCAAAAGTGGTTGTGACTGATTCTGGTTTTGTAAAATCACGCTTTTTAGATGATAAAGCATCTGTTGCTATTTTAGTTAGCATCTTAAAAGCAATCAAAGAAAATCAATTAGTCCCTGCTACAAACTTAACCTTCATCTTTTCAACATATGAAGAAGTGGGACATGGTGCTGCTTGGATTCCAGAAAATATTACGGAACTACTAGCTGTAGATATGGGTTGTATTGGTCTAGACTTGGCTTGTACAGAATTTGACGTATCCATTTGTGCCAAAGATTCTTCTGGTCCTTATGATTATGATTTAACAACTCGACTAGTGAACTTAGCGAAAAGTAATAAATTAAACTATGCGGTAGATATTTACCCAATGTACGGTAGTGATGCTTCTGCTGCATTAGGCGGTGGTGCCAATATTAAAGCTGCTTTAATTGGTCCTGGTGTTGCCAGCAGTCATGGCATGGAACGTACGCATATTGATGCGATTCGAAATACCTTTAATTTAGTTGCTGCTTATATTCAATAAAAAATATCCGAACGATTGCGATGAAAAAACTTTTCGCTATCGTTCGGGTGTTTTTATTTATTCATCGGTTCCTAAAATTTGATTGATTTCTTGTGAAAGTAAATCTGCTTTCCCACCAAACACTGCTTGAATGCCACCATTTACTTCAAATACTGCTGTCGCTCCAAGTTGTTTAATCGTTTCTTTATTGACTAAATCCCCCTCACTGACAGCTACTCGTAAGCGCGTGGCACAAGCTTCAACAGATTCAATATTGGTACTTGTTCCCAAGGCTTCAATAATTGTTAATGCTTCTTGATGCAAGCTAGTTGTTGCTTTTGTTGGTTCTATTTCATTCTCCATACTGATTTCCATACCTGGAATGGCTACTTTAAATTTACGAATACAGAATCGGAAAACGACATAGTAGATGACTGCCCAAGCAATTCCTAATGGTATCACTAAGAACCAGTTTGTTTTATCATTCCCTTGTAAAACACCAAAGAGCATAAAGTCAATAAATCCCCCTGAGAATGAATTCCCGATTCGGATATTTAGTAAATCTGCAGCTAAGAAAGAGAGTCCGTCTAAAAAAGCATGAACAATATATAACCAAGGTGCCACAAATAAAAACATATACTCAATTGGTTCAGTAATTCCTGTTAACGCGGAAGTAAGCGCGCCACTAAAGTATAAACCAGCGTTCTTCTTACGATTACTTTTCGGAATAGAATGATACATCGCTAAACAAGCGGCTGGTAACCCAAACATCATCGTAGCAAAACGACCTGCAAAGAAACGTGTCCCATAAGTAAACAGTCCTGTATGGTTTGGATCAGCCAATTGCGCAAAGAAGATGTTTTGCGCACCTGAAACAGCTTGTCCCGCCACAGTCTCTGTCCCTCCTAATGAGGTATACCAAAATAAGGGGTAAATCGTATGATGCAAGCCCACTGCACCAGTTAATCGTAGCAAGAAACCATACAAAAATGTCCCCAAGCTACCCATTTGTGCAATTTCTTCTCCCAATACACCTAAACCATTTTGGATTGGTGGCCAAATAAGATAAAAGAATGCACCTAGTAAAATAGCGGCAAAAGAAGAGACAATGGGAATAAATCTTGAACCACCAAAAAATCCTAAAAATTGAGGCAATTCAATTTTACGATATTTATTATGCAAAAAAGCAACTGTGCTTCCGATAGCAATTGATCCGACAACCCCTGTGTCAATCGTTGCATCTGCGGCTGAAAATAATTGCAAAAATCCACTAATTGTTGCCGTATATACAAGATAAGCGACACCACCTGCAAGCCCTGCGGTTCCTTTGTCTCCTTTTGCTAATCCAACTGATACACCAATCGCAAAAATAAGTGCTAGGTTTGCAAAGACAGCATTTCCCGCATAACTCATGATACTTAGAATTGTTTGTAACCAACCTTGATCTAAAAATGGGTAAGCAATTAACGCACTTTTATTCGTTAATGCCCCTCCCAATCCCAATAGCAACCCTGCAGCTGGCAAGATAGCGATCGGCAACATCATCGCACGCCCAATTTGCGAAAACTTTTTAAACATGTATTTTCCCTCCAATACTTTTATTCATTGAATGCTGCAATAAAACGTCCAGCAATTTCTTTAGGACGAGTAATTGCTCCACCGACTACAATTCCTGTCACACCTAGCTGTTTGATTTTTTTCACTTGTTCAGGTGTTTGAATATTTCCTTCTGCAATGACTGGAATCCCTTCCGCCACTAATTGCTCCATCAATTTTATATTAGGTTTTTCCGAATCCATACTTTCTTCGGTATAACCACTTAAAGTAGTTCCAACAAAATGAACACCCGCTTGAAAAGCATTCACTCCTTCTTCAAATGTTGCAATATCCGCCATCAATAATTGCTCTGGATATTTTTGTTTGATTTCTTGAATAAAGCTTGCTACTGTCTTACCGTCATATCGTTCGCGCAACGTACAGTCCAAGGCAATAATTTCGACACCCGTCGCAACCAATTCATCGACTTCCTTCATAGTTGCTGTAATAAATGGTTTTTGAGGCGGGTAATCACGTTTAATAATCCCGATAATCGGTAAATCCACCATTGCTTGAATCTCTCGAATATCACGAACAGAATTAGCACGAATCCCAACGGCTCCCGCTTGTTTTGCTGCTAAAGCAAATAAAGGCATCACACCACCTTTTTCCGTGTACATAGGTTCTCCTGGCAATGCTTGACATGAAACAATAATGCCATTTTTAATTTTTTGTATTAATCCGTCTTCCATTCTCCTTTTTACCTCCAATTATAAAAACAAAATGGAGTTTAACTCCACAAATGAATTCTAGCACGCGCTTTCATTTTTGTAAATAGGCATGAATTATTTTTTTTGTTACGGTATAATAAACATAATTAGTGAGGAGCGATTATTCCATTATGAAATTCATTCAATTAATTCAAGAACATTACCCAACATTAACGAAATCTGAAAAAAAAATTGCAGACTATTTATTAGCAATTAAAGAAAAAACAATTTATTCAACGATGAGTGAAATTAAAGAAATGACTAATGTAGGGGATGCAACGATTGTTCGATTTTGTCAAAAATTAGGTTTTTCTGGATTTTCAGATTTAAAAATCGCAGTCGCAAAAGAAGATTTTGGTCGTAGCCATTCAGTCACAGAACCAACTTTTTATGATCAAATCTTAAACAACTTAGTAGATGCACTACATTCTACTCGTCAATTAATTAATGAAGACGAATTAACCAAAGCCATCTCTGCCATTACAAAAGCGAAACACTTATATATATTTGGGGTGGGCTCCAGTGGAAATACCAGTATGAATCTAGAGAATATGTTTTTACGCGTTGGGGTTCATTGTAAAGCAGTCACTGACCCTCATTTTCAAGCGCAGTCAGCTTCGTTGCTTGATACAGAAGATGTAGTTATTGGTTTTTCACTAAGTGGACGAACAAAAGACACGTACGATTCATTGAAGGTAGCTAAAGAAAATGGAGCTACTACGATTGCTATAACTAACTACTTATCTTCCCCTCTTGCTAAATTAAGTGAGATTGTCTTACAGACTTCAATTGAAGAATTTTTAGATGGAGGATCTTTAGCAGGTATTATCTCACAACTATACGTATGTAATGTTTTAGTTCAAGGCTATGAGTTACAAAATCAAGTAGATACCCTTCCCTTACGTGAAAAAGCCTTACGCGCTATTCTTGATAAAGGAATCGATTAGAAAAAAAGTCAAATTTAATCCGACTTGGATTAAATTTGACTTTCTAGCCATTCATAAATTGGCTTGCCTGTCAGCATCCCTTCAACAATCCGTCTTTCGTCAATCACCATAATTCCTTTTCGCGACAAAAATTGTATGAATTGCGGTAAAAACTTTGCCGTATCGGTCTTAAATGGTAGACTTACTTGCTCGTCTGTCAGATGTACGCGCAAACCAAATGTATCTGGTCCTACATCCATGGGTGACATCCGGATTTTCGGTTGGTAAATAATTTCTACAGCGGTGATTTCTGAATACGGAATCGACCGTGTTATATATGTCCAATGTGCACGATAGCTTTCTTTCAAACCTTTAGGATACTGTTTCAACGTCAATCCTTCTTGTTCAATCATCCAATAATCCGACATCATAAGTGGCAAAAAAGTAACACCGACGACAAACATTCCCCATAACCACAGTGATTGATAATAAAATCCTGAAATGAGAGATACCACGAAAAACCAACCAATCATAAATCGCATCCCTTTTTTCCATGTGTATTTTTTACCTATCACGTAGGGCTTTTTGAAGAAAGGACTTCCTTGTATCAATTCATCCAAAGATAAATTATACATATCTGATAATGCTAATAAGTTATCAATTGATGGCATCGACTGGCCATTTTCCCATTTTGAAACAGCTTGGGTTGACACAAATAATTGTTTTGCCACTTGTTCTTGCGTGTATCCCCGTTTTTTTCGATTCAATTTCAGCATATCTTGAATAATCATTTTTACTCCCTCCTTTACTTATTCTCAGCTTACTGTTTTCCACAGAAATCTGCAATCAACTTATGGTTGATACCCGTCCTATCAACTTTTCCAACGAACTTATTGTCTCTTTAATATTAGACATCCATTAAAAATTGTATGAATTCATAAGCAAAGCGATGCAAGCTTTGCGAAAATGTGCTACTCTTTGAGACAACAACATAAAGTGAGGGAATGAGATGCAGCAAAAACATAGTTTCAAAAAAATAGTTTTATTTCTACTTCTGCTATTTATCAGTGCAACACCTTTTGTCAGCTATGCGGATGAAAACTTTCAAATAGAAGCAGACGCGGCAATTGCAATTGATGCAGAGTCAGGGAAAATTTTGTATAGTCAGAATAGCGAGACACCGACCGGTCTTGCCTCGATTTCTAAAATTATTAGTCTCTATTTAGTTGAAAAACAAGTGAGTGAAGGCAAACTTACTTGGGATGAACCCGTCACGATTTCAGAAGAATTGGCTGCCTTAAGTACAGACCCTCGATTAGCCAATGTGCCGTTAGAAGCAGGTCAAAATTATACCGTCAAACAATTATTTGATGCTGCAGCAATTCAATCAGCCAATGCAGCAGTTTCAGCTTTAGCAGAAAAAATCGCTGGCAGTGAACCAGCTTTCGTTGATATGATGCGTGAACAAGTGGAAGCTTGGGGCATTACCGATGCACATCTCGTCACAGCATCTGGGTTAAACAATAGCGACTTAAACGGACGGATTTATCCAGGCTCTACACCGGATGATGAAAACCTTTTGTCAGCCAAAGATATTAGTATTATTGCGCGCCATTTAATTTTAGATTATCCGGGTATTTTAGAAGTAACTCGTGTCCCATCAAAGGTTTTTGATACACAATCCGATGAACCTGTTACAATGTATAGCACTAATAAATTATTAACAGGTATGTTGTATGAAAAAGAAGGTGTTGATGGTCTTAAAACAGGTACCACGGATTTAGCAGGTGAATGTTTTGTTGGTACAATTGAACGTAATGGACAACGAATCATTACCGTTGTCTTGAACGCACACAATACCGAGGATAATCCTGATATGCGCTTTACGGAAACGAGTAAACTAATGGATTATGTGTATAACAACTGGACTTATCGTGAAATTGTTCCAGCTAACCAAGAAATTACCACCATTGAAGTTAACAATGCTGAAGAAACAACGGTGCCATTAGTGACTCAAACAGCTATCAACGGTTGGGTCCAAGGCGATCAAGAACCTGCATTAACGGTCACCTTAAATAACCAAAACAATCCTGAATTAGTGCAAGCTCCTCTTGCCAAAGACACCGTTTTAGGCAAAGTGGAAGCCCAACTAGATAATCTCGGTTCAGTTGCTGAACAACCTGTAACTTTTACGTCATTAATTGTTGCAGAAGATATTGAAAAAGCATCAAACTGGGTGCAATTTGGTCGCAAAATAAACGAATTTTTCCAAAAAATGATTAATTTCTTTTAACTATCAAAAGCCTCCGATTGATTTTCAAAAATCAATCGGAGGCTTTTATTATTTTTAATAACAATCCCAGTTATACCACACATTTGAAAAGTTTTTATTCTCTAAATCTTCTTTGGAGATGAAGAAATTACCAATACCAGAATCCCCCCACATAATGCCCTTATTATTCGTATCTAATTGGAAAAGTAACTCTGTTTGTTTGACTTCTCCGGCATATTGACGTGGATCTTCTTGAGTGAAGAAAGGATACCCGCCTAACGCACTGCCACCGGTGCTACCCAAATCAAATAATGCATCTGCTACATCATCCACTTTATCTTCATCCACATGTTTTTCTAAATAGTCATAGAAATTCATGCCGTATATCTGAACAAAATTGTAACTATCTGAGGTAAGTAATTGCGTTTCGAGTTCTCCTCTGATTTTTAATTCTTCGTTCACCACACCGTAGAGTTCCTCATCTGCATATTCCGCAAAGAATGCTTGTATCTCTTCTTTAGTGTACGCTTCTTCATCCATGTTCTCAAAATAAAACACACGGAACCCATTTTGATTCGTAGGTTCATCAAAGTCTAAACCGATTAAGTCGTCATACATATCTACGTAAAATGCCAACAACCCTTTTGTAGGATAAGGAGTAATATGTGGCAACTCCGAAAAATTCAACTGTGCCAATAAAGACAACGGTTTTCCTTGTTCATTTCGAGGATACGCCTCTGTCTTAGGCAAGTAACCAAAACCTCCAGCTTTACTTGTTGTTAAGCGATTTTCTCCAGCTCTGCTAAAAGATAGGTAGATTCTTTCAACTTCTGTTTGCTTAAATGCTTGGTATTGCTCATCATTCGGAAATATTTCTCGTAAACTTGTCATCACTTAGCCTCTTTCCCTTTATTAATAGTACCATTTAATCATGACATATTTTGCTAATATTTACTAATAAAAAACAACTGATCCTACGCCATAGCAACGATACGACCAGAATTAAACCAACATGCTTTTGTTCCTTGCTTTCAAGACTCATTTTTCCGCTACTTGGTGTGCAACATGAGTCCAAAATCCTTCTAACCTATAATTTAATTGTACGAATAACTTCTTTTTCTATTGATTATTTTTTCACTAAATCTTTGCTTTAGGAGCAAAAATTTATACAGATTGAAATTTACTTCGATATTGACCAGGTGTCTTTTCATAATATTTTTTAAAGATACGAAAGAAGAATGCTCGATCTTGGTACCCAATCTCTTCACTAATTTTTTGAATAGATAATTTCGTATTGCGTAAATAATAAGCAGCCGTGTCTAATCGCATGGTCAAAAGATGTTCTTTGAATGATTTGCCCGTTTCTTTTTTTATCAAGCTTGATAAATAATTGGGATGGAAATTAAATTGTTTCGCTAGCTTTTCTAACGTGATATCTTTTAAATTATTCTCCATGACATTCAACATCTCCGATACTAAAATCTTGGAAGAAACAAAGGAATCATTTAAACGCAAGGAATTTTCAGCCAACTGACTCACTTCCACAATCAATAATAAAAAGGCGGCACGTGTGACTTTATTGTCTTTATAGCGCATTTTCACTACTTGTTTTAACAATAGCATACTATAGAAATGCACATCATCTAAGATACTAAATTCAAACACATAATAACGACCAATCGGATCCTCTGATTTTAATGATTCAATCAAAAAACGATACAATAACGGTTCTTCTGCAAGCTGGTTTAACAAAGACTCGGTAAAATATTCGGGTTTAAAATAAAAACCAACGATGCGGGTTCCTGCTTGCAATTCCTCATAGGTAATTGTTGTAAAGCGATTAGATAGAATCATCCCACCAGCGCCTAAAACTAATTCCTTCCCGTCAATTAATATCTTAACTTCCCCTTCCAACACATACAAAATCCGCAGATAAGGTGCCGGAAAACTTAATTTTTCTTGAGTATTTTGGCAAACTAAAGCAGCAATCTTTCGTTGGGAATTCTCTTTAAACTCATTTAATTCGGCAATCATTCCTGCTTCCGAAGAAATATAGCAATCCAATTTCTCCAAAAACTCGTAAAATTTCTGATGTTGTTCGTAACTAAATTGATACATACTAACCACCTTTGAAAAAGACACTTTCCCCTTCTATTTAGCTATTTTTTTCACAAACTTTTCATGTAAAATATAACATGTAATTACAAAGAAAGCTACCTTTTAGATTGTGAATACAAACACATTAAAGCGAATGGTAACCATTATTCAAAAAATATATTAAAGTGAGGAATTTATAATGGATAAGAAAAAAATAATTGCCCCTTCAGCTGCTGTGATAACTGCTGCAGCCATTTTAACCAATGTTATCTGGGGTACACCGTTTAAATTAATTAAAGTGATGAATACCGAATTAGGCATTGATCGCGCACTTTTAGGTGACCAATATATTGGTCAAGTGTTGTCTGTCATCAGTATCCGTTTTATTTTAGCAGGTTTAATGACTTTAGTCTTTGCTATGTGTATCAAACAAAATATCTTTAAAGTAACCAAAAAGCAATGGGGTGACGTCGTATTGATGGGACTTGTCTCAACAACTGCTGCCTATTTCTTCTTTAACATCGGCAATGTTAATATCAGCTCAACCATCAATTCAACTATTTTAGCGCAATCAACTATTTTCTTTGCTGTAATTTTAGCGCATTTTGCTTATAAAAATGATAAATTAACAACTAAAAAAACCGCAGCATTGATGATTGGTTTTGCTGGATTAACGATTTCACAGATTAAAGGTGGCACATCATTGACCGATTTATTTTCTTTCTCTTTCACTGGTGAAGGCTTCATGTTAATCTACGGATTATTAGCAGCACTTGCAACGATGCTAGCAAAAAAATTAGGTTCTACCTTAAACTCATTTGTCATGACTGGTTGGAACTTAGTCATTGGTGGTTTTGTTTTATTACTCATTGGCTTATCTATGGGTGGTGATTTAAGCATTATCACTTGGACACCGCTAGGAATCATCTTATTAATTATTTTAGCGGCGGCATCAGCGATTCCATTTAGCTTATGGTACTGGTGTGCGCAATACGCAAACTTAAGTGAGCTATCTGTTTATAAATTTATTATGCCAATTTCAGGTAGTATTCTATCTGTTATCTTAGGTGAAAAATTCACCGTACCATTATTAGTTGGTTTAGCATTAGTTTGCTTATCGATTATTATGATGAACTATTCACCACATAAACAAAAAAAAGAACTACAACAAACTAAATTAGGGAGTGTCAAATAATGAAAAATTTTAAAATTGGATTTATCGGTGTCGGTAATATGGCTTCTGCCATTGTTGAAGGAATCGTTGCAAAAGAATTTATTAGTGGTTCACAAGTTTATTTATTCGATATTTTAACCGAAAAAGTACAACAATTTGCAGATACCCTAGGTGCCCATGCAATGAACTCACCTGAAGAAGTAATTGCAAACGTAGACGTCTTAGTATTAGCAGTGAAACCAAACATTGTACGCACCGCATTATTAAATGCTAAAGAAGGTATTTTAGAAAAACAACCTTTGCTTGTTTCGATTGCTGCAGGTACGACAACTGAAGCAATTTATGATATTTTTGAAACAAATCAGCCTGTTAAAGTTGTCCGCGTGATGCCAAACGTGAATGCCATGGTGGGCGAAGGAGCCGCAGCTGTTTGTGGTAATCAGTTTGCAGCCAAAGAAGATGTTTCATTAATCGTTGATATGTTTAATAAAATTGGTCGTGCTTGGGAATTAGAAGAAAAGAATTTCTCAAACTTTACAGCCCTTGCAGGAAGCTCACCAGCTTATGCTTACCTATTCATTGATTCAATCGCTCGTGCTGGTGTAAAAAATGGCTTACCCAAAGACATTGCTTTAGAAATTGCGACACAAGCTGTTCTAGGTAGTGCCAAAATGATTGAAGAATCAAAAGAAAATCCTTGGACTTTAATTGATCGCGTCTGCTCACCTGGCGGCACAACTGTTGCTGGTTTAGTCGAATTAGAAAATAATGCCTTTATTTCAACAGTTATTAAAGGGATTGATGCAACAATCGAAAAAGATTTAGACTTAATGAATCAAGCAAAAAAATAGTGCCTCCTTGCCAATACACGAATCTTCCCTAACAAAAAGCTTTGAGTAGATATACCGCCCCCCAAAAGTTAGAATTGGGGGTTGGTATAGATTACTCTAGGCTTTTTATTATTCACTATATTTTAGCGAGCAGTTCCACTAAAACCATTGCACATCACCATCATTCTTTCGTGCCTGATGTCATAGTTTCAATCACAAGCATGGGCGAGAGTCCCCGATACATACGCCAGAACATGTCCTACCAAATTGATTATTTTTCAAGAATTTAATGCAAATAATAACCTGTAAAAATGGTTTTCATTTTTACAGGTTATTTCTTTTATTCGAATACAAACTGATTGTGATACAGTTCCGCATAAAAACCCTCTTGTGCTAATAACGCATGATGGTTGCCTTCTTCAATTACTTGGCCGTCTTTTAAAACAACGATACGGTCAGCATTTAAAATGGTTTTCAAGCGATGGGCAATCACAAAGCTTGTACGTCCTTTAATCGCTTCATCCATCGCTTTTTGAATTTTTGCCTCGGTAACGGTATCGACATTACTCGTCGCTTCATCCAAAATTAATAAGGATGGATTAGTAATAATCGTTCGAGCAATACTAATTAATTGCTTCTGTCCGGTACTAAAGACACTATTTTCTTCAGTAATCTGTGTATCATATCCATTTTCCAAGCCTAAAATAAAATCATGAATGTTTGCTTGTTTGGCTGCATGATAAACTTCTTCATCTGTCGCATCAGGTTTTCCAAAGACGATGTTTTCACGAATAGTTCCAGAAAATAGCACGGAATCTTGCAATACAATCCCCACATTTCGTCGCAAGGAATCTAAGTCTAATTCACGGATATCTATGCCATCAAAGGTAACTGAACCTTGATCCACATCATAAAAACGGTTGAGTAAGTTCATAATCGTCGTCTTTCCTGAACCAGTCGGTCCAACGAGAGCGACCATCTCACCTTTGTTTACTTGAATAGAGACATCTTTTAAAATCATTTTATCTGGTTGATAACCAAATTCAACATGATTCAATGCCACTGCTTCTTGTACACCATTAATTTTAGCACCGTTTGCCGGTTTTACTTCATCTGGTTCATCAAACATTTCATTCAAACGACGGGCACCTGTAACTGCCAATTGAATCATACTATACCCAGAAGAAATTTCCATCAATGGACGATAATATTGTTGAGAATACTGAACAAACATCACAACTAATCCTAAAGCTGTTGCTCGCTCCACGTCACCGTTTAGCGCTAACCAACCACCGAGGAAAATCACAATTGCCGTATTGACTAAAGACATTCCTTGCATCAAAGGAAACAACATCCCTGAGTAAGCTTGTCCTTTAAATGTTGCTGCACGCACTTTTTCGTTATGTGCTAAAAAGCCGTCAATCGTTTCTTCTTGCAAGCCGTTTGTAATAATAATTCGTTGTCCACTGATTTTTTCATTCATATAACCATTTAATTTACCAACTTCATCTTGTTGCAAATCAACATATTTACGGGCTTTCTGAATAACAACCACCGCTAACAAAATAGCAATCGGTGTGGAAGCGACTGTTGCCCATGCCAACGTTACATTTTGACGAAACATCATCCATAAAATCCCAACTAGTAGCGCACTATTGGTAAAAAATTGCAGCAATGATTGGTTTAAACTATTTTGAATGTTGTCCAAATCGCTCGTAAAACGACTCAAAATCTCACCATCTTGATGGGAATCAAAGAAACGAATCGTCATTTTTTCTAATTTATTAAATAAACCAATCCGCATACGGTTGGTCGATTTCCCAACGACTTGTGTAAATAAAATACTATAAATAAAGTTCGCTGCACTTGCTAAAACATAAAAGAGCAATAATTTTAACGTAATCGAAAGAAAGGCGCTCTTATCGTTCACACCTTGACTTAGTCCCACGACATAGTTTGCCAATTCTTGGATGGCTTCTCCGGTCAATTGTGGTGCTTTGACTTGGAGATAAGTTGCCACAATAATTGCGAGAAAAATGAAGAAGAATGAGACTTTGTATCGCTTTAAATAATGATAAAAGAATTTACTTGCTTTAACCAAATCTGTCATACTTATTCTGCTCCTTTCTGTGTATCAAAAATTTCTTGATAAATCGCATTATTTGCAACTAGTTCACTATGCGTACCTTCACCCACTAGACGACCTTCATCTAAGACCAAAATGCGATCGGCTTTAACAACAGAGGCAATTTTTTGCGCAATCACAATTGTGGTCGTCTCTTTTAAATCACGATCCAATGCTTCACGAACCAAACGTTCTGAACGAGCATCTAACGCACTTGTACTATCATCTAAAATTAAGATTTTAGGTTCTCCAATAACGCCACGTGAAATAGACAAGCGTTGTTTTTGCCCACCAGAAAAATTGGCACTCCGTTCTTCAACTGGTGCATTGTAACCATCTGCAAGTTTTTCAATAAATTCACTGGCTTGTGCGATAGTTGTCGCTTTTTCCATATCTTTTTCAGTCGCATCAGGTTTACCTTGGCGCAAGTTTTGGGCAATCGTTCCCGAAAACAGAATGGCGCGTTGTAAAACAAAGGAAACAGTTTGTCGTAAACTTTTCTCATTAACTTCTTTTAAGTCTACTCCGCCAACAGCTACACTTCCTTCTGTTGGATCAAATAAACGTGGAATCAATTGTGCCAATGTTGATTTACCTGAACCGGTCGCACCCACAATACCAATCATTTCACCTGATTGAATTTGGAAACTAATGTCTTTCAACGTATCTTTTTCATCTCCTGGATAACGGAAAGACACATGGTCAAAAGTCACACTTCCTGTCAATTCTTGCTCCGGTGTATCTGGATACACAAGATCGGGTTCAGTCGTTAAAATTTCTTTGATTCGATTTAATGAAACTGCAGCTCTTGATGTCATCATCATCATCATGCCACCAATAATAATTGCCATCATAATTTGCATCAAATAGCTCATAAAGGAAGCGACACTACCAATAACTGTTGGGTCTTTCTCTGCTAAATTGCTAACAAAGAAAATAGCACCAACCATTGCTAAATTCGCTGCTAACATAAATGATGGAATCATCACTGAAAATAGCGTTCCAACAATAATATTATGTGTTGTCAGCTCATCACTAACTTTCGTAAATGACTGTAATTGATTTTTTTCTTGGACAAAAGATTTTACTACTCGGACACCCATTAAGTTTTCTTTTGCAGCATTGTTGACTTTGTCAATCAAGTTTTGAATAATCATAAAATGTTTGCCCATCCGTGTGAAAGACAAGCCGGTAATTACGACAACTGCGACGATTAACGCCACAATAATCCACCATAATTGAGGCAACGTAGACATCGCCAAAATAAAACTTCCTATAAATAAAATCGGAATGCGAAACAACGATTGCAGTGAAATCATCACTAAATTTTGAATTTGGTTCACATCATTGGTCAAACGTACCACAATGTTTCCAGCAGAAAATTGTTCAATATTCCCAAATGAGAACGTTTGGACTTTCCGAAAAGCCTCTTCACGAATATCGGCACTCACCCCTTGGGCTACTTTTGCCGAAAAAATCGTATTTAAGACGCCAGCGACTAGCCCCATCACAGCTAAACTAATTAAATAGACTCCAATTTCGGCCATTTGATCATTATTTTCGGTCAGAATTGCTTCTAACACTTGTTGCAATAACTTTGGCTGCCATAACGAGGCAACAACCATCGCTATCACAGATAGCAATGAAATACTAACTGCTAGCTTATACTTTTTTACATGTTTCAACACTAAATCCATCGCGATTCGACACTCCTTTTTAGTCAAATTGACACCTTTTATTTAACACTGTAAAATAAAAGGCAAGTAAATAATTTACCACGTTTAAAATTCAATTGCAACCAAAAGGATGTCTTATAATGAAAAAAGAATTATCGAAGGAAAAAATCATTCAAACCGCCTTTGATATCCTACATGAAACACGAACAATTGACGGTTTGTCTATGCGTAGCTTGGCACGCGCATTAGATATCAAAGCCCCTGCCATTTACTGGTATTTCAAAGATAAACAGGATTTGTTACAAGGAATGGTTGAAACAATGGAGCAGCAACTAAAACTTCCAGATACTACCTTGTCTTATCATGACCAATTACTCGCTTTTTTAAGCGCCTATTATGATTTATATACGACGTTCCCTTGTGGGGCAGAGTTAGAAATTAATACTGTTCCTGCCTACCCAAGTCGCATGGAACATATCGAAGCCATGAATCAACTCTTAGTGAAGCAAGGATATTCGCTCTATCAAAGCCGACACACTGTCTTATCGCTCCACTTTTTATTGATCGGTTATTTATTAGACCAGCAAAAAGAAGAACAATTACGGCAAAATATGCAAGAAGGCAACCAATCCTTGCAACATTCCGTTCAATGGATGCAGTCGTATGCCAAATCACAAAACCTAACCTCCTTCATGTTCGCCATGAATCAACGTGAACAACAAGAAGATGCTAAAGCAATCTTTATGACCAGTGTGACCGTCTACCTCGCTGGCTTAGACAAAACAAACCCTCGATGAGTTTCATCGAGGGTTGTGTTTATTTGTTAAATTTTTTAGAACCTAGTTTCATATGAAATTGAGGATCTTTAGGTGTAGATGGGTCTACTCCACGTAAGCTTGGAATTTTTGCGCAAATCAATTGTAGCGGAATAATAAAATTAAATGTTAGAAAATCACTACTTTGAATAGTTGGTAACACCAAATCGGCATGTTCAGATTCATACGTCGTTAGTAAAAAGATAGTCTCTGACCATTCAGATAAGACTTCCTTCATTTTCTTTGAACGTGGTTCGCTACCATCATCTAAAATGAAAACTGTCGATTTTTCATCAATAGCATTATAAATCCCGTGAATAAACTCTTCAAATTCATATCCCGTAACCGGACAACGCATCGTTTCCAATAATTTCAACGCGCTTTCTAAGATATCACCGTAATTATTTGCTGGACCGGTAATCCGGATTTCCTGAGAATTAGCTAAACGTTCTTTATTTTGTTCAATCCACTCTTCCGAAGCATCATAGACACCTTTAAAATGTTCCGCAGCTTTTTTCACCTCTTCAACCTTTTCCGTAAATGTATCTAATGTTAACCTATTTTGCTCCAAACCAATCGATAAAGCTAATAATAAAAGGTTTAATTTTGTACAATAAAACCCTTTTGTTTTAGCTCCTGCTAATTCTTCTCCACAATAAACAGTTAAAATATAATCGGCGACCTCATCAATAAAAGCACCCTCTGCTCCTGCCATTGATGCAGTAAGACATCCTTTGCTTTTTGCCAATTTCATTGCATTGTACGTTGAGTAACTACTTCCTCCTTGAGAAATTCCAACAACTAAAGTTTGTTCATTATCCATTAAGAATGTATCTTCATTCATTTCAAATGGATACATCGCTACCACTTCCATTTGTAGAAGGTGTTGTAATTGTCTGCTCATTTGTAACCCTGAATGGTAACTTGTTCCAGAACCAGTTAAAATAATTTTATTAATCGAGGCTTTCTTAATCTCACGAAACAATTCAGGTGCTTTCTCAATAATTTCCAACATTTTTTCTGGGGTCTCTAACATGTAATTTTCAATTGTAGACATATTCATTCTCCTTTGTATTATAAAATATTGAATAGATGCATCACGATTCCAAACACAATAATTCCTAGTGTTAACCACGTAACGCTAAATTTTTTCAGTAGTCGATAAATTGCAAATGTGAATACTAAAGGTAGCATTTTGGGGAGTATCTGATCTAAAATATCTTGTACAACAATTTCAGCACCACTTAAATTCCATTGCAAAGGTGTTGTAATATCAAGCATCGTTGCTACCATGCCACCCACAACAGATAAACCAATAATCGTAGCAACGGACATAATTTTATCCATCAAACCTTCTTTTTGGATACGATCCAATGAATTCACCCCAACTTGATACCCTAGCTTCAATCCAAAAATTCGCAAGGCAAAATTGGGAATATTAAAAATCAAGAAAAACAACAACGGACCAAATATATTTCCATCCGAAGCTAAAGAAACGCCAATTCCTGCTGCAATAATTCTTAATGTTCCCCAAAAAATGGAATCACCAATCCCTGCCAATGGTCCCATTAGTGATGTTTTTACAGCACTAATTGATTGCTCATCAAACCCTGGATTATTCGAATTTTCTTCTTCCATCGCTGAAGAAATGCCCAAAATAAATGGCACAACAGCTGGTGTTGTATTAAAAATCTCCAAATGCCTAGTAAGCGATTGGACTTGATCTTCTTTTTTAGAATATAATTTCCGAATAATGGGTACCATTGAATATGCATATCCAATATTCTGCATACGTTCATAGTTAAACGCTCCTTGTAATGCAAACGAACGCCAGAACATACTGCGTAATTCTTTTTTCGATACTTTATTCAAAATCAATCTCCCCTTCCGTTAGATTGCTCTCAACAACAACACTCTCTTTTTTAGGTTCAATATAAAAATGTAAAATTAAAGAAATACATGCAGCGAATAGTGCAATGGCTGTAATATTAATTCCTAAAAAGGCAGCTGCTAAAAACCCTAAAAAGAAAAATGGCGCCATTTTTCTTGAAAAAAGCATGTCCATTAATAAAGCAAAACCAATAGCTGGTAATAAACGTCCCGCAACTGCCATACCATCTAATAATACTTTCGGTACTGCTTCGATCAAATTAGATACTTGATCAGCACCTAATAAAACTGCTAAAAATGTCGGTAAGAAGGTACTTAAAAAGAAGAGACTTACTGGTATCCACATCGAAATGGCAATTCCTTTAAAGTTAGCTTCTTGAGCATACTTATCCGCTTTATGAGCAAAATAAGTATTTACAATACGAACAAGAACTCCTAACGATTGTGCTAAGACAGCAATCGGTACAGCCAAGGCCAAAGCTACTTCAACGCCACTTCCAGAAATAATCGCAAATGCTGTACCTAAAATACCACCAGTAACGATGTCTGGAGGCGTAGCTGCACCAATCCCAGCAATTCCCATCCAAATTAATTCTAGTTGTGCACCAATAATAATTCCTTGTTTCATATCGCCTAAAACTAATCCTACGAATAATCCCATAATTAGAGGTCGATCAAACATCATTTGCCCAAATACACGTCCATCTAAAATACCAATTCCAGCAAGCAATCCTAACATCAAGGCTTGTGCTAACATTTCGATTCCCCCTCTCTAAATATCAAAATCTTTTAGCTCTCGACGACGGTCTCTGGGCAGCATGCGAAATTCTACATCAATTCCCATCTGCTGAATGGCTTTTAAATTTTCAATATCTTTTTCGTCAACAGCAACTAAATCTGTTAATTTTTTCTTACCTTCCGAATATCGTAAGCCACCAATATTTATTTCTTTAATCACATTTCCAGCATTTTCTAATAGCTTTTTCGTATCTTCTGTGTTTTTCGTTAAAACCAGAACATTGCTCTTTTTAGAAGTACTAAATTTTTGAACAATCTCGCCCGATTCTTCCACTCCACGAATATATAAATTGACATTACTTGGCTTGGCTAAGTTTAACGCCATCGCCTTCATTTGATCATTTTTTGCTTCATCGTTAACAACTAAAATAGTGTTTACCCCTAAAGATGAAGTCCACCCAAAAGCAACTTGTCCGTGAATTAAGCGATCATCAATCCTCAATAATGATATCGTCATTTCCTATTCCCCCTTTTGTCAATAACAGTTCATTTACATGAACGATTCCTTTTTTTGCTTCTTCTATTCCTAATGAAACTAGCATTTGACTGTCTGATTCAACTGTTAATACCATACTTAAAATCATTGGTAGACTAACTCCTGTGACTAACTGAAAGGAGTTGTCTTCTAACAGTAACGATGTAAATAAATTCGCTACACTTCCTCCAAACACATCCGTCAATACGATTAATGGTTGGCCTTTTTTTTCCTTCAGGTATTTCCGTACTTCTATTTCAGCACTTTCCGCTGATTTTGATTTTGACATTGAAAAATAATCTAATTGAATATCTTCTCCTGCAATGAGATGAACTGCATCAATAATTCCTTTCGAAAATTCACCGTGGGTAGCAATTAAATAATTCATCTTCTCCCTCCTTTATCTTTTTAAATGCAAAAAACGTGCCAACTAGTGACACGTTACGTAACATACAGAATATTATAAATATAACCAATTTCTTCTAAAGGTACTGTTACACTATATACAGTTTCCAGCACACTAAAGACATCTTGAATCACACGAATTTCTTTTTGATTTTCAAAAGAAAATTGTTCTAAATCTGGAAACTCGGTAATTTCTGAATGACGAATCAATCGTTCAACCATGCAACTAACGTGGACATACATCGCGACTTTTCTTGCATTAGTTAGTAACAAATTGAGCCGTTGTTCCAATTCTTGTATACAAGTTTCCACTAACTCCATAATCCGTTTGGTATCTAAAATAGTGAGTGAATCTATCACACGTATAAGAGAGAAATTTTTAACCAACCGATTATTAATTTCGCGAATTTCTTGTTCCGATAACAAATTCTCAAAGATTTTATGCAGTTGCCCATCCCCATCTCCAGAAATAATATGTTCCAAATACACAAATTCGACTTGAGGAATGTACAAATTATTTGTTCCAATAATTGAAAGAATATCGTATTTCGCTGATAATGCTTCCGTAATGCCTTTTTCCTTCAATTCATTAAACTCAATCGGGATAATATCTACATCTAAAATACCTTCCAAACAAGCATATAGTAACTTTTGAATCTGAATGGCAATTCCTAATCCAGAAAAACAAGTGGTAATAATTGCTCGTTTCTTACTTCTAGCCGGCTGAAATACTTGAACATTTGGCATAATTACATCTTGCATGTTATCCGCAATTTCTAAAATGGACTTTCCTTGTTGCATTAAATTCCCAATTTCTAAAGCCATGGGTGTATTCAATTGATCAATGAACAACAATGGAATGGAAACATTTTGTTTTAGCTCTTCATAAATCATATTTAAAGAACCCATATCAATTAGCAAAATCAGTCCTTGATCAACCAAATGTTCATCAATATATTCGCGTACTTTTTTTGATATATCATGAATAGTCGCTTCAATAGGCATATCAATTCCAGTAAACGTCACATCTCCTAACATACGGTTACAAACATTTGCAATACTGCTAGCTGTCGCATAACCATGAGCGATAATCAGTGCGTCTAACTCAATTTTCCGCTCAGAGCTTTCTAATGTCGCAAAAAAGAGCGCAAATAATAGTTGATCAACCTCTGAAAAATGTATATCCAATCGCTTTTCTATCTCGGGTAGTAGTTTTTGTAACACCCTCATTTCTATTTTATACTGCTGTCTAATAAATAGTTTAAGCGCAGGAGTTATACCTTCTATTATCTGAACACCTTTTAAAATATAGCTATAAATATAGTGAGATAAAAATAGCATAATATTTCCATCATAATGAACTTTATTTTGATCGTCCATTTCTCGGAAAATATCTTGCATCGTTGACAGAATAAACTTTTCTAATGCAACTTGATTTGTCTGCATTTCCTGAAAAACTAATTCATCAATAAATTTAATGACTTGTTGATAAAGCTGCTGTTTAATCTCATAAGGAGTATCCTTTTGAAATTGTTCAAAAACAACATTCATATGTTGCATAAATTTTTTTAATTCATTCGTTGCATTCGAAACTTCCGTCACATGTCCTTCTTTGGAGAAAAAGAAATTATCTCCTCCGACATTTACTAAAGGCCATTGTGCTTCTATTTTTTCATATACTTTTTGAGGCATATCTTTTATCTTAATCTGAATCGTTTCTTCTGAAGAACTTTGAGACAATGCACTACCACATGTATATTTGATCGTATTTTCTAGCTCTCCAATATTTCCAGTATACATAGTTTGTAACAAAATATTCATCACTCTTGGAGTTACTTCAATAGAGCGTTGAATGATTACACTCTCTTTTTTAAATAAATGTTCTATTATTTGTCTTTTTTCTAAAATTGAGCGTTCATTAATCGTAGGAATATAAATTTGTATGGGAATTCGTCGTAAAAAGGTTTGTAAAAATACATTTGTCTTCTCGGTAGTAGCAAATACTAGCCGGACCTTTGCTTGCCGGTCTTTCGTTTCCCCAATTCGCGAAAAATTGCCTTTATCCATAAAAGTGAACAATTTTTCTTGCCCTTCTGCATTGAGTCGATGCACTTCGTCCAGAAACAGCAAACCATTATCCGCTTCTTCTAGTAACCCTTTACGGTTTTCATATGCCCCGGTAAAAGCACCCTTTGCATAACCAAATAATAAACCGGACAGAAGTTCTGGATTATTATAATACTGAGCACAATTTAGCGTAATAAAAGGGGCATTTTCTTCAACTAAATTAGCTTTCACCATATATTGATACATAATCTGAACAAAATAACTTTTCCCTACACCGGTTTCCCCCATCAACATGACCGGTAAGCCATTGCCAGGATAATAAACAGCTGTTTTTAATTGTTCAATTGATTCTGCTAGACTTCCTTCATAACCAATCATTTTTTCAAAGACAGTTTCACTTGGAGTATCTAATATATCACTTATAAGTTGAGACAAACTATTATATTCTGAAACTACTGACAGATTGTATTTTTCTTCAAATGCATACTTTAAAGAAAATAATACTGGACGAGTGTTAATTTTGAATAATATGTTCTGGTTAACCAAATTATTAGCCGCACGACTAGCTTGCGTTCTACCAATATGAAAAAAATCTTCTAATTCAGTAGTTGTAAAAAAAGCGCGATCCAATTCTTTCACTGTAAGCATCTGACACTTTTCATTTGCAAACGAAATAATTTTTTCTTCTAAAGTTTTCATCGCTCTTCCTCCTTTCCTTTCAATTTTAGAGAGAAATGAGACCGATTTCAACCTTCTGACTATAAAATAAAAAGGTTCAAGAGAAAATCTCCTGAACCTTTTCATCCTTACTTGTCACAATCCAACTCGTTCTTCAATCTTATCGACTGTCAAACCAAATTCTTCTTGTAAGAAAGCTGGCGTGCCTACTTGTCCAAAACGTTCATCCACACCTATTCTTTTTAGTGGCACCGCACAAGCGTTTTCTGCTAATGTTTCAGCTACTGCACTACCCAAGCCACCATAAATCGAATGATTCTCAATCGTTATGATTACTTGCTTACCATTCGCTTGTTCCAATAACAATTGCTTATCCAGTGGCTTAATCGTAAACATATCAATAACTGACACAGAGTAGCCTTTGTCTGACAAACGTTTTGCCAATAATAATGTTTCAAATACTAGCTGTCCAGCTGCAACCAACAAAATATCGGTTCCTTCTTGCAATAAATTGCCTTTACCTAACTCAAAAGTTGACCCTGGTTCATAGACTTTATGCACTGCTTTGCGATTGCCACGTACATAATGTACCCCAGTCATCTGACTGAATTCTCGAATAATCCATGCCATTTGAACTTCATCAGCCGCATCACAAATCACAGAATTAGGAATCATCCGCATCAATGCCACGTCTTCCCAAGTAGTATGCGTTCCACCATTAGGACCTGCAGCAAAACCTGGATCAGAACCATAAACATTAATCGTATTCCCCGCATAGCCACCAGAAATAAACATCTGGTCAAACACACGACGCGTCGCAAAAGGTCCAAAAGTATGAATAAATGGGACAAATTTTTCTAAACTCAAACCAGCAGCAACACCAACCATATTTGCTTCAGCAATCCCCATATTAAAGAACCGTTCTTTGCTTGAACCTTCCAGTGAAGTCCATCCACTCGCGCTACCTAAATCTGCATCTAAAGCAATCACTCGGTCATTTTCTTTCATTAATTCCTTGATAGTATCGACCACGACCATGCGTAATTCTTTGCCAATTTCTTGGTTATCTGTCAATTTAAACATGGACTTCACGCTCCTTAATTGATTTTTCTAGCAGCGCAATTGCCTCTTCTGTCGCTTGGTTGATTTCATCATTGTTAAATTTAACGGAATGATTGTCTTGTAACACTTCAAAATAAGGAACTCCTTGTCCTTTGATGCTATCTAACACAAGACACACAGCTTGATCCTCGACGGTTTTTAGTTCATTAATCGCCTCATCGATACCTTGTATATCATGTCCTTTCACACGCAATGTGTAAAAACCAAACGCTTCCATTTTCTTCTGAAAATCAAAAGGGTTCATAATATCTACGGTTAGACCATCTAACTGTTTTTTATTGTCGTCAATAATCACAATACAATTATTTAACTTGAAATGTGCTAGATACTGAAAAGCTTCCCAACATTGACCTTCATTTAATTCGCCATCCCCACAAATCAAATAGACGTAATTTTCTTTTTTATCCAAACGTAGTCCTGTGGCGATTCCTGCTGCGACAGAGGTCCCTTGTCCTAACGAACCCGTTGTTGCATCAACACCTGGCGTTTTTAATCGGTCTGGGTGAGACGGCAAATTAGTCCCACCTTCATTGAGGGTTGCTAGCATACTTTTCTCAAAATAGCCCATTTCAGCAAGCATCGCATATAACCCTGGTCCTGCATGTCCTTTTGATAAAACTAAGCGATCGCGCTCTTCCCATTTTGGGTTTTTAGGGTCAATTTTCATTTGCTTTCCATATAAGACAGCTAATAATTCAGCAATTGAAAACGAACCTCCTAAATGACCATACCCCATATTCTTTAATGTTTGTAAGGTATCTAAACGTACTTTATCAGCCAAGACACTTAATTTCGTTACTGTTTGTTCATCCATTTCGGCAAGATGCCTCCTTTTTATTTTGCAGCTTTACGTTTTCCAAAAATCGTCAATAAAATCATCCCTGCTAAGACAGCTACGATACCTGAAATAACGGCAACTTGACCACCCATATTTGCAATGCTTCCCATAAAGATACCCACAACACCATAATCAGTATCAGAGAAAGTCGAACCTGCAAATCCTAAATTACCTAATACAGGCATCAAGAAAATTGGCATAAAGCTAATCAACATCCCTTGTAAGAACGATCCGATAATTGCTCCTCGTAAGCCCCCTGTTGCATTACCATATACACCAGAAGTCGCACCACAGAAGAAATGAGGAACGACGCCAGGTAAAATAATCACTGAACCGGTCATCGCCATAATAATTAAACTCACAATCCCTCCAACAAAACTTGAGAAGAATCCAATTAATACTGCATTTGGTGCATAAGGAAAGACAATCGGACAATCCAATGCTGGAATAGCATTTGGTACCAATCTTTCCGAAATACCTTTAAATGCTGGCACAATCTCTGCTAAAATCAAACGAACTCCTGCTAAAATAATGAAAACCCCAGCAGCAAACGTTCCTGCTTTTTGCAAAGCAAAAATAATATAGTTTGTGCCATCACTTAAATTAGCTGAAATATAATCGCCACCAGCAAATAGTGCCACAATCACATAAACCACTGACATCGTTAAAGTGATACTAACCGTTGAGTCTCTCAAAAATGCCAAACCTTTAGGGAAGTGAATATCTTCTGTTGATTTTTCTTTATTTCCAACCCATTTACCAATTAATCCACTAAATGCATACCCGAAATTACCTGTATGTCCCAGTGCAACAGAATCGTTTTTAGTAATCATACGTGTAAATGGTTGCGCAATTGCTGGGAAAATAGCATTTGCAATACCTAACGCTAAACCACCGACCAATACTAAAACGGCTCCAGTCATACCAGTTGTCGTCAAAATAACAGCAACCAAACATGCCATATAAAGCATCGCATGACCTGTCAAATAGATATATTTGAATTTCGTCAGACGGGCAATCACAATATTAAAGAACATTCCTGCCAACATAATTAAGGCTGTATACGTTCCAAATTCTTCCAAAGCTAATGCCACAATAGCTTCATTATTTGGGACAACACCAGAGACATTAAATGCTTGCTGAAACATTTCACCAAAAGGCTCCAATGAAGCAACAATCACATTTGCCCCCGACGTCACAACTAAGAAACCCACAAATGTTTTGATGCCACCACGCATAATATCGCTAATCGGTTTTTTCTGTAAAATAAGACCTAAAACTGCAATTAATGCCACTAAAATTGCTGGCGTACTAGCAATGTCAATTAAGACCTCTAAAATTCCATTCATCGCCGTTCCTCCTATCACATTAGGTTATTTTCTACTGCAACTTGCTTCACTTTATCTCTCAATTCATCCATATCAATGATGCTATCAAGAACCACAACATTCCCTAAATGCTGCACACTATCCGCCAAATCGCCGCCTACAAAAAAGACATCCGCTAATTCAGGTGCTGCGCTTCCTACATCGTAATGATTCACTTCTACTCCTTGAATTCCTAATTCTGCTAAAACTGTATTAATATTCATTTCAACCATAAAACTTGATCCTAATCCTGATCCACAAACTGCTGCTATTCTCATTGTTATTCTTCTCCTTTTAATATCTCTTGAATTTCTTCTTTCGTTGTTGCTGCTAACAATCGTTCTAAATTATTCGCATTTGATAAAATTTTTGTTAAACTGGCTAATGCTCGTAAATGCGCGTCATTATCTACAGCTGCTAAACAAATGAAAATGTTAATGGCATGTTTTTCATCATCTAATAATAAAACCGGATGAGATGTTTTTAATAAAGACATTCCCAGTTTTTTGACGCCATCTTCTGGTCGTGCATGCGGGAGAGCAATGTTTTTACCAATATGAATAAACGCGCCATATTCTTTTACTTTGTCAATCATTGCAGTGATATAATGTTTTGTAATATTTCCTTGGTTCAATAACGGCTTAGCTGCCATTTCAATCGCTTGTTCCCAAGTTAACTGTTCTTCCGTTAGCTGAATAGTATCAGCCGTAATCAATTCTGAAAGCATGGGTCGATGATCCTCCTTCTTTTTTTGAAGTGTTGTCATTCTTTTGGTTAACACCTCTAATAACTTATCTGTATTTACACCCTCTCGTAAGTGAACGTATGGTTCAATAATTTTCAAAATTTGTTCTGGTGCTAAAACAGCCATTCCAGGTAACAAAAGTTCTTCTTGCACAGTGACAAGCAATCGTTGTTTTTCTTCAATAGACATAATTGGTTGAACTACATACGTTGGCTTATCAGAAGATAATGCAGTGTTGGAAAAAATAACATCATAGTTTTCTTCAGGAATATTTTCTAGTTCTTTCACTGAATTAGTCAAACTAAAATCAATGCTAGGAAATAGTTGCTTCAACTCCGCTTGCATAATTAAAGATGAACTAATGCCATTTGGACACAAAATCAAAGCACGCACTTGACGAGTAAGTTCATCTTTTTGATTTTCTCTTTCACCACCAAATAAAATCGTAAAATACGCTACTTCGTTGTCAGGAATCTCTTTGTTCGCCAATTGTTCTAAAGGTTTTAACGCAACTTTCGTTAACTTAAACAACTCATTGTGCTGGCGTTTGACCGTGTCTGTCCAAGCATTTGGTAAATGAAACCCAAAATAAATTCGGAAAAAAGATGGTACTAAATGATAAAACACATGCAAAATAGTTTGATTTCGGTCTTTAAAATCAATTGCACTAAAGCTTTGAATCCGCTGAACAATTTGTCCCGCACCTTGTAATAAATAATCTAATGCGGGATCTTGAATGCTTCCTTCTACCACCGTCATGACCAATGCTGTCAAAAATAGTTCTTCATTCGGGTAATCAAACTGCGACGTCTCACTCATAAAATATTGAGCAACTTTCACTGCTTGCAAAGATACTAATAATTGCCTTTCATCAGCGGAGAACAGTACACGATGCTGACGAACACGACCACTAAGCAATACAATATAGTGGGCAACTTCTTCCACTCGACTAGGTACCACCGTTAAATTGGCTTTTTGAAGCGCTTGTTTTAACTGTTGACGATAGTGTAAATACTCATTTGCCTCCAATTTTTCCTGTAAGGTGGTCAGTCCCCAATAACCACTTTGACTATCTAGTAGTTCTGAGACAAAATTTCGTCCTAAAACGCGAATGTCTAACTCATTTCCAACCAAGTAGAAACCTTTTTTGCGCTGATAGTCTAAAGTAATGGCTTGCTTGTTTAAACATTCTCTTAACTTTTTGATATCCGCCAAAATCGTATTTTTACTGACTTGTAACAAATCCTGAAAATGGTATACCGATAAATTATCCACTTCTAAAAAGCAATACAGAAAGATGAGTTGTTGGCGCTCAATCTCAGTAAAAATAACATCATAATGAGCAGTTAAAAATTTTAATTCTGCCCAACTAAAAATTATTTTTTCAGGGAATTGAAGGTTATCATTTACAAATCGAAACTCCGGTTGTTTCTTTTTTTTCAAAAAATGATTTACTTCCTGTATCTGCTTATAAAGTCGCTGCGAATCGATCTCAATATATAAAGCTAACTCCTCTAAAGAAAAACAGGAACCATAGAATTTTTTCTGAAATAATTTTTGTAAATGGTAGTCCAACATAAGCTCACCTCCATGTATTCATCATAATTTAAAAGCGTTTCCATTCAAAGCTCGTTTGAGTCCAATTTGATTATGTAAATTTTAATTCATTAGACCGAAGTTACATAAAACAAGTCTTATCATACAAAAAAACCATATACATGTCATTTAAAATAACACATATATGGTCTTCATTATTCATTGATCCAAGCTAAAACTCGTTGTATCCACTGATCCCAAAAGGCCCAGTCATGCTCACCTGGTCCATCTTCAAACGTCACCATTAAGCCTTGCTCTTGCATCTTTTTCATCGCATACGTATTTGCTGGATATAAAGCATCTTCTGTGCCACAAGTGATAAAAAATCGTGGTGCTGTCTTGATTTTTTGTTGAGAAATTAAATAAATCAAATCATTTTCAGAACCTTTTATTTCATCTAGTGGACCAAAAATACCTTCCCAATAAACTTTTCCACGAATTTCTAACAAATTATCCACACTTTCTGCTAAAGCCAAAGCACCAGAAAGTGAAGCAACCGCTGCAAAACGTTCGGGATGACGCAAGCCTAACTTCATTGCTCCATAACCACCCATGGACAAACCGGCGGCAAATGTTTTTTCACGTTTGGTCGTCAACTGTGGAAACAACTCATGACAAATTACCGGTAATTCTTCAGAAATAAATGTCCAATAGTTCATATCATACGTCGTGTCCGTATACCAGCCCAAATCAGTTGATGGCATAATAACAGCCATCTCCATTCCTGATACGTAACGCTCAATAGAGGTTCGTCTCGCCCAAACACTATGATTTCCCTGCATACCATGTAATAAATATAAGACAGCGATATCTTCAGTTGCACCTTTTGTATTTGTTCCTAAACGTTTTTTCGTCTGCTGAGGAAGAATTACATTGAGCATGACTTCCATTTCCAAAACATTTGAATATACATTTACTTGTAAAAATGCCATTTTATTCCCTCACAATCCTATTTACTACATCTATTGTAGCACTTTTTTCCGTAAGGTTTGTGTAATAATTAGTGCTAAAATAATTAAAGCAATTGCTAAAGCATACACCGTATGCAAGCCTTGATACAAAATTTCTCGTAGTGGACCACGAACCTCCTCTGACAATAATTTTGCTGTTTGTGGATTGACCAATTGATTCATGATGTCAGGATCACTTGCTAAACTTGTTCCTGCTAACTTAGAAGAAATCACCATATTCAATGTAATACCAAACACTGAAACCATAACCGTTTGACCAATCGTACGCGCTAAAGTATTAAATGAAGTGGCCATTCCCAGTTGAGTAGTAGGAACGCTGTTTTGAGACATAATCGTTGTTACCACTGTAGTCGCTCCCATTCCAATCCCAATTATTGCCGAGATGAAGAAAAACAATGCAAAAGGCGTTTGGGTAGGTGCTAAAAATAAACCTAAGCCCCCTATTAAAACAATTAATAAACTCGTTGATAATACCCAATTTAACGTTTTGGTGGTCATCCATCGACTAGACATTGATGATCCCCAAACCCATAATATGGACAATGGCGCTAAAACTAGCCCCCCAATTCCAGCACTTAATCCTAAAACTCCTTGCATCCACATTGGAATATAAACTTCGACACCCATTAAAAAACCACTAGCCAAAGCTGCGACTAAATTCACCACAACAAATACGTGATTCTTGAATAAATCTAAAGAAATAACTGGATCTTCTGCACGTTTTTCGATAGCAATAAAAATGATACATGCAATAATTGTTACGCCAAATAATGCCAACACTTGCCATTGGAAACCACTATCACTTAAATATTGGAAACCTAATAACAAACTTAGAAGCATTGCCATTAAAAAGAAGCTACCTAAGAAGTCCATCCGTTGCGTACTTTTTGCTCTTTTAGGTTCAATTAAAAAGATGACAATCATAGCAATTAAAATAAAACCAATCGGTACATTGATAAAGAATATCCAATGCCAGCCAACAGTATCAACGATAAAACCGCCAGCTAAAGGCCCCACGACACTTGCAATTCCCCACGCAGTACTATTTAATCCCAACATACGTGCGCGTTTTTCTGAATCATATAAATCAGCTAAAATTGTCAAAGCAACCGGCATCATTGCGCCAGCACCAATTCCTTGAATTGCTCGTGAAACAATTAAAGTTAACATAGTATTCGAAAAGCCACATAAAGCAGAACCAATAATAAAAATTGCTGTTCCAAAAATAAAAATAGGTTTTCGTCCAACTTTATCAGCTAACTTCCCATAAATTGGTGTTAACATTGCATTTGTCAATAAATAAATTGAAAAGACCCAATTCATGATTTCAATCCCATGTAATGATCCCACAATTGTTGGCATAGCAGTTGTCACAATTGTACCTTCAACTGCAGTCATAAATGTTGCAACAAAAATGGCAATTGTTACTAGCAACACATTTGTTTTTCTTTCCATAATTTCACTCCTTATTTATATGTTATAAAAAAATAAAACGACCCCCATTGATTACCATCAATAGAGGTCGCCTCTTTTATTCCTTCACACTTGCCAATAGAGCTTCAACTTTATCAGTTTGTTCCCAAGGTAAGTTGACATCTGTACGACCAAAGTGTCCATATGCTGCTGTTTGTCGATAAATTGGACGACGTAAGTCAAGCATTTGAATAATCCCCGCTGGACGTAAATCAAAGTTTTCACGAACTGCTTCAACTAATTTCTCTTGAGAGACCTTGCCTGTGCCAAAGGTATCAATTGATATTGACACTGGTTGTGCTACACCAATCGCATAAGCTAATTGTACTTCAACTTTTGAAGCTAGCTTAGCTGCCACAATATTTTTAGCAATATATCGCGCGGCATAACTCGCAGAACGATCAACTTTTGTTGCATCTTTTCCTGAGAATGCACCACCACCATGACGAGCATATCCACCATAAGTATCAACAATAATTTTACGTCCGGTTAATCCAGCATCCCCTTGAGGTCCACCAATGACAAAACGTCCAGTTGGATTAATATAATATTTTGTTTGTTCATCTAATAATTCAGATGGAATAACTTCTTTAATTACTTTTTCAATGATATCACGATGAATGGTCTCATTATCGGCCGCATCATCATGTTGTGTACTGATAACGACTGTATCCACACGATGAGGTTTTCCTTCATCATCATACTCGACAGTCACTTGTGATTTCGCATCTGGACGTAAATAATCTAATTCTTCTGATTTACGTAATTCTGCTAAACGTCTCACTAAACGATGACTAAGAGCAATCGGTAAAGGCATTAATTCCGGTGTTTCATCTACTGCAAAACCAAACATCAAGCCTTGATCGCCAGCCCCGATTTCATCTAAAATATCTTTTTTCTCTTCTCTGACTTCTAACGCCGTATCTACACCTTGAGCAATATCTGGTGATTGTTCGTCAATTGCTACCAACACTGCTACCGTATCGCCATCAAATCCATACTTTGCACGAGTATAGCCAATATCTTTGATTGTTTGTCGTACAACTTTTTGAATATCTACATAAGCTGTAGTCGAAACTTCTCCAAAAACTAAAACTAATCCCGTAGTAACTGAAGTCTCACAAGCAACACGTGCTGCTGGATCCTTCTCCAATAATGCATCTAAAATTGCGTCACTAATTTGGTCAGCAACTTTGTCAGGATGCCCTTCAGAAACTGATTCTGAAGTAAATAAATGTCTTTCTCTCATGATGATTCCCCCTAAATAATTGTCGGTTACAAGGCATCTTCATTTACTTAGTAAATGAATCCTTTCGGGAACTTGCCACGGTCTGATTATAGCAGAAACAATGATTTACTAAAAAAGAATCATTGTTACCTACGCAATACGAACTGTCAGCATAAGTTCTCTTATAACTTAAAAAAAAGAAGCATCCAAAAATGAATGCTTCGATGATCCGTACGGGATTCGAACCCGTGTTACCGCCGTGAAAGGGCGGTGTCTTAACCGCTTGACCAACGGACCATGCGTAACGGAGAAGGAGGGATTTGAACCCTCGCGCCGATTTCTCGACCTACACCCTTAGCAGGGGCGCCTCTTCAGCCTCTTGAGTACTTCCCCAAAACCAAAAGATAATTTGATTTTAATGGGCCTAAATGGACTCGAACCATCGACCTCACGCTTATCAGGCGTGCGCTCTAACCAGCTGAGCTATAGGCCCCTATTAATAATAAAACAAAGCGGGTGACGAGAATCGAACTCGCGATAACAGCTTGGAAGGCTGTAGTTTTACCACTAAACTACACCCGCGAAAGGTGTAATGGCGCGGGACAGAATCGAACTGCCGACACATGGAGCTTCAATCCATTGCTCTACCAACTGAGCTACCGAGCCAAAAATAACGGTCTGGACGGGACTCGAACCCGCGACCTCCTGCGTGACAGGCAGGCATTCTAACCAACTGAACTACCAAACCAATATTTCTTGTTTTACAATCCAAAGATTGTAATTGCGGGAGCAGGATTTGAACCTACGACCTTCGGGTTATGAGCCCGACGAGCTACCAGACTGCTCCATCCCGCGATAATATAAAATGTGTTACAAAGGAGGATAAGGGATTCGAACCCTTGCACGGTTTTACCCGCCTGACGGTTTTCAAGACCGTTCCCTTCAGCCGGACTTGGGTAATCCTCCATAAAATATAAATGATCCGTACGGGATTCGAACCCGTGTTACCGCCGTGAAAGGGCGGTGTCTTAACCGCTTGACCAACGGACCTTGATTATAATGGGCCTAAATGGACTCGAACCATCGACCTCACGCTTATCAGGCGTGCGCTCTAACCAGCTGAGCTATAGGCCCAAATAACAAAACAAAAGCGGGTGACGAGAATCGAACTCGCGATAACAGCTTGGAAGGCTGTAGTTTTACCACTAAACTACACCCGCATGGCGGTCTGGACGGGACTCGAACCCGCGACCTCCTGCGTGACAGGCAGGCATTCTAACCAACTGAACTACCAAACCATGATTTTGTTTTGTTTCGCAATCAATGATTGCAATTGCGGGAGCAGGATTTGAACCTACGACCTTCGGGTTATGAGCCCGACGAGCTACCAGACTGCTCCATCCCGCGATAATATAAAATGTGTTCAAAGGAGGATAAGGGATTCGAACCCTTGCACGGTTTTACCCGCCTGACGGTTTTCAAGACCGTTCCCTTCAGCCGGACTTGGGTAATCCTCCATAAAATACATACAATGCCACAATGGACCTTGTAGGACTCGAACCTACGACCGGACGGTTATGAGCCGTCTGCTCTAACCAACTGAGCTAAAGGTCCAGGCTCTAAATCAATCGCGGCGGAGGGGATCGAACCCCCGACCTCCCGGGTATGAACCGGACGCTCTAGCCAGCTGAGCTACACCGCGAAAAAGTAAAACAATCATTTATTTAAATGATATGGAGCCTAGCGGGATCGAACCGCTGACCTCCTGCGTGCAAAGCAGGCGCTCTCCCAGCTGAGCTAAGGCCCCATGAAACTATGTATCGGGAAGACAGGATTCGAACCTGCGACCCCTTGGTCCCAAACCAAGTGCTCTACCAAGCTGAGCTACTTCCCGTTATTACTACGCGCCCAAGAGGAGT
>NZ_MAEL01000002.1 GCF_009933335.1 Candidatus Enterococcus willemsii | reverse complement strand
TAATTTTTATTTTTTATATGTTAATAGGATATCTGACGCCATTAACGTCAGATGATTGGGTTTGGGGCTCATCAGTAGGTTTGGAAAGACTTAATAATTTTTTCAATAACTACAATGGAAGATATCTTGGAAATTTAACGATTCTTTTAATTACACAATTTTTACCGATAAAGAGTGTAGTAATGGCCATAGTCAATACGCTAATTATTATTTTTTCTGTTAAAATTATATGGGGAAAACTTTCAGTTAAGCGAATAGGTGTGACATTTATTTTATTATCTGTTATGCCACTAACTATTTTTTCACAAACTTATGGTTGGGCATCAGGATTTTCAAATTATAATATGTCTGCTTTAGTGATTTTAATGAATATTTATTTGTTTAGAGAGATTATATATCCAAAATGTAAGAAGACAAATAATAGCTATGCAAAAATCGTTTTATCTTTCATTATAGGAGTTGGCGGACAGTTATTTGCTGAACATGTTACTATATTTAATGTATTATTTTCTTTAGGTATTCTCATCGTAACTGTAATAACAAAACGAAGTAGAAAACAAGCCTTGGCTTTTTTTACAGGAAATATTATAGGTTCATTAATCATGTTCTCGAATGAAGCATATCGATCTATTTTGACAGGGGAAGACACATATCGAACAATTGATCAAAGTAGCGGATTAATTGAAAAAATATACACTATATTTACAACGTACATGTTTAAACAATTAATTTTTAACAATACTATTATTAACCTGGTTATTTCTATATTGCTTATTAGTTTATTAATATTTATTGGAAAAAAATATATAAAAACAAAATTAATTTTCATATTATATTTAACCGTGTTTCCGTTATATAAACTACTTGTTTATGACTTGATGGATTATACGCATGATTCGGTGTTAATTGATAATGTAAATGCATTGTTGTCATTGATTTATATACTAGTGATAGGTTTTTCTGTGCTGATTTTTCTGGAGTTTGAAAAATTACAATCGATTTTTTACCTATGTTCATATGCTCTGGTAGCCAGTCCTTTATTTTTTGTCACACCGCTTAGCCCAAGATGTTTTATAGCATCATATGTGTTGTTGTCCTTATTTGTTTTATCACTAATAAAAAATTTATTGAATGTGACAAGGTTCGAAATGAAAGAAGAGTATAATTACATTCTTTTAGGAGTTACTTTCCTTTTAATGGGAACATATATTGTAGTCTTTGCTCACATTCATATAGCTTCAGAACACAGACTTTCATATATTCAAGAGAAGGTTAATCAGGATAGAAAGGAAGTTAACTTTAGAAAACTTCCTAATAGTCAATTTATTTATGAGAGTACACCAAATCCAAATGGTTATATGGAGAAAAATTTCAGAAGATACTACGAAATTCCAGAAGATGTTATTCTTAAACATGAAGATTAATCAATATATTTTTCTATTCTAAGAAATACTTAAAACCTGTTTCACTCCTCCAAACTTTCGTGTATAATGATACAAGTTAGAGATACGAAAGTAAGGAGGAGTTATTTTGTTTATTAGACAGAATAACAACTTTAACGTATAGAATAAAAAACAGCACAGAAGAACCATTACATTCTTCACATGCAAAAAAGGAGACAGAAGATACAATGGATCGAAAAGAAAAAAAATCAAGAAGATCGCAACGACGAAAAGAAGATCGGGTGGTTGGTCGCATTGTCACCATCGTTGTTTTAACTTTAGTCATTGTTGGTGGAGTATTTGGATTTTCTACTTATCGATACGTGACTTCTAGTTTGAAGCCGTTAGATGCATCAAATAAGGAAACTGTTGTAGTCAATATTCCAAGCGGATCATCAAATAAAGCAATTGGTGAGATATTAGAGTCAGATAAAATCATAAAAAGCGGTATGGTTTTTAATTACTATACAAAATTTAATAATTTAAGTAACTTTCAAGCAGGAAAATATAAAATGTCGCCTAGCATGACATTAGATGAAATTGGAGAATTGTTACAAAATGGTGGTCTAGCTGCCGATCAAGCAGATGCACGAGTGACTGTTCCAGAAGGCTACGATATTTCGCAAATTGCAGAAACAGTCGCAAAAGCGACAGGTCTTGATAAAAAAGACTTTTTAACTTTGATGGAAGACGAAAAGTTTTTTAACAGTCTATTAGAAAAATACCCAGATTTATTAACAGATGCTAGTAAAGCTAAAGGTGTACGTTATCGTTTGGAAGGCTATTTATTCCCTGCAACCTATGATTATTATGAAGGTATGAGCTTAGAAGCATTAGTGACTGAAATGGTGAATACGACAAATAATGTCCTAGCAAATTATTATGATAAAATTAATGCTTCGGATTTAAACGTACAAGAAGTTCTAGCGTTGGCTTCATTGGTTGAAAAAGAGGGTCAAAGTGAGGAAGACCGCAAAAAGATTGCACAAGTATTCTTTAATCGTTTGAAAGTTGATATGCCGTTACAATCAGATATTTCAATTTTATATGCTTTAGGCGAACATAAAGAAATGGTTTACTATAAAGATTTAGAAGTTGACTCACCTTACAATCTTTATAAAAACACTGGATATGGTCCAGGGCCATTTAATAGTCCTAGTGAACAAGCCATTGATGCGGTTTTAAACCCAATTCCAAATGATTATTATTACTTTGTAGCAGATATTGATACTCAAAAAGTTTATTATGCTGAAACCTTAGATGAACATAATAAATTAGTAGAAGAATATGTAAACAATAGAGAATAATTGAATTTATTTGATAAATAGGTTTACAATTAATGAAAAGCATGGTAATCTTTTGTGGATTCTACACAAAAGATTACCATTTATTTCTCTATCGTAGAGGAATAAAAGCTGACAAGATATAAAAGGAGATAGTAGTTATGGTAGAAAAAATGTACCCAATGACCTTAGAAGGTAAAGAAAAATTAGAACAAGAATTAGAAGAATTGAAAACGGTGAAGCGTGGAGAAATTATTGAACGTATCAAGATTGCACGTAGCTTTGGAGACCTTTCGGAAAACTCTGAATATGAGTCAGCAAAAGATGAGCAAGCTTTTGTTGAAGGACGTATCACTACTTTAGAGACAATGATTCGTTTTGCACAAATTATTGATAATGATGGCGTCGATCATGATGAAGTTTCAATCGGTAAAACGGTTATTTTTAAAGAATTGCCAGATGAAGATACGGAAGAATATACCATTGTTGGTAGTGCTGAAGCAGATCCATTTTCTGGCAAGATTTCAAATGACTCACCTATTGCACAAGCATTAATCGGTAAAAAGGTAAACGATGAAGTGAAAATCGCTACACCGGGTGGAGAGATGCTTGTTAAAATTGTCGAAGTGAAATAATTTAACATCAATTAATAGGGATAGACCATCAAGGTTTATTCCTATTTCTTTATGACTTTCAGTCTACGGGCTGATGCTGTTCCTTTGAAAAAAAGGTATGATAGTCAAAAATAGTGTAGGAGGGATTTTTATGAAGAGTCCTTGGCGTTTCTTTTTCGTCATTGAAGCACTATTGTTTTTACTTGCTGTATGGCAAATTATTAACAATGTCGCACTTTTAATTTTACTAGGATTAGGAATTTTAAATGTGCTTTGGGCAGTTCGACGAAAAAAATATACGCAATTGAAAAATTTTCAATTAATTATTGGTTGTTTAATGATATTAATTAGCTTATTAAATAGCCCAGCATTATGGATGATGCTTGTGTTTGCTGTCTTATTTATTGGTTTAAAAGGCGTTGAAATTTCTGGTATCGATTTCTCGAAGTATTCTTTTTGGAATAAAAAACAAATGATTATGGTAGAGACAGATGAACCGCAGAATCATTCAGGTAAGAAAAAAAAGCAACAGTGGATTGGGAACGAACGAATTGGAAACAAAGTATATGAATGGGATGATATTAATATCAGTATTTTTTCAGGAGATACAATTATTGATTTAGGGAATACAATTTTACCGAAAAATGATAATATTGTCTTAATTAGAAAAGGATTTGGACGTACAAGAATTTTAATTCCAGCTGGGATTGGTGTACAATTAGAGCATGCCTGTTTTGCTGGGACAGTGACGTTTGAAGCAAAAGAAACCGAGCTTCACAATGAGGTCCTAACTGTGGTAAGCAATGATTATTACGAAAGTCCTCGACGCTTAAAAATTATTTCTAATACGTTGTTGGGTGATTTAGAGGTGATTCGTGTATGATAGCCAAAACTTCCAAAGCGATGCTAGGATTATATAGTAGTATCGCAATGTTACTAATCTTATTATTTGTGTTGTTCACATATTTTTTTGCAGTTGGACAAAATCATTGGTGGCTACGTTTAATTCAAGTTAAAGTGCTATTTATTCCATTAATTATTTACCTTTTAGCTATTTCCGTAGCCACAGGTTTTGCTATTTTTTTATTACTCTCTTTATCTCAGAAACGTTGGTTGACACCAATTGCTGAAAAGTTACGATTAATTGCAAGTGGCAACTTAGAAAGTCCTGTATTAAATGAGAATATGCCACTCTCTGTAAGAAGTAAGGAGCTTTTTGATATGGATCACGATATTCATCAAATTAATGACAAATTACGGGACATGTCAAGCGAATTACAAGTACTGAATGCGAGACCTCAATTTGTGGATGGTCAAACAAAAGAAGAAATTTTAGAGAATGAGCGGCATCGTTTAGCGCGAGAATTACATGACTCTGTCTCACAGCAACTTTTTGCAGCAATGATGATGATGTCAGCTTTAAACGAACAAGCGATTAAGACGGATGCACCAGAAATGCAAAAAAAACAATTAGGTATGGTATCAGAAATTATTAATGCTTCACAATCAGAGATGCGTGCTTTATTATTACACTTAAGACCCGTTACATTAGAAGGTAAAAGTCTCAAACAAGGGATTGAACAATTGCTGAAAGAATTACAAACAAAAATTAATATTTCACTTAAATGGGATATTGAAGAATTGCAGATTCCCAGCAGTATCGAGGATCAATTATTTCGGGTTATTCAGGAACTTCTTTCCAACACATTACGTCATGCGAAAGCAGATGAATTGGAAGTTTATCTTAATTTAATTGATCAAAATATCTTGTTACGTGTCATTGATGATGGCGTAGGTTTTGATCCAGAACAACAGCAAACAAAAGCGGGAAGTTATGGTTTATTGAATATTCGTGAACGTATCACTGGGATAGGTGGTACTTTAAAAATTATTAGTTTTAAAAACCAAGGAACGAGCATTGAGATTAAAATCCCGTTATTAAAGGAGGTTCCTAATAAATGATAAAAGTATTGTTGGTGGATGACCATGAAATGGTTCGTTTAGGCGTATCCTCATATTTATTGATTCAAGAGGATATTGAAGTTGTAGGGGAAGCTGAAAATGGTCGGATAGGTTATGAAAAAGCCTTAGAACTAAGACCAGATGTCATTTTAATGGATTTAGTGATGGATGAAATGGATGGCATTGAATCGACGAAAGCAATTTTAAAAGATTGGCCTGAAGCTAAAATAATTATTGTAACAAGTTTTATTGATGATGAAAAAGTGTATCCGGCAATTGAAGCTGGAGCTGCTGGCTATATGTTGAAGACATCGACTGCTCATGAGATTGCGGATGCTATTCGCGCAACTCAACGCGGAGAACGTGTGCTAGAGCCTGAAGTAACGACTAAAATGGTTAATCGCTTGACGAATCGGACGGCGCAACTTCATGAAGATTTAACAAACCGTGAACGTGAAGTGTTGATGTTGATAGCTCAAGGAAAAAGTAATCAAGAAATCGCAGATGAACTATTTATTACATTGAAAACAGTTAAGACGCACGTATCAAATATTTTGTCAAAATTAGAGGTAGAAGATCGAACACAAGCGGCGATTTACGCATTCAAGCACAAATTAGTGAACTAGCTCTTGCCTTACTGAAATGGAAAGAGAATATCAATGTTTTTAAGGAGCAAAAAGAATGAGACAAAATTATGCAATTATCGGATTAGGTCGTTTTGGTGGGAGTATTTGCCGAACTTTGGTAGAATCAGGACAGGAAGTTCTAGCAATCGACAGCAGTGAAGATCGTGTAAATGAGTATATGAATATTGCTACGCATGCAGTAGTGGGTAATGCGCAAGATGAAATGACATTACGCTCACTTGGTATTCGTAATTTTGACCATGTAATTGTTGCTATTGGTGAAGACATTCAAGCCAGTATTCTAGTTACGCTAATGGTCAAAGAAATGGGTGTGCCCAATGTAGTAGCTAAGGCACAGAACGAGTATCATGCACGTGTTTTAGAAAAAATAGGGGCTGATCGAGTGGTTCATCCCGAAAGAGATATGGGAGTGAGGATAGCTCATAATCTTGTATCGAAAAACATTTTGGATTTTGTTGAACTGTCAGATGAATTTTCATTAGCCGAAATTCGTGTAGCTAACCCACGATTCTTCAATAAATCATTGCTGGAATTGAATTTTCGTCAAAAATTTGGCTTGACAGTTGTTGCTATTCGTCGTGGAGATGGAAAAGTAGTGGTTTCACCTGCAGCGAGTGAGATTGTCAGAGAAAATGATAATCTATTAGTCATTGGAAGTACCGATGAAGTAGATTTGCTTGATGAAAAACTAAATGACTAGGGGTGTATGAAGTGAAAGTAACAATAACAGATGCAGCATTAAATTGGTTCAAGAAAGAAATTGAATTACAACCAGGTATGGGAATTCGCTTTTTTGGGAAAATTTATGGAAATACACAAGTACATGATGGATTTTCAGTAGGTATGTCAGTAGATGTACCGGAACATCCTTTATTTTTAGAAGAGATAGATGGGTTAACTTTTTATGGAGAAGAAAGTGATGACTGGTTCTTCAAAGGACTAGAAATGACAGTTGATTTTGATGAAAAATTAAATGAACCGAAGTACTTATTTACGGAAGAGTAATTAAGAAAGATGAAAACTAATCGTATAGTTACGATTAGTTTTTTATTTCAGAAAAAAATATGCTATAATTTCCTAGAATTAAAAGGATGGTGTCGAGATGTTATCGATTGTTGTACCTTGTTATAATGAAGAAGAATCGCTTCCGTTTTTTGTGGAAGAAATGGAAAAAATAGCTACAAAAATCAATCATTCAATTGAGTATATTTTTGTAAATGATGGGTCGAAAGATCAAACTTTAAAAGTTTTAAGAGAATTGCATCAAGCAATGCCTGAGAAAGTTCGATACTTATCATTTTCTAAAAATTTTGGGAAAGAAGCAGGACTTTATGCAGGACTTCAAGCAGCAAGAGGTGATTTAGTTACTGTAATGGATGCAGATTTGCAAGATCCTCCTGAGTTGTTGCCGCAAATGATTACGATGATTGAGCAAAAAGAGATTGATTGTGTGGGAACAAGAAGAACGACACGTGAGGGGGAGCCACCAATTCGGAGTTTTTTTGCTAAAATGTTTTACAAATTAGTGAATAAATTTGGCGATACAGAAATGGTAGATGGTGCACGAGACTTTCGTCTAATGACCCGGCAAATGGTGGATGCTATTTTAGAGCTCACTGAGTACAATCGTTTTTCGAAAGGGATTTTTAGCTGGGTCGGGTTTGAGACCGAATACTTAGAATACGAAAATCGTGAGCGAGTAGCTGGCGAGACATCATGGTCATTTTGGAGCTTATTTAAATATTCGATTGATGGCATTGTTAACTTTTCGGATGTCCCATTAACTTTAGCTTCCTTTGTGGGTGCTTTTTCTTGTTTGGGTTCAGGATTCGCATTAATTTTTATTGTTTTGCGTACGTTAATTTTTGATGATCCAACAGATGGCTGGCCGTCTTTAGTGGCGATTATTTTATTTGTTAGTGGCTTACAGTTATTATGTTTAGGAATTATTGGGAAATATATTGGTAAAATATTTTTAGAGACCAAAAAACGCCCAATTTATATTGTAAAAGAAACAGAAGAAACACAACAAAATAAAAAAGTAACGTATAAATAAAAAGACCGGATAATAAAGAAGTTTTGACTTCTTTATTATCCGGCTTTTTTGTTAATAACCAGAGCGAATATTTACAACATTCTTAATTAAGGAACCCTTCGTTGTGAATGAAGCTAGATTTTCTAAAAAAATCTGCATAAAGGCTTTTTGAAAATGGGGAGTAAATCCTGAAAAATGAGGTGTAATTAATAGATTGTCTAACTTCCATAAAGGATGCTCACTAGGTAGAGGTTCTTCTTCAAAGACATCTAATGCCGCAAAACCAATTTGGCGTTCCCTTAATGCTTGATAAAGAGCTGTTGTATCAACACTTGGACCACGCCCGACGTTAATAAAAGTAGCCGTTGTTTTCATAGTTTTGAAGAAGTCATGGTCATAAAGATGATACGTATCGTCTGTTAATGGTAAAATATTGATAATAACATCTGCTTTTTGTGCTTGATAAGCTAAATCAACTAAGGCATACGTTTCAGCGAAATGTTCAATTTTTCTGCCATTGGTATTAATACCAATCGGTTTAGTTTGAAAGAATGTAAGTAATTTTGCTAATTCTTGTCCAATTTTTCCAGTGCCAACAATTAAGATTCTCAAATCTTGTAGATTTTGAATTGTTGGTACTTCCGCCCAGCATTGTTCTTCTTGATTTTTGATAGCATCTAGAATACCACGTGTTTTCATCAATAAGATAGCTAACAAATGTTCAGTAATCGAAGTGGCATGCAGACCGCTAGTATTGGAAAGATAGACATTGTGTTTGGCAAATAATTCAAGTGGTAATGTATCAACTCCGGCAGAGATTGATTGTACCCATTTTAATGATGAGGTAGGTATCAATAGTTTATCTTGCCAGTCTTTTGACCAGCCAATTGTTATCTCAACTGATTGCCAATCAAAATTTGTAGGAATCTCTGTTGCTGTAACGAATTCATAAGGTGCAATCTCTTTTGCTTGACGAATGAACTCATTTCGAAACGGCCGTGTAGATAGAATATATTTTGTCATAAAATAAACCTCCTTTTCTTCAGTCTAGCAAACTTTAGAAAAAAAGTACAAACTCAATTATGGATTTTACCAAATTGAGTTTGTACTTTTTATACTGTCGAGTGTTCGTTTTTAACTGCCTGAGTAAAAATAAACATGGTGCTTAGCATAATAAATGAACTAACATTAAATGAAGGGAAGAACAAGCTGATAATCATTGAGATAATTACTGGTAGAGTTGTACTAGCGACAGTGATTTTAAAGTTATCAGAAAAACGATTTGGGATTCTCCGGAGTAGACAATACATATTTCCGAATAAAGTACCGACTAATACAGAGAAAACCATACTAATTAGCGTAGGATAAGCAACCACTAAAAAGGAGATTAAAATCATCCACCAAGGAAGAGAGGTTTCTCCCAGGACTTGTCGTAAGGTTTTACCATTTAAATCCGAAATTCGTGTGTATGGTAATTCTAATTGATTACTACCAATGATAGAAGACGTAACATCACTGGATGGAAAGACGATGACTAATTGATCAGTCAATAAACCAACGCTGAGAAAGTTACCTAACATATCTTTTGCTACATCTTGTGTATCGCGTTGACCGTCAGGATCAAAGGTGAAGATAATCGAATTTGTTTGATAAATAAAACCTTCATTTGTAGTATTTAATTTTCCATTTTTTATTGAAAAATCAGGAATTTTTTCTGCGATTTCTCGACCATCGGCTTGGATGTCTTTAAAAACACTTATCACTTGGGTAGTGATTGGGATGGCTGATAACACACTTAAAAGAAGTAAGTAAATGAATAATTTGCCAAAGCCCATTTTTTTGACTTGGCTAATTTTTTTGAAATCAGAGATAGAATATTTCGCTAGCTGAATGATTGACATTGTAAAATCCTTTCGTTGTATGTATAATTGAGCGTACTGTCTGTTATTGTAGCAGAAGATGAAGGGAAACAAAATGATAAATTAATAATTTAAAATTCTACAATTCAATACTATGATTAAAGGCAGTTATCTATGTCTTTAAATTATCTTTCCCAAGTATAGGAGTATCTTTTAATCTATCATTATTTTCATTAGGAAGCAATTACATGTAGTTAATATTGTTAAAATTTAATTTTCGGTTGAGTTTGTTTATTAAATGACTTGAAAATAACAAATTAATATTACTATGTAGTCTTTGATTATATTATTGTCATAAATCATATATTAAAACATACTATCTATAAAAATTAAAATTTATTTTAATTTCTAGCTTCTAAAGATAAAATATTGTAATATACAATATTGAGAGGTGTTGTTAAAATTGATTGATAGATTAAAAAAAGATAAAAGAATGAAAGAGGTCTTTTTATACATTTTTTTTGGTGGATTAACAACAGTTGTGAATTTTGTTGTATATTTTATTGCTAGAGATTTGCTAAAAACTGATTTGATTGTTTCAAATACTTTATCCTGGATTGCGGCAGTTCTTTTTGCATTTATTACTAATAAAATTTGGGTGTTTCAATCTAAAACACAAGGGATAATCGAATTATTAATTGAATTATTAAAATTTGTTTTTTATCGCTTACTATCGTTTGGAATTGATATGGGGTGTATGTTGTTATTTATTAATGTGATGCATTTGGGTGACTTTTTATCAAAATTGTTCACACAAGTATTTATTGTAATCGCCAACTATGTGTTTAGTAAGTTGTTTATTTTCAAAAAGAAAACAGTTTCTTCGAAGGAGTCTACAAAAGAATGAAGAAAAAAATTTTAATTTCAGTACCTTCATATAATGAAGAAGAGAATATTTTCCCTTTATATAAAGCATTAGAAAAAATCATATCCCCCCTTAGTAAAAACTATGATTTTGAGATTCTATTTATCAATGATGGAAGTAGCGATCAAACTGTAGAAACTGTACTTAAATTAATGGAAGCTCAATCCAATGTATCAATGATTGATTTATCAAGAAACTATGGAAAAGAAATTGCTATGGCAGCGGGTTTTGATTACTTTAATCATGATGCATTGATTACTATGGATGCAGATTTACAACATCCTGCATCAGTAATTACTGATATGATTAATTTATGGGAACAAGGCTATGAAGACGTTTATGCGAAGCGCAATGAACGTAAGGGTGAACCGTGGATTAAAAAGAAGGCCTCGGCTACTTTTTATAAAATTTTAGGAACATTATCAGATTCTCCGGTATTACCGGATGCGGGTGACTATCGGTTATTAGATAGAAAAGTAGTCGCTGCGTTACAACAAGTTCGTGAAGGACAACGTTATACTAAAGGATTATACTCGTGGGTAGGCTTTAAAAAAGCAGCAATTGAGTTTGATGCGGAAGAACGATTACATGGGGAAACGAAATGGAGTTTCCGAGCGCTTTTAAATTTAGCAGTAGAAGGTATTACTTCGTATACAACAGCACCACTAAAAATTTCAATGTTTTTTGGTTTTCTAGTTTCATTCGTAGCGTTTATTTATATGATATATGTTCTTATAAAGACTTTAATATATGGAGCAGATACATCGGGTTTTCCTTCAATAGTTATTATTATGCTATTTTTAGGAGGGTGTCAGTTAATTTCGATTGGTATATTAGGAGAATATTTAGCCCGAATTTTTAATGAGACGAAAGGACGACCGTTATATTTTATTGAAAAAACCTATAGTAATAAAAAGCAAAAAAACGATACGGTTGATTAAAAAAACTAAGCATATTTTTTGAAGAAAATCGCTTTCTCTGATACTCTTAGGGTGTAAATAATCATTAGGAGGAATTCATTTATGACTTACCAATTACCAGAATTACCATACGCTTATGATGCATTAGAACCACATATTGATGTTGAAACAATGCATTTACACCATGACAAACACCATAACACTTACGTGACAAATTTAAATGCAGCAATTGAAAAACATCCTGAATTAGGTGAAAAATCAATTGAAGATTTAATCTCTGATATGACTGCTATTCCGGAAGACATTCGTACAGCTGTACGTAATAATGGTGGCGGACACGCAAACCATACATTTTTCTGGGAAATTATGGCTCCAAATGCAGGTGGCGAACCTGTAGGTGAATTAAAAGCAGCAATCGATGAAAAATTTGGTAGTTTTGATGCATTTAAAGCTGAATTTAAAGCGGCAGCTACTTCGCGCTTTGGTTCAGGTTGGGCATGGCTAGTAGTAAACAATGGTTTATTAGAAGTAACTTCTACACCAAATCAAGATTCTCCATTAATGGATGGTCGTACACCAGTTGTTGGTTTAGATGTTTGGGAACACGCTTATTATCTAAACTATAAAAATGTTCGTCCAGATTACATTGATGCATTCTGGAACCTAGTAAACTGGGAAAAAGCGAACGAATTATACAACGCAGCCAAATAATGTGAGTAAGCTAAGTAGAATGATTCTACTTAGCTTTTCTTATTTTACAGAAACGAGGGATAGTCAATGTTGACACGAGTGAGGGTTCAGAATGATTCAGAAATTGATGAGTTATTAAAAGTCATCCATCCTATCTGGAAAGAAGTATTTACGCCAATTATTGGTTCTGCTCAAGTCGCTTATATGTTGGAAAATTATCAAGGAAAACAAATGATTCAAGAAGAAATTGACAACGGTGTTTACTATTATCAATTATATTATGATGATCAAGCGGTTGGATATACAGCCTATCAAATTACAGCGAATTATTTATATTTGAGTAAAATTTATATTAAACAAGAGTACCGAGGGCATGGATTGATGCGTCAAATTTTTGATTGGTATGATCAATTGAGTAAAGAGTTGTCGTTGAAACAACATTTACGAGTGAATCAAGGAAATGAATTAGCGATTGCAGTGTATAAAAAGCGAGGATTTAAGCAGGTAAGAGAAGATATTGTAGACATCGGCAAGGGCTTTCAGATGGTTGACTACATATTTGAAAAAAACAGTTGATAACGTTTTCTATTTTGGTATAATGTTAATAACGAGTGTATTCGTTATTTTAATATGTTGGAGGAATTATTTATTATGGAACATGGTACAGTGAAATGGTTTAACAACGAAAAAGGCTTTGGCTTCATTACTGTTGACGGTGGAGATGATGTATTTGTACATTTTTCAGCCATTCAAGGTGAGGGATTCAAATCTTTAGAAGAAGGTCAAGAAGTCGAATTTACAATTGTAGAAGGCTCTCGTGGACCACAAGCTGCTGAAGTAACAAAATTATAATTGATAATCAGCTAAAAACTGTAGGGGGAAACTCTACAGTTTTTCTTTTATTGCTATTTCTCTCTTTTTTTGTTATCTTCATTATATTAAAAAAATAAATGAGGTCATAAATATGAAACGAGTAATTACTTATGGAACATTTGATTTGTTGCATTACGGACATATCAACTTATTGAGACGTGCCAAAGAACAAGGCGATTATCTAGTAGTTGCATTATCTACAGATGAATTTAATTGGAATGAAAAACAAAAGAAATGCTACTTTTCTTATGAAAAACGTAAACAATTATTAGAAGCAATTCGTTATGTTGACTTAGTTATCCCAGAAGAAGGTTGGGAACAAAAGGTGACAGATGTCAAAGAATACCATATTGATACATTTGTTATGGGAGATGACTGGGCTGGCGAATTTGATTTTATTCAAGAGCAAACGGATGCTGAAGTTGTTTATTTAGCTCGTACACCAGAAATTTCAACTTCCCAAATCAAAAAAGATTTAAAATTAAATGAAAAATAAGTCGAGTTTGCTCGACTTTTTTAATGTTTCTTTTATTTTAGAAGGGAAAATGTTCCTAATTGGAAAAATATGGTATGATTACTGTGGTTTTATTTCCAAAAAGAGTTTGAGAATGGATGAATAAATTGATGAATAAGGATATAAAAGTAAGAAGTACGCTAGTTACTAAAGAGTACGATCTTTATAAAAAGAAATCAGATAAAGTAAAAGCATTGTTTAAATTTTACCATCGAAATGTTCCTAGATTTTGGGCGTTAAAAGGGGTAAATTTTGAAGTACGTGCAGGAGAATCAATTGGAATTATTGGAATCAACGGTTCTGGGAAATCTACATTATCAAATGTTATTAGTGGCATTATTCCACCAACTTCTGGAACGATGGATGTACAAGGTGAAACTTCTATTATTTCAATTGGTGCAGGCTTGAAATTTCAATTAACTGGCCTAGAAAATATTCGTTTAAAAGCCTTGATGTCAGGGATGACGAATAAAGAGATTGACGAAAAATTAGATGAAATTATCGCCTTTGCAGATTTAGGCGATTTCATCAATCAACCTGTAAAGAGTTATTCTAGTGGGATGCGATCACGCTTAGGTTTTGCGATAGCTGTGCATAATAACCCAGATATTTTAGTTATTGATGAAGCATTATCAGTCGGAGATGAAACCTTCTATCAAAAATGTGTAGATAAAATTTTAGAGTTCAAAGCACAAGGAAAAACAATCTTCTTTGTCAGCCATGCTTTGGGACAAGTAGAAAAATTGTGTGATAAAACTATTTGGATGCATTATGGTGACCTGCGAATGTTTGGACCGACAGATGAAGTGATGAAAGAGTATCGCCAATTTATCGATTGGTTCAAAAAACAGCCTAAGAAAGAACAAAAAAAATATCAAGATGATCAAAAGGCTGCACAAAAGGCCTTTAATCTGTCACAATTAAAAGAACGCTCCAAAGAAGATGAGACTCTCAAGATTCAAGAGTTACCAGACAAGGTAATTGCTAAAAACTTGAATCGAACGCCTTTAGGTGAAAAAATGACGACTGCAACGAAATTATTATTAACTGGAGCTATTATGGTAACGATGTTCGGTATATTGGTTTCTTTTAGTGATCGTTCATTAAGCTATTCAATACTTCACCTTGGAGAAGTGTTCACACAGTTATTTAAATAAAAGAAATAAATTGCCTTGTCAATTTAGATAGAAAAGGAAGAGTTTTGTGAAAGAAATTGTCGCTGTTATCAAAGAACAATTCCAACATCTTGGAATGATTTTTCGCATGTCGCGTTATGAAGATAAAGCTACTTATCAAAGTCATTATCTAGGGTTAGCGTGGCAAATTTTAAATCCGGTAATACAAATCGGTATTTACTATCTAGTATTCGGGATTGGTGTCAACCAAGGAAGAGAAATTTCAGGTGTACCATTTATTGTCTGGATGTTAATTGGGATTACCGCTTGGTTCTATATTAATTCGTCAATTTTAGGTGCTTCAAATAGTATCCACCGACAAGTTGGTATGGTTGCTAAAATGAAGTTTCCGGTAAGTGTGTTACCGACGATAAATATAGTTAGTAATTTGTCTTCATATTTTCCAATGGTTGCAATTGTCATTGGAACAATCTTAGCTTTTGGTATTAGTCCAAGTTTATATTGGTTACAATATTTTTACTATTTCTTTTGTATGATTGCATTTTTATTTGCCTTTGGAATTTTAAATGCGACAATTACGGTCTTGATTCGTGATTACCATATCTTTTTACAATCCGTATTGCGTCTGTTGTTTTACGTATCGGGACCAATTTGGGATATTCAAAATCGTAATCTTCCTTCAGGATTAGTTAAAATATTGAGATTAAATCCGGTCTATTACATTATAGAGGGATTTAGGGATTCGCTTTTAAGTCGCCAATGGTTTTGGGAAAAAACAACTTATGGTTTGATTTTCTGGGGAATAGTATTCATTATATTAATTTTAGGAAGTCATTTGCACATGAAGTTCCGAGCAAAATTTGTTGATTATATTTAAGGAGATGGTTCACATCTCCTTTTCATTTACATTTCAATCGTGTTAAATTTTTGTAATAAAACTGTAATGTGGTTGCTCTGTTTTGTAAATTATGGCAAAATTTAAACGGTTACTCTGAAAAATGAAAAGAGGTACAACATGCGATTATATCAAAAAATTATTGTAGGAATACTTAGTGTGCTCGCAATTTGTATTGTTGGGATTACAATTTATGGTATTCGTGCATTAGACGATGTAAACAGTGCGATTAATAATATTAGTCAAACAGTTAACCGAAAAACGAAGAAACGCGATGTTGCAGTAAGTATTGAAGATCGTGAACCATTCTCTATCTTATTATTAGGAATTGATACAGGAGCATTAGGTCGAACAGAAACGGGCCGATCAGACAGTATGATGCTGGTGACAGTTAATCCTAAGAAGAAACAATCAACTATTGTTAGTTTAGATCGGGATATTCTCACAGATATGTTAGATGGTAGTACATTTGATAAACTCAATCATGCGTATGCTTACGGTGGAGTAGAATTATCAATGGATGCAGTGGAAAAACTCTTGGATGTACCTGTTGACCATTACGTAACGATTAATATGCAAGGAATGCGTGATTTAATTGATGCAGTTGGTGGAATCGAAGTTGATAATAAAATTGATTTCACCTTAGAAAAAGTCCACGTACCTAAAGGGAAAATCACCTTAAATGGAAAAACAGGACTGGCCTATGCACGTATGCGTTACGATGATCCGGAAGGAGATATCGGTCGCCAGCGACGTCAACGAGAAGTTGTTGAAAAAATCGTTAAAAAAGTATTGAGTATGGACGGTGTTAGTAACTATCAAAAAATTCTAAAAGCTGTTGAAAAAAACTCAAAAACCGACTTAACTTGGGATGACATGTTGGACATTGGTAAAAACTATTATCCAGCTTTTGATAATATCCAACAAGAACAATTAGAGGGTATCGGTGAACAAGTTAATGGAATTTATTATCAGGTTTTAGGTATCAATGAATTGTTAACCATACAGAATACATTGAAAGAACAATTAGAATTACCGACAAGCTCAGAGTTAGCAATTGATCCACAATTCGAATACTCAATGAACGGCTTTATAGGCAACCAGTTTTATGATGATCGTTTAGGTAATGAACAAGGACAAGCATTAAGTGAGAATCAAATTATTGATTCAGAAGAAGCGTATATTGAAGCGCCTTATACAGAGGAAATATATCAGTAAAAAAGAAGCTATCTTACCGTGTGACCTACAGTGAAGTAAGATGGCTTCTTTTTATGCAATGTACAGGTTATATATTAATTGAGAGGTCATTTATGAAAGAGAAAATTGAATGTGTGTTATAAAAAGATCTGAAATATATTGGTTTTTCTATAAGGATTATTTTATTTTAAGGTTTTTGCTTTTTTAATTGGATTTTTTTGGTAAAATAAAACAAGTAGTTTGAGTATGGAAGGAATGTCGGTATGCAGAAATTTAAGAAACAACAAAATCCACCTCACAATAAATCTTATCGAAAATCACATGTACCTTTTCGATTGAATCTATTGTTTTTTGTCATATTTGGTTTATTTGTTGCATTAATTATTCAATTAGGGTCTTTACAAATTGTTAACACCCAAGCAATGGAGAAACAATTGAAAGCTTCATCGGTGATTAAAATTCAAGGAAGTACGCCGCGTGGTATTATTTATGATGCTTCAGGAAAAGCGTTGGTTGAGAATAAAGCAAATACGGCGATTACGTTTACACGAGGATTGGAAATGACTGCAAATGATCTGCTGACAATTGCAGAAAAGTTAAATAGCTACATCCATATTGAAGCAGACGATAATTTAACAGAACGTGATTTAAAAGATTATTGGTTAGCGGATAAAGATCATTTGGATGAGGCGCGTGAACGATTAAAAAAAGTAAAATCCATAGATAAAGATAAGAGCGAATATGAACAATTGGTAGACACAGTGACTGCAGATGAAATAAATTATTCAGGAGAAGATAGAAAAATTGCGACAATTTTTAAACGCTTGAATAGTGCGCAACAATTAAAAACAGTATTTATCAAAAACAGTGGGGTTACAGATGAAGAAGTAGCTATTGTTGCAGAACATGCGAAGGAACTACCTGGTGTATCAACTGGCATGGATTGGACACGTGAAATAGATACAAAAATTGATGGCTTACAATCAATTATTGGTCGTGTATCAAAAGAAGGTCTGCAAGCAGATAATGCAGAAGAATATCTAGAAAAAGGCTATGCATTAGATGACCGTGTTGGTACAAGCTTCTTGGAAAAACAATATGAAGAAGTATTACAAGGTGAGAAATCACAGCAAGAAATTACGTTGAATAATGCTGGAAAGATTGAAAAGCAGGAAGAAGTGTTTTCTGGGGAAAAGGGCGATAATCTAGTCTTATCGATTAATGCAGAATTTCAGAAAAAAGTAGATGACATTTTAAAAAATACGTTTGAAAATATGATTAGCAACGGTACAGCAGAATATTCACCAGGAATATACGCTGTAGCGATGAACCCTAATACAGGTGAAATTTTAGCAATGTCAGGCTATAGTCATGATTTAGAAACGAATAAATTGACAGATAATACATTAGGTGTTTATCAAAATGCATTTGAACCAGGTTCGGTTATGAAAGCTGCAACACTAACAGCTGGTTGGGAAAATGGAGTATTAAAGGGCAACGAAGTGTTATATGATCAACCAATTTATTTGCAAGGTTCAACAAAAGCCTCTATTTTTAACAAGTTTGGCGAAAATAATCGAAATCTCTCGGCTGTTCAATCATTGGAGTTGTCTTCTAACTCATACATGATACAGATTGCATTACGATTGATGGGGATTGACTATCAAGGACAAACATTTGGGATGCCAAGTGTCACTCAACAAGAAGAAGTGTATAAGAAATTACGTGGTGCAATGGCTTCATACGGAATGGGGACAAAGACTGGTATCGACTTACCGAATGAAGCCATAGGTTATCAGCCGGCAGTTTCAGATTTGTCTGATGCAAACAATGATGCCGCTAAAATTTTGGACTTAGCATTTGGCCAGTTTGATACTTATACAACAATGCAATTAGCACAATATGTAGCAACTGTCGCTAATGGCGGCAAACGGATGGAACCTCATTTAGTTTCTGGTATTTACAAGAATGACAAGAATGGAAATTTAGGTGAATTAAAAGAAAAAATTGAACCTAAAGTATTGAATGAAGTAGGTCTTTCAACAGAAGAAATGAACATTTTACAAGAAGGATTCTATCAAGTTGTTCATGGAACAGATGGTTATACAACGGGACGTCCATTATTAAATGCTAAAATGGATTTAGCTGCAAAGACAGGGACAGCTGAAAGTGTCATTATCAATAAAGATGGCCAAACTGTTGATGTTGATAATTTAAATATGGTTTCTTATGGGCCAGCCAATGATCCTCAGATTGCATTAGCTGTAATGGTACCACAAGTTTCTGGTCAGCAAAGAGGAACCCCTAATTATGATGCAACGCGTCAAATTATGGATGCTTATTATGATACATTTATGGCTAATTAAGGAAAAATGAGTAGAAAAATATCCGAATGGTAAGAAAGACTTGCAATTAGACAAGTTTTTAAGAGATACCGTTCGGATATTTTCTTTTGGTACAGCCTTTTTTGTTCGTCTAAAAGATAAATTTACAGTATAATAATAATGTTACTAGTCAGAAGAAAGAAGATGTTGCGATGGAATTTATTGAGTTACTCATTATCATTACCATGACGATTACTTTTTCGAATATTTTAAGTAAAGTTATGCCGACAATCCCGATTTTTTTTGCTCAAATTTTTTTGGGGATTTTACTAGGGATGACCAAATATGGGCACGAAATTAATTTTGAACCTGAAATATTTTTAGTAATGATAATCGCACCGTTATTATTCCGAGAAGGCGAGGAGGCAGATATTTCCTCGATTGCTAAGAACTTTTCAACCATTTTATTTTTAGCTTTTGGTGGCGTCATCTTAACATTACTTGCTGTAGGGATTACGTTACATACGTTCTTTCCAGCGATTCCACTGGCGGCATGTTTGGCATTTGGGGCAGCGCTAGGCCCAACAGATGCCGTTGCGGTTGGCTCGTTGGCTAAGAAATTGAAAATGCCTCCTAAAGTCATTAATATTTTAGCTGGAGAAGGGTTATTGAATGATGCTTCAGGGGTTACTGCTTTTCAATTTGCAGTGACAGCGCTGTTAACTGGTGCATTCTCCGTTCTCAATGCCTCCATGACCTTATTTATTTCTAGTATAGGTGGGGCTGTTGTAGGATTTGTGGTGATTTGGGTTAAAAATCGCACGTTGAAATTTATTGAGAAAGCGGCAGCAAAAGACGTCATTAGTTTTTTATTAATTGACTTATTATTACCGTTTGTTGTATATGTGATAGCTGAAGTCATTGGTGTTTCAGGAATTATTGCAGCGGTGGTTGCGGGTGTTTTACAATCACGAGAGCATCAACGTGTCACTTTGTTTGATGCAGAGCTATCCAATATTTCTGAGAGTATTTGGAGTACAATTGGTTTTACCTTAAATGCCTTAGTTTTTCTTTTCTTAGGAATTGAACTTTCCGAAGTATTTTCGCCAGTCTGGATGGATCGGACTTATTCTAACCTCTACTTATTATTGATTGTCTTATTGGTAGTTGCCGTCTTATTTATTGTGCGTTTTGCGTATATTCGTATTTTTTTCTGGTTAAAAGAGATTAAATCGGATGAAAAAACCACTTTACAAGAGATTTGTTTGCTTACTTTTGGTGGCGTTAAAGGAACCGTCAGTTTAGCTGCAATCTTCATATTACCTATTTCGGTCAATGGCGTTGCTTTTGAGCATCGGGCACTGCTTTTGTTCTTAACGGCCTGTGTTATTTTCGTTAGTTTATTGGTAGGAATGTTGGTCTTGCCACTATTTTCTGAAGGTGAATATGAAAAACCGATTGATTTAAAAGAGCTAGAATTATTGAATATTGTGATTGAACGTTTGCAGCATAAACTGGCGCATGAGCAATTATCGGAAACAGAAGAAATTGCAGTTGAAGCAGTGATTGATCAGTATCGTATGCGAATTTGGGAATTGACTGCAGAAGGAATGACTGAATCAGATCAAAAGAAAGTGCAGGAATTACAAGCGTGGATGGTAACGATTGAACAACAAGGTTTGGATGAGATGTACCAAAATAAAGAGATTAGTCGCTTTAGTTATGTGTTATATAGCCGCTTAATTGATCGTTATGAATTAGTCAATCAAAAGAAATATATGAGTTGGATTAGTTTTTGGCTGTTGGGTGTCTATCGTGTGATGCAAGCGATTATTCATCCCAAACGCTTCCTTGCTCGTAAGCGTCAAAAAGAGTTAGTGACAAGTTCAAAAATTAACCCAGCAGAATTGAAGTATATCTTTGATGCAAATACCCAAAGAATTCGCCAACGTTTGGAAGTGAAAGATGGTAAAGCAAACAAAAACGTATTGAGTTTTCTTACGGGGCGTCGTGAAATGTTATTAAAACGACTTTATCATAAGAACGTCTTATCTATGGTATCAATTGAAAAAAATCCGATTTATCAAAAAGAACTATTAGCTGGATATACACTTGAAAGAAGAACAATCGATTCTTTCGAACGCGAAGAAAAAATTACACCATTTTCTGCAAATAGTTATCGTCAAAAGGTAAATTTACTTGAGTCTTTTGCAATTAGTAAAAGTACGCATTAATAAAACGCAAGCAACAACTATCATAAGTATGTTGCTTGCGTTATTTTGTGTTACAATAGCGAAAGGAAATGGGGGCGATTTTGTGAAAGAATTAAAGGTAAGTGAGTTAACAAAAACTTATGGAGATAAAACACTTTTTGATCAAATTTCCTTTTTAATTCATGAACGCGATCGAGTAGGATTAATTGGTGTGAATGGTACCGGTAAAACAAGTTTACTAACTATTTTATCAGGGAAAGAAAACGGTGATGGAGACAAGCAAACTATTTTTTATCCGACAAATTATCGTATCGGCTATTTGTCACAAAACACCACTTTTGATCCTGAACAGACTGTTCTAGAAGCTGTCTTTCAAGGTGAAAGTGAACAATTAAAAACCGTTAAACGCTATGAGAGAGCGTTGTTAGCTTTAGAGTATCACGGTGATCGTGAAGACATCCAAAGAGAATACACCTTAGCAGAAGAAGCAATGAATGAACAAGATGCTTGGTTAACAGATACAAATGCCAAAATTATCTTACAAAAATTAGGTATTCATCAATTAGATAAAAAAATTAAATCGTTATCAGGTGGTCAGCAAAAAAGAGTTGGCTTAGCACAAGTCTTAATTGATGAACCGGATTTATTGTTATTAGATGAGCCGACGAATCATTTAGATTATGAAGCAATCCAATGGTTAGAAAGTTATTTGAATCAATACCGTGGTGCATTGTTGATGGTTACGCATGACCGTTATTTTTTGGATCGAGTAACGAATCGTATTTTTGAGTTATCCTTTGGAAAATTACATGAATATCAAGGAAATTATGAAGCCTATATTTTAGAACGGGCAGAGCGTGAACGTGTAGAAGGTGAACAAGAACAAAAGCGTAAGCAATTGTATAAACAAGAATTAGCTTGGATGCGAGCCGGGGCAAAAGCACGTACGACCAAACAACAAGCACGGATTAATCGTTTTGAGGACTTAAAAGAGAACGTTCATCAAGTAAAAACAAATGGTGAAGTTGAGATTGATATTGCGACCAAACGCTTAGGAAAGAAAGTATTGGAAATCAAGGATGGTCAATACAAAATTGGGCAGCAAGATATTTTGAAACATTTTGATTTATTGATTCAAACTAAAGAACGGTTAGGGATTACTGGAGAAAATGGTGCCGGCAAATCGACGCTTTTAAATATACTAGCAGGACGTATTCCTTTAGATGCAGGGGAATTAATCATCGGGGAAACGGTTCGTCTGGCGTACTATACCCAACAAAATGAAGCGATGGATGCAAATCAACGAATGATTGCTTATCTACAAGAAGCAGCAGAAGAGGTTCGTCGTAGTGATGGTTCACAAATCAGTGTTGCTGAAATGTTGGAACGTTTCTTATTTCCACGCTTTATGCATGGCACGAAGATTGGCAAACTGTCAGGAGGAGAGAAACGTCGACTGTATTTATTGAAATTATTGATTGGTCAACCAAATGTGCTCTTGCTTGATGAGCCCACCAATGATTTAGATATTGATACCTTAACTATTTTGGAAGATTACTTACAATCATTTCCAGGAGCAGTTATTACTGTCTCACATGACCGCTATTTTTTAGATAAAGTAGCTGAAAAATTACTGATTTTTCAAGGGAATGGCGAAATTGACCGTTATTTCGGGTCAATCAATCAGTATTTAGCAGAGAGAACACAGCCGGCATCAAAACCTAAAATTGTTGAACAAGAAGTTGTCGTACAACCAGAAAAAGTGAAGAAAAAATTGAGTTATATGGAACAAAAAGAGTGGGCAACTATTGAAGACGAGATTGCTACATTGGAAGAAACGCTTGAAACACTGACCGAAGAAATGAACCATCAAGGGGATAATTTTACGAGATTGCAAGAATTGCAAAATGATGTAACGCTGACAGAAGAAAAGTTGAATGAAAAGATGGAACGTTGGGAATACCTTAGTGAATTAGCAGATAATTAGGAGGAAGTTTAATGGAACAAGCATACCTTGATTTGGGTAGAAAAATATTGGAAGAAGGCAATCAAAAAAGTGATCGCACTGGCACAGGCACCAAAAGTATTTTTGGGCATCAAATGCGTTTTGATTTAAGTCAAGGCTTTCCTTTATTAACGACAAAACGGGTCCCGTTTGGTTTGATTAAAAGTGAATTACTGTGGTTTTTAAAGGGTGATACCAATATTCGTTATCTTTTAGAAAATAACAATCATATTTGGGATGAATGGGCATTTGAACGCTATGTAAAAAGCGAAGATTATACAGGCCCTGATATGAGTGATTTTGGTCGTCGTTGTCTTGTGGATGAAGCTTTCAATGAAAGTTATCAAAAAGAACTTGCCCAATTTTGTCAACGAATTGTCGAAGACCCAACATTTGCTGAAAAACATGGTGATCTAGGAAAAGTATATGGTTACCAATGGCGTCATTGGGAAAAGGCAACAGGTGGTTTTATTGATCAGATAAAAGAAGTCATTGAGATGATTCGAACAACACCTGATTCACGTCGTTTGATTGTTTCAGCGTGGAATCCTGAAGATGTACCTAGCATGGCATTACCGCCTTGCCACACCATGTTTCAATTCTATGTTCATGAAGGAAAATTAAGTTGTCAATTGTATCAACGCAGTGGTGATGTCTTTTTAGGCGTGCCGTTTAATATTGCAAGTTATGCCCTTTTGACCCATCTAATTGCCCATGAAACGGGATTAGAAGTCGGTGAATTTGTCCATACATTAGGCGATGCGCATCTTTACAGCAATCATTTTGAACAAATGAAGGAACAATTAACACGAGAAGTTCGTCAGACACCAAAACTAATATTAAATACAGAAAAACAATCCATCTTTGACTTTGAGATGACTGATATTCGATTAGAGGGATACGACCCTCATCCAGCAATCAAAGCACCGATTGCAGTTTAGGAAAGAAGGTAAAAATATGTTAATAGCACTTTGGGCGCAAGATAAAAACGGTGTGATTGGTAAAGATAATCAATTGCCGTGGTATCTACCTGCTGATTTAAAGTTTTTCAAAGAGACAACCATTGGTAAAACGGTGGTGATGGGGCGAAAAACGTTTGAAGGCATGGGTAAACGGATTCTACCCAATCGTCAAACGATTGTCTTAACTCGTGATACGAATTATTCCCATGAAGGAATTCTTGTCATGCACACAATGGATGAGGTTTTAGATTATGCGAAAGAACAAGACCAACCCGTTTATATTATTGGTGGTGCACTTGTTTTTGAAGAGTATCTACCGCATTGTGATCAGTTGTTACGAACCATGATTGACCATGAGTTTGCTGGCGATGTTTTTATCCCAACCATTGATTGGGCGCAATGGGAACTAGTATCATCAACCGAAGGAATTGTTGATGACAAAAATAAATACCCACATCGTTTTGAAACTTATGAACGAAAATGAGAAAAGCAGGCGTTAGTCTGCTTTTTTGTATCTATGCAGTTAGCAGAACCATTGGATTGTCTAGTAGGAAAATAAACCGAACAACCGTAAATTACGGGCTGCTCGGTTTATTTGTTATGAAAGGTGGTCTTGTGGGGGATTTCTGTAAAAAGTTAATTCATCTGCTGTGTAAGGAGGTGCTTTTCGTGGACCGGTGAATTTTGTTTCAGGAAGTTCAAATCCTAATAATTTAGCAGATTCAATGGCGAATTCCCGAAAAGCAAACCCTATTGCTGTTAGAATGTGTGCTTGTGCATCATAGACTAGCGGTTGCCGAAGAATATTTTCTTTTTGGAAAAAAGAAAATTCATCGAGTGTTTCCTCAAATAAACCAGAAGTGAAGGTTACATCTTCTAGTATACCTGCTTTTGCTAAGAGCATTGGAGAAGATGAAATCGCACTGATTAAAGGACGGTTGGACATCGTTTTCAACGGTTGTAAAAATTGTAAAAGTTGCTTGTCTTCGGCAACGAGATAAGGATTGATAATTCCTGGGAAAATGATGATTTCATAATCGGAAAAATCAATTTCTGAAAATATTTTGGTAGGGGTAACTAAGAATTGGTCTTCTGTGGCATAAGGGATTTTTTCAGCAGCAACGGTATCAATGGTCCATATCTGGTCATCGGGTTGATGGATGGTTAAATAATTTGTTAGCAAGTTGATTTCACTGAGCGACATACCAGTATAAAGTAAGACAAGCGCTTTTTTTGTAGCCATAGCAATTCCTCCACGCGAACATTTTTTATTACTAAAAAAGAATCCAGTGTGTTACACACTGGATAACTATTTTTTACGAACGATTATGTGAAAAACAAGACAGAAAAGTAGATTAACCCTGCACCAAGCATGACAAAAATATGCCAAACAACATGTATGAAGCGGACATTTTTCAAGCCATAGAACAAAGCACCCACGGTATACGAAACGCCGCCACTAGCGAGTAAAATTGTTCCCCACAATCCAAGAGAATGGACTAATGGAACAAAGGCTAAGACGCATAACCAGCCCATAATAATATAGATAATCGTCGAAATTTTTGAGACAGTTTCTTTGCGATGTAAGGTGACTGACTTGTAGACAACGCCGCCGATTGCTAAGGACCAAATGAGTCCGAATAAGGTCCAACCTTGCCAACCTTGAATGCTTAGCAAACAAAATGGTGTGTAGCTACCAGCAATTAAAAGAAAAATTGATGCATGGTCAAATACTTGAAATACTTTTTTTGCTTTTGTAAAAATTAAGCTGTGAAAGAGTGTTGAAAATAAAAAAAGTAAAATCATTGTTGACCCATAAATCGCATAGGAAACAACATGCATTGGGGAACCTAAACGTGCCCCTTTGACTAATAAAATTACCAAGCCAGCTATACTTAGCCCACAACCAATCCCGTGAGTAACTGCATTTAGAATTTCATTAACAATTAAATATTTTCGTGTAAATTTAGAAGTTTCCATTAATCGCTCCTCATTTCGTTTTTAAATAGATGAAAAATCAATTTCTGTCTGTTATACTAAACATAAGAAATGGTTCAATAGTATTTTAACATGAAATACAACCAGTGTTAAAGAGAGAGTGAAAGAAGAATGGGAAATCTTAAGATAGTGACTGATTCATCTTGTACAATGAGTGATAGTGTCAAAGAAAAATTAAATATTCATGTCGTGCCGTTATCGGTCATGATTGATGGCGTTGTTTATCCAGATGATGAACAATTAACAGGCGAAAAATTTATGTCAATGATGGCGCAGTCCAAAGAATTACCTAAAACGAGTCAACCACCAATTGGTGAATTTGTAGAATTATTTGATGAATTAGGCAAAGACGGTAGTGAAGTCTTAGCTATTCATATGACAAAAGCATTAAGTGGAACTGTAGAAGCTGCGCGTCAAGCAAGTAACTTGTCAAAAAGTAAAGTTACCGTGTTTGAAACAGACATGACTGACCAAGGATTGTCTTTTGCAGTCATTAAAGCTGCAGAATTAGCCCAAGCAGGGAAATCTGTAGAAGAAGTGATTCCAGCTGTAGAGAAAGTCTTGGCAAATACGAAATTATTCATTGGTTTGTCAACCTTAGAAAACTTAGTAAAAGGTGGACGAATTAGCCGTGCCAAAGGGATGCTTTCTAGTTTCTTAAACATGCGCGTAATTATGGAATTGAAAAATTCTGAATTATTGCCAGTCGTGAAAGGACGAGGAGCAAAGACATTTAACAAATGGTTTGATGAATTGAAGACAGAGTTAAAAAACAACAAACAAATTCAAAAAATTGGTATTTCGTATGCAGGTGGCATTGAACAATCAGCAAAATTCAAACAGGAACTACAAGAATTATTTCCTAAGATGGATATTTGTTTGTTGCATACTACACCAATTATTGCGACCCATACTGGTGAGGGTGCCTTTGCGATTATGTACTATTCAGAATAGTCCGTTGAATAAAGTATAAAAAAATATGAATCGACCCCTAAGCGTTAGTTTGGACTAGCATTTGGAGGTCGATTCTTTTTATGATTATTTTATCAAGAAAAGTCAGTATGTTTTTTACCGTTTTTCTGATAAAATAGCAAAGAAATCTATATCAAGGAGGGACAAAATGTGAAAATAAAACAATTATTGATGGCATTGCTAGGTGTCTGTTTACTAATAGCTGGCACATTTTTAGTTCTTCAATTAAGTGTACCTAAAGCGGGTCCTAGGTTAGAGGTAGCGAAGCAAAAAGAAGAGCATAACCAAAAAGAAAGTATTCGTTACACAGCTTTAGGCGATTCGTTGACAGAAGGTGTTGGTGATGACACCCAGAAAGGCGGCTTTGTCCCAATTGTTGCCAATGATTTACAATCAGAATTTAAATTATCACGTGTCGATATTGAGAATTATGGGGTAGCAGGTGAACGTAGTGATCAAATTCTGAAACGTTTGAATAAAGAAGAAGCGATTCAAACAAATATTGCAAAATCAGATATTGTGACATTAACTGTTGGCGGCAACGATTTAATGAAGGTAATCAATAATAATATTTTTGGCTTATCAATCAAATCATTCGATAAGCCGATTAAAAAGTATCAAAAACAATTAACGGAATTACTTGAAACCATGCGTGAATTAAATCCGGATGCACCGATTTATGTACTAGGGATTTATAACCCATTCTATGTGAATTTCCCTGAAATTACTGATATGCAAACAATCGTTGATAACTGGAATGATGGGACAGAAGCAGTGGTTGATGAGATGAAAAATGTTTACTTTATTCCAATTAATGATGTGATTGCTTCTGGTTTAAATGGCACAACATCAAGTACACAAGAAAGTAGCAACAGTGAAGGAAATGATTTAAATATTGTTAAAAATGATGCTCTTTATGAAGAAGATAAATTTCATCCAAATAATTTAGGCTATCAATTGATGGCCAAATCAGTTAAAGCAGAAATAACACGTACAAAAGAACAATGGCTGTTGAAGGAGGAAAAGTAATGTTTCAAAAAATAAAGCAATTCGGAAAGCATAGTATTCAAACAATTGTATATGGAAACAAATGGAAGATAGCTTTCTTTGCGTTAATTGCCATTGTATTAGGCAGTAGTATCTTTCTTTTTTCACGAATAACCGAAAAAAGAGAATTAGTTTATCATGAGGTGCCACCGCTCGTAGATCGTGCAGGTAGTCCAGTATTAAATATTAATAGTAACAAAGAACAAATTAATGCTTTAATTGGCTTTTATTTAGATGAATATCAAAAAAATGCGGACATTACTTTTGATTTTGCGCTCGAAAACGAAGCGTTATTAACAGGAGAATTTAAAATTTTGGGCTTTCCAGTTACTTTTTATCTTTATTTTGACCCGTATGTGATGGATAATGGAAATGTTCAATTAAAAGCTAAAAGTTTATCGATTGGAACTTTAGGTGTGCCAATTAGTGAAGTCATGAAGATGATTCAACGGAATGCGACTTTGCCTGATTGGATTGAGATTGAACCAAAAGAAGAGACAGTAATGATTCGCCTTGATCAATTTCGGATGCAAAATGGTTTATTTCTAAAAGCAGAAAAAATTAATTTAGTGGAAGATGATATTCAAGTGAGTCTTTATTTGCCAGAAAAAAATGAGGAGTGATAGTAATGGAACGAGCAATTTTTGCTGGAGGATGTTTTTGGTGCATGGTACAACCGTTTGATGAGCAACCGGGGATTCATTCCGTAATGTCTGGCTATACTGGAGGACATGTGGAAAATCCAACATATGAACAAGTATGTAGTCATACAACCGGTCATACAGAAGCGGTAGAAATTATTTTTGATCCAGAAATAATTTCGTTTAAAGAACTAGTGGATATTTATTGGCAACAAACCGATCCAACGGATGCATTTGGTCAATTTGAAGACCGTGGCGACAACTATCGCCCAGTGATTTTTTACTTTAATGAAGCGCAAAAGAAGATAGCAGAAGAAAGCAAACAAGCCTTGCAAGATTCTGGGCGCTTCAATCAACCGATTGTGACTAGTATTGAACCTGCTGCAACGTTTTATCCGGCAGAATTATACCATCAGGATTATTATAAAAAAAATCCTGCAAACTTTGAACGTAGCCATGCCCGTCGAGCGGCCTTTTTAAAGGAACAGTGGTGAGGATATGAGACGAAGTTTTTATCACTATTTGATGACGCTAAAAGGACCGAGTCATTTAGACGAGGAACAAATCTTTGCGACAGATGCCAGTCATGATATCCAGTTCCCGAAACATTCGGATGATTACGATGAAATTTCAAGTTATTTGGAACTAAGTGTGAACTATCTGGAAAATATGGACGTTTTTGATCGAATTTGGGAAAAATATGTAGAAAATAATCAATGACCACCAAGAAAGAAGTGAAAAGAGTTAAGACTTTTGACTTCTTTTTTGTTATAGTATAATACAAATCAGACAGAACAGGAGGGACAGGATGAATAAGCAAATTCCTTTTCATCGATACATCATCTCGTTAATTTGCGTGGCAATTATTTCTGGTGGTGGCGTCTATATGCTCATGAATCAAGCGACCATGTCAAGCTCTGAAGAGGCATCACAAGACGAACTTGCAAAAGTACACGCATTGTACCATACGATTCAAGAGAATTATTATAAAAAAGTCGATAAAAATGCCCTAATTGAAGGTGCCTTAGCCGGAATGACGGATGCCTTAGATGATCCTTATACGACATATTTAGGAAAAGAAGCAGCTACTGAACTAAATAATTCTCTTTCAGATAGTTTTGAAGGAATTGGTGCGACATTGAGTTTAGTAGAAGGGATACCCGAGGTTGCCCAAGCCCCAATTAAAGGTAGTCCAGCTGAAAAAGCCGGTTTGAAATTACACGATAAGATTTTGAAAGTAGATAATCAAGAAACAAACGGGAAAGAATTAACAGATGTCGTACAAACGATTCGAGGGAAAAAGGGAACGGATGTAACCTTAACCATTGAACGTAATCAAGAGCAATTTGATGTGACGATTACTCGAGGAGAAATCCCGATAGCTTCTTTACAAACAGAAATTGATAAACAAACGCATATAGGTAAAATTCAGATTGCTAGTTTCAACGAAAGTACAGCAAAAGAGTTAAAAGAAGCCATTCAAGATTTACGGAAAAAAGGCGCCACTTCTTTTGTCATTGATTTACGACAAAATCCAGGTGGTTATTTGAATCAAGTTGAAATGATGGCAAGTATGTTTTTAGAAGACGGTCAAACGATTGTTAAATTTGCGACAGACGACAAAGTGCTTGGGGAAAGTAAAGCATCAAAAGAACTAGATGGTGGGTTTAAAGTCAAAGAACCTGTTGCGGTATTAGTAGATGGTGGTAGTGCTTCTGCTTCAGAGATATTTGCTGCAGCACTTAAAGAATCTGCCGATATCCCAATTATTGGTACGTCAACATTTGGTAAAGGCACCGTTCAAACAGTTAGTGATTTTGGTGATCAAAGTGAAATCAAAATGACAGTACAAAAGTGGTTGACACCAAATGAGGAATGGGTGAATGAGAAAGGTTTGGAACCAACAATCAAAGCTGATTTTCCAAAATATGCTTATTTCCCACCATTGCCAAAAGATCGTACGTTGAAAAAAGGGGACGAATCAGAAACAATTAGTAATTTGAATACTTTCTTAAACGCCTTGGGATATGAAACAATTGGTAATACATTCAACGATACAACTGAAGAAGCCATTCGAGATTTTCAAGCGAAAAAAAATATTACCGTGACAGGTGAAGTCAACAGTGAGACGGCTGTACTAATTGAAATTGATGTGGCCACCCAACTTCAAGAAAACGATCAGATATACAATAAAGCTGTTGAGGTCTTGACGGAGTCTAAAGAATGAAACAGAACAAAACTTGGATAAAAGAACTATTCTTTGAATATATCTGGATGATTATCAAATATACCTTCGTTGCGGGTGCTATCGCTTTGCTAATTCGAGGATTCTTGCTAATTCCTTTACCTGTTGGTGGAAATTCGATGGAAGAAACCTTGAGTCAAGGAGATATGGTACTCGTTGAAAAAATTTCCAAGATTAAGCGATTTGATATTGTTGTATTTCAGTTATCTGATGGTACTACCTATATTAAACGAGTGATTGGCTTGCCAGGGGAATCTGTTAGTTATAAAAATGACCAGTTGTATATCAATGATGAAGCTGTTCAAGAACCATTTTTAGAAGAACGGGTGAAAGAGGATCAAGATACGATTCCAGTCACGTATGATTTTACTTTTTCAGAGTTAATGGGTGTCGAAAAATTAGGAAAAGATAGTTATTTTGTAATGGGCGATAATCGCCGTGTGTCAAAAGATAGTCGTTCATTTGGCGCGATTTCAAGTGAAGATGTTTTGGGAATTGCTCGTTTTGTCTATTATCCATTTCCGCATATCAAATTTATTTAAGCATTCAGTTTCGACTGAGTGCTTTTTTGCACATAAAAACTGGAAGAAATGATTTCTTCCAGTTAGTTAAGATAATTTTTAACCGGTGCAAACGTTCGGCGGTGAATAGGAGTCACCCCGTGAGTTGCCAACCCTTCTAAATGTGTTTTTGTGCCATAGCCTGCATTTTTATCAAAACCATAATGCGGATACAGTTGGTGATATTCTTTCATTAAATCATCACGATAGACTTTTGCGATAATACTTGCTGCAGCAATTGAAATCGAGCGCGCGTCGCCTTTAATAATTTTTTCTTGAGGAATGGGTAAATCTAGTGTCATGGCATCGATTAGTAAATAATCTGGTTGTGTAGCTAATTGTGCGACAGCTTGCGTCATTGCTGTGCGACTGGCTTGATAAATATTTAACTCATCAATTTGTTCGGGCGAAACAATTCCAATCCCAATAGCGAGTGCTTGTTCTTTAATTTGTGCTGCTAAGGCATCGCGTTTTTTTTCAGATAGTTGTTTGGAATCATTTAATCCTAAAATTTGACAGTCTTTAGGTAAAATAACGGCAGCCGCTACAACTGGACCAGCCAATGGACCACGCCCAACTTCATCAATTCCAGCAATGAATCGATGGCCATTTTGATAGCCAGTCAATTCAAATTGTTGCATTTCAATCGATTTATCTTTTAGAGCTTGTTCTTTTTGCAAACGTTTCTCTAATTGAAGAAGCAATTTTTGTACCCCTAATCGCTCATCGGCTTGTAACGTAAGGACATAAGGGTCTTCTAATGAGGAACAAGTGCTCAAGCGTTCTTTAATCTTAGCAATAGATTCAGGCTTCATCTTCATAACCTACTTCTTCACAACGATCTAATGTATAGCGACCCAGTTTTCCTTGACGAATGTCATGGATGATACGCTCGCTTCCACGATTATAATCGTCACGAAATCCTTGTTTTTCGGTAATTTTCATTAGTAAATCAGGTGCTAGCAACTCCATATCTTCTTCAGATAGTTGGTAACGTTGCATTAATTGCGTTGGATAATAACGAGCAAAAAAATCTAAACCATAAATGGCAATATCGTCTAAATGCAATAGCTGATCTTTAATAGCACCAGTCAGCGCTAGTTTTTTACCAATTTCTTGGTCTTCAAATTTTGGCCATAAAATTCCGGGCGTATCTAACAATTCTAAATCACTGCCATAACGTAACCATTGTTGTCCTTTGGTTACCCCGGGTTTATTTCCTGTTTGTGCCATTTTTTTGCCAGCAAGACGATTGAGTAAAGTTGATTTACCCACATTCGGAATACCGATGACCATGGCACGAATGGCACGAGGTTTGATTCCTCTTTGACGATTACGCTCGATTTTTTCTTTCAACGCTTCTTTACATTTAGGCACAATATTTTTGACGCCTTTATTGTCTTGGGCGTTAATTGCTAAGACATAATAGCCCTTTTGTTTGAAATAACTCTCCCATTTTTTTGTTTGTTGGGCATCAGCTAAATCGGCTTTATTGATTAGGACTAAACGTGGTTTTTGTTGTAAAATCGCGTCCAACATTGGGTTTCGAGAAGATATTGGTAAACGTCCATCAACTAATTCAAATACAATATCGACGTACTTTAATTTCTCACTGACTTCTCTTCTGGCCTTGGCCATGTGTCCAGGAAACCATTGAATTGCCATGCGAATCACTCCTTATATAATAAATTGGTTACTTGTTCTTGTTTATTGCACATCCTTCATCATAAACGTTTTTTTTTAAGTACTCAAGTTTTTTAGACAAAAAAGCGTATCTTTAAATAGGAAGGGAGGAAAAGTAATGGATTTTCATCTATTGCAACCAATTGAACAACTGATTTTTAAATTAACTTATTGTAAAGGAATTGGGATTAGTGGCAAGTGGAAAATCGTTTCCTTTGCTGAACAATACCAAAAGACATTTTTTTCTGTAGAAGAAATTATTCGCATTGCAGGGATTACGCAGTATCAAGCGGTATTTAAGAAAAGTTGGACTGAAATTTCTGACTCATGGTTAGAGCAAGAAGCCCGCAAACAACAGTTTATTACTTGGCTCTCACTAGAGTATCCAGGGGATTTGCAGCATTTTTATCAAGCGCCATTAATTTTATTTTATGTAGGGAATCTAGAGTTATTGCAGCATCGCAAATTGGCATTTGTTGGTGCCAGAGATGCGTCGAAATATGGGTTGCAAGTCTTGTACCAACTCATTCCTCGTATTGTGCAACAAAATATTGTGACTGTCAGTGGTCTAGCAAAAGGAATTGATCAGTATAGTCATGAATTAACGATACATGCAGGTGGTCACACGATTGGTGTTATTGGTTGTGGCTTGGATTTATGTTATCCAAGAGAAGTAGCCAGTATTTTTTTAGAAATGCGTCGCAACCATTTGATTTTAAGTGAATATCCCAAGGGGACCAAAATTCAACGCCATCATTTTCCGATGCGTAATCGGATTATTGCTGGATTGAGTCAAGGGGCCTGTGTGATTGAAGCGAAAGAGCGCAGTGGTTCTCTAATCACAGCACAATTAGCATTAGAGTATGGAAAAGAAGTCTTTGCGATTCCAGGAGAAATTTTATCAGGTCAGTCAAATGGCTGTCATCGTCTGATTCAAGACGGTGCGAAATGTGTTTGTTCCATTCAAGATATTTTAGAAGAATTACCCTAAATTTCTCTCAATTTTGTTGGACTTTTAGATTCGGTTCTTGACAAAAGAAATTCTTATCGATATGATAAGCTACGATTTAGTGAATAAAACAGCGCATATTATATAGTAGGAATTTTTGTTAGGAAGGAGCCATTTATGTATGGCCTATAAATATTTGGTGATTGTCGAATCACCTGCAAAAGCAAAAACAATTGAAAAATATCTTGGTAGAAACTATAAAGTTGTTGCCAGTGTGGGACACATTCGTGATTTACCTAAGAGTAAAATGGGGATTGATGTCGAAAATAATTATGAACCACATTATATTTCGATACGAGGCAAAGGCGATGTTATCAAAAGTCTGCGCTCAGCTGCCAAAAAAGCTGAAAAAGTTTATCTCGCAAGTGACCCGGATAGAGAAGGGGAAGCGATTGCTTGGCATTTAGCTTTCCTTCTAGGATTAGATTTAAAAGATAAAAATCGTGTCGTATTTAATGAAATTACTAAAGATGCAGTCAAAGCAGCCTTTAAAGAACCACGGTCGATTGATTTAGATTTGGTCGACGCTCAACAAGCTAGACGTGTGTTAGATCGTTTGGTGGGGTATTCTCTTAGCCCAATCTTATGGCGTAAAGTGAAAAAAGGTTTGAGTGCAGGTCGTGTACAATCAGTCGCATTAAAAATTATTATTGACCGTGAAAAAGAAATTCGCGATTTTAAACCAGAAGAATACTGGAGTATCGATGGTAATTTCAAAAAAGGACGTAAAAAATTCAAAGCTAATTTCTGGGGTGTGGATGGTAAAAAGAAAAAATTACCAAACGCTGAAAGTGTCAAAGAAATTACCAAACGAATTACTAGTAAAGAATATGAAGTCAAAAATGTCGAAAAAAAAGAGCGTAAAAGAAATCCAGCAGCGCCATTTACTACAAGTAGTTTACAACAAGAAGCTGCTCGAAAACTAAATTTTCGAACGCGCAAGACCATGATGGTTGCTCAACAATTGTATGAAGGTATTTCGCTTGGTAAACAAGGAACAGTTGGTTTGATTACCTACATGCGTACAGACTCGAAGCGTATTTCGGATACTGCAAAATCTGAAGTGACAGAATTCATTGAAAGTACTTATGGGAAAGAATTTGCGGCTCATGGCGGTAAAAAACTAAAAAATGCGCAAGGCGCACAAGATGCCCATGAAGCTATTCGTCCAACCAGTGCATTACGAACACCGGAAGCAATGGCGCAATATTTAGATAAAGACCAATTGAAATTATATACATTAATCTGGTCGCGCTTAGTAGCAAGTCAAATGACACCGGCGATTTTAGATACGATGAAAGTGACACTTGAACAAAATGGTGTACAGTTCATTGCAAATGGTTCAAAAGTCAAATTTAAAGGATTTATGCAAGTTTATGTTGAAGGTCGCGATGATGGAAAAGAAGACAAAGAAAACATTTTACCAGATTTAGAAATCGGTGAAAAAGTTGAATCTGTTGATATTGAGCCAAAACAGCATTTTACACAACCACCAGCACGTTTTAGTGAAGCTACATTAATTCGTACATTAGAAGAAAATGGTGTTGGTCGCCCATCTACTTATGCACCAACGTTAGAAACTATTCAACGACGTTATTATGTTAAATTAGCACAAAAACGTTTTGAACCAACCGAATTAGGTGAAATTGTCAATACCTTAATTGAGGATTTCTTCCCACAAATCGTGGATGTACATTTCACAGCTGAGATGGAAAATAACCTTGACCAAGTAGAAGAAGGAAAAGAAAATTGGATTAAAGTGGTTGATCGATTCTACAAACCATTTGCGAAAGAGTTAGACACAGCAGAAGAAAAAATTGAAAAAATCCAAATTAAAGATGAACCAGCTGGTTTTGACTGTGATTTGTGTGGACATCCAATGGTAATCAAATTAGGTCGCTATGGAAAATTCTATGCATGTAGCAATTTCCCAGAATGCCGCAATACGAAACCAATTGTTAAAGAAATTGGTGTCGAGTGTCCGGTATGTCATAAAGGACAAGTAGTTGAAAGAAAATCTAAGAAAAATCGCATTTTTTATGGCTGTGACCGTTACCCAGAATGTGAATTTACTTCTTGGGATAAACCAATTGGTCGTAATTGTCCAAAATGTGATCATTATTTAGTTGAGAAAAAAGTCAAAGGTGGCAAACAAATTATTTGTCCACAGGGAGACTATGAGGAAAACGTACAAAAATAGACAAAGATTATAGTTAGCTGAGTTCATTAAAAAGGAGAATATTATGAAAACTGTTAATATCATTGGTGCCGGCTTAGCTGGTAGTGAAGCAGCTTGGCAAGTAGCACAAGCTGGTGTGCCAGTCACTTTATATGAAATGCGACCAGTAAAAATGACGGAAGCACACCATACAAGTAATTTTGCAGAATTAGTATGTACAAATTCTTTAAGAGGCAATAATTTAACGAATGCAGTGGGGGTATTAAAAGAAGAAATGCGTCGTTTGGATTCGGTTGTTATCACATCTGCTGATAAGACCGCTGTTCCAGCAGGTGGGGCTCTAGCAGTCGATCGTGATGAGTTCTCTAAGTTGATTACAAAACGGGTGAAAGAGCATCCATTAGTGACCGTGGTTGAAGAAGAAATAACAGAAATTCCTGAAGGTATCACAATCATTGCGACTGGTCCGTTGACATCAGCTCCGCTGGCTCAAGCGATTAAAGATTTTAATGGTTCAGAAGGATTTTATTTCTATGATGCCGCTGCTCCTATTATTGATAAATCAACGATTGATATGGACAAAGTTTATTTAAAATCTCGCTATGATAAAGGGGAAGCAGCCTACTTAAACTGCCCAATGACTGAAGACGAATTCAATGCGTTTTACGATGAATTGGTTGCAGCTGAAGTAGCTCCTTTAAAAGAGTTTGAAAAAGAGAAATTCTTTGAGGGCTGTATGCCGATTGAAGTGATGGCAAAACGTGGTCGTAAAACGATGCTCTTTGGTCCATTGAAACCAGTCGGCTTGGAAGATCCAAAAACAGGAAAACGTCCTTACGCTGTTATTCAGTTACGACAAGATAATGCAGTCGCTTCCTTGTATAATATTGTTGGTTTTCAAACACATCTAAAATGGGGAGAACAAAAACGCGTTTTCCGAATGATTCCAGGATTAGAGAATGCGGAAATTGTTCGGTATGGCGTGATGCATCGTAATAGTTTTATGAATTCTCCAGAGTTGCTACAACAGACTTATCAATCTCGTTTACGTAACGATTTATTCTTCGCAGGCCAAATGACCGGTGTTGAAGGCTATGTTGAAAGTGCAGCTAGCGGATTGATTGCGGGTATTAATGCTGCTCGTTTGGCAAAAGATGAGGAACCAACTATTTTCCCACAGGAAACTGCAATTGGAAGTCTGGCTTATTACATTACCCATGCTTCTGGCAAGCATTTTCAACCAATGAATGCCAACTTTGGGTTATTACCAGAACTTCCTGAACGGATTAAAGACAAAAAATTACGCTATGAAACGTTAGCGAATCGTGCATTAGAAAGTTTAGAAGTCAAAAAAACTGAATTAAGAAGATAAGTACGCAAAAACATCAAGTCGGTTACCGACTTGATGTTTTTTGTGCGCTTGGTAGGTCCTAAGAAGTATCTTTCTAAAAAATCTTGAATGAACGAAAGGGATGCGCTATCATTAATAGTGTAAGATTCCTGTACGAGGAGGAAATGTAAATGATAATATCCATTATTGAAAAGATAACCACAATGACTGAAAACCAGCCAATGTATATGCAGTGGTTGCTTTGGTCCTTCTTGTTTATTCTGGCTTTTCTAGCTGTCTATCTATTATTGACACTTCTTTTTTCACCACTATTGTTTTTATATAACAAATTAACAGACAAAAATAAAAATAATGTGTTAAAAGAGGACGATTTCTTGATGGGGGAGTTAGTGACTCGAATTGTGGGCGATTCGGTTGGCGAAGTACTGGAGATTGGAAGTGGAACTGCACTATCTTCTTACCCAGCAAAATTATACCGAAAGGAAGATCGCGAAAAGGATATCTTACTGCCAAAAGGAACCCAAGTGCTGATTATCGAGTTTGATGCGCAAGGAATTGCTTTGGTTGTACAGAGAGAGGATTTATAAAAGAGGAGAGTGGTAAATGTGTTAGATGGTATGTTTATGTCAATTATTTTAGGTGTAGTGGTAATTGTTGCAATTATTGCATTTTTAATGATTCGTTATCGGATTGGTAAACCAGATGAAGCATTAATTGTGACAGGGTCGTTTTTAGGAAAAGAAGGAATTAAAATCCTAAAAAACAGTGGGACGTTTGTTATTCCTATCGTTCAAAAAGCACATAAATTGAGCTTGTTAACGCACAAACTAGAAATTGGTACACCGGAAGTGTATACAGAGCAAGGTGTGCCTATTTTAGCGAGTGCAACGGTCTTAGTAAAAGTGGGCAATAGTGTGGAATCGATTAAAACCGCCGCAGAACAATATTTAGGGAAATCGACATCAGAACTAGAAGATGAAGCGCAAGAAGTGTTAGAAGGTCACTTACGTGCAATTCTAGGAACGATGACTGTGGAAGCTATTTACAAAAATCGTGATGATTTTGCGGAACAAGTCCAACAAGTCGCATCGACTGATTTACGTAAAATGGGTTTGGAAATTGTTTCATTTACCATTAAAGATGTGACAGATCCGAATGGCTATTTAGAAGCTTTAGGTCGTCCACAAATTGCTGAAGTAAAGAAAAATGCTGAAGTAGCCGAATCAAATGCCTTACGTGAAACACGAATTAAACAAGCTGAGAATGAGCAATTAGCACAACACGAAGAGATTCGTCGTAAAACAGAAATTGCAGAAGCGACGAAAGATATGCAATTAAAACAAGCACAATATAAGCAAGAACAAGAAGTAGCAGATGCGAAAGCTGAGCAAGTAGCAACCGGTGAAAAAATGAAAGTACGTTTAATTGAGCAAGAGAAAAATATCGAAATTCAAGAGAAACAAGCAGAATTGAGTGAAAAAGAATTAAATGCAACTGTTCGTAAGAAGGCAGAAGCGGATAAATATGTCATGGAACAAAATGCTTTAGCGGAAAAAGCACGCGAAATTGCGAAAGCCGAAGCCGAAGCAGAGAAGATTCGCTTAGCAGCAGAGGCAGAAGCCCAACGAATTGAAAAAATGGGTGCTGCAGAAGCGGATAAAATTACCAAAGTTGGTCAAGCAGAAGCTGAAAGTAAAGAAAAAATGGCATTGGCTTTACAAAAACTTAATGAAGCAGGTATCTTGATGGAATTCATCAAAGTTTTACCAGAAGTGGCGAAAGAAGTCAATGCCCCAATTAGCAATATTGACAAAGTAGTTAGTTTTGGGAATGGTGATGGTGTTCACGAAATGGGGGGTGCTGGGTTAGCACGTACCTTTGATACAATTAAAGAAACAACTGGCTTGGATTTAGTCGGCTTAATCAATGAAACAATGGCGACGAAACAAGGAACAAAAGAAATCGTTCAAGCGATTGAAAATAAAGCAACAAATGAAACAACCGCTCAAAAACATGTAGACGAAGTAGAATAGGAGTAAAGACGTTCACGATGATGAGTTCTTTTGACTTAGTGAACGTCTTTTCTTACACGAAAATTGAAGAAATTTTTACAGAATTTTCTTAATTGTGACCTCTCTTACAAATATTAGTTAAATTCTGACAATTCAATTGTTTTTTTATTTGGTCTATGCTAAAGTTAAATTCATCTAGGATGGAGGAAATACAACATGATTAAACGCGATTGGTCACATGAATTTTTCCGTTATCTGATTGTTGAACGAGGCTATTCAGAAGAAACACAGATTGCCTATCAGGCAGACATTCAAGCATTCTTTGATTTTTTAGCGGATAATGGTGGCGGTAATTATCTTGAAGTAGACTATCGCGACGTACGTATTTATTTGTCGTTTTTGAATGACCATGAAAAAAAATATAGTCGTAATACGATTAGTCGAAAAATAGCAAGTTTACGCTCTTTTTACCAGTACTTATTAAAGCAAGAAGTAATTGCTGAGAATCCTTTTTCATATATTCATTTGAAAAAGAAAAACATTAAATTGCCCCGTTTTTTTTATGAGAATGAAATGGAGGCGCTCTTTAAAAGTGTCGAGGGATCTGAGCCGTTACAGCAACGAAATCGCGCGCTGTTAGAAATTCTTTATGGATCAGGATTGCGTGTCAGTGAATGTGCCGCATTAGAACTGCAACAGATTGATTGGGAAAGTGGTGTCTTGTTAATCCACGGGAAAGGGAATAAACAACGCTATGTTCCGTTTGGTGTCTATGCGCAAGAAGCACTCACGACTTATTTTAATGAAGGTCGTCAGCAACTAATGACCAAATTTCATAAAGAGCATTCCTTTGCTTTTGTCAATCGCTTAGGTGATCCGATTACCTCAACGGGAATCGAATATGCCTTAAATCAAGTGATAAGAAAAAGTAGTTTAGACAGTAATATTCATCCCCACATGCTACGACATACATTTGCGACGCATCTACTAAATAATGGTGCAGATATGCGGACTGTTCAAGAATTACTGGGACATGCTAACTTGTCTACGACCCAAATTTATGCACATGTGACAAAAGAAAGTCTGCAGAAAAATTATCGTCAGTTCCATCCGAGGGCGTAAAAGTAAGATAAAATACAGGCATAATAAACGCGTTCGTTTATTTTGCTTTTCTATATTTAGGAGGAGACACAATGGAATCACAATTTCATTCAACAACTATTTGTGCCGTAGAAAAAGACGGCAAATTTGCAATGGCTGGTGACGGACAAGTCACTATGGGTGAACAAATCGTTATGAAAGGAACGGCAAGAAAAGTTCGACGTATTTATAATGGCGAAGTTGTTGTCGGTTTTGCCGGAAGTGTGGCAGATGCCTTTACCTTAGAAGAAAAATTTGAAGGTAAATTAAATGAATATAATGGCAACTTACAGCGTGCTGCTGTTGAGCTTGCCCAAGAATGGCGCACTAAACAATCGATGCAAAAATTAGAAGCAATGTTGATTGTAATGAATAAAAATGAAATGTTATTAGTATCAGGTACGGGTGAAGTGATTACACCAGATGATGGTATTTTAGCAATTGGTTCAGGTGGGAATTATGCATTATCTGCTGCAAGAGCGATGAAAAAATACGCCAGTGATGAATTATCTGCCAAAGAAATTGCTGAAAATGCCTTAAATATCGCTGCTGATATTTGTGTCTTTACCAACCATAATATTATTGTAGAGGAATGTTAGTTATATGATGAATCAAAATATTTCACCAAAAGAAATCGTTGCTGAATTAGACCAATACATTGTTGGTCAACAAGTAGCTAAAAAATCAGTTGCAGTTGCATTGCGTAATCGCTACCGTCGTTTACAACTAGATGAAAAGATGCAACAAGAAGTGACACCTAAAAACATTTTAATGATTGGACCGACAGGCGTCGGGAAAACGGAAATTGCGCGTCGCTTAGCAAAAATTGTTAAAGCACCTTTTGTTAAAGTCGAAGCAACAAAATTTACAGAAGTCGGTTATGTGGGTCGTGATGTAGAATCAATGGTTCGTGATTTAGTCGAAAATGCGATTCAAATTGTACAAAAAGAACAATATAGTAATGTTCGTTCAAAGGCAGAGAAAAAAGCCAATCGACGCTTGGCAAAAGTCCTAGTTCCAGGTATTAAAAAAGAACAAAAACAATCGTCAGGTAATCCATATGAACAAATGATGAATATGTTCAATACGATGCAAAAAACAGAGGAACCAAAAGAAGAATTAACAGATGAAATTCGTGTCAATCGTCAAACTATTTTTGAACAATTGGAACGTGGTGTCTTAGACAATCGTGAAGTGACAATTGAAATTGATGAACCAAAAACGCAAATGCCAATGATGAATAATGGGTTAGAGCAAATGGGTATTGACTTGAATGAAACGCTAGGATCTTTGAAACCCAAAAAGAAAATAGAACGAACGGTCACTGTTAAAGAAGCACGTGAATTATTAATTCAAGAAGAATCATCGAAATTAGTAAATGAAGCAGATATTAACAGTGAAGCGTTACGCTTAGCAGAATCAAGTGGAATTATCTTTATTGACGAAATTGATAAAGTGACATCGAAATCACAACAATCAGGCGAAGTTTCTCGTGAAGGAGTCCAACGTGATATTTTACCAATCGTGGAAGGTTCACAAGTAAACACAAAATACGGGGCATTACAAACAGACCATATCCTATTTATCGCATCAGGTGCATTCCACTTATCAAAACCAAGTGATTTGATTCCTGAATTGCAAGGTCGTTTCCCAATTCGCGTAGAGCTAGATGATTTAACAGCAGAAGACTTCGTGAAGATCTTAAAAGAACCAAATAATGCACTGATTAAACAATATGTCGCTTTATTAGCAACAGAGCATGTGGAAGTGACCTTTACTCTGGAAGCAATCGAGCGTTTGGCAGCAATTGCTTATCAAGTCAATCGCGATACAGATAACATTGGTGCCCGTCGATTACACACAATTTTAGAAAAACTTTTAGAAGACTTATTATTTGAGGCGTCAGATATGCAAATGGCTGAAATTACAATTACAGAAGCATATGTAGATGATAAATTATCGGACATTGCTATGAATGAGGATTTGAGTCGTTATATTCTATAAAAAAGGAGAAAAAAATGACTACACTTTTAGAAAAAACTAGACAGATTAATGAATTGTTACAACAAAAGAATACATTTAGTACGGCTTCAGATTTACCGTACAACCAAATGGCAAATATTTTAGGGGATATTTTGGATAGTAACTCTTACATTATTAGTAGTGATGGTAGCTTGTTAGGGTTCAATGAAAAACATGATGTAAACAATGCACGAGTAAAAAATATGTTTGTGGAAAAACAATTTCCTAAAACCTATACAGATATGGTTGATAACCTACATGCAACGGAAGCGAATATTACCATTGAAAGTGATATGACTGCTTTTCCAATTGAATCTCGTGAATTATATCCAAATGGATTGACAACAGTTGTTCCAATTTTTGGAGCGGGAGAAAGATTAGGAACAATTATCTTATCGAGAATTGATGATTCATTTAGTGATGATGATTTGGTATTGGCAGAATACAGTGCAACGGTTGTTGGTATGCAAATTCTTTACCAAACTTCACGTAACATTGAAGACGATATTCGTAGTGCAACGGCGGTTCAAATGGCAGTAAATACCTTATCTTATAGTGAATTAAAAGCTGTTCAAGCTATCTTTAATGCACTAGAAGGCGATGAGGGACGCTTAACTGCTTCAAATATTGCAGATGAAATTGGTATTACACGCTCAGTAATCGTTAATGCCTTGAGAAAATTAGAATCTGCGGGAATTATCGAATCTCGATCATTAGGAATGAAAGGGACCTATTTAAAAGTTTTAAATAGTCGTTTTAAAGAAGAATTAGATAAAGCGTAAATTCTAAGGAGTGAACAAAATGGATATTACAATTGAAACAGATCACTTGAAAGCTATCATTGCCACAGCGGGTGCGGAATTGATTAGTCTGAAAAGTAAAGAAACTGACATTGAATATATCTGGCAAGCAGATCCAAAATATTGGAAACGACACGCACCTGTGTTGTTTCCATTTGTGGGCGCCTTGAAAAATAATCAATACACTTACCAAGGAAAAACCTATCAATTGTCACAACATGGATTTGCTAGAGATATGGAATTTCAAGTATTGGAAAAACAACCAGATGCCGTTAGTCTTGTTTTGGAAAGCACAACTGAAACAAAAAAAGTTTACCCATTTGACTTCAAATTAATTCTGACTTATGAATTAGGTGGCGATGGTATTGTTGTGAAATATCGTGTAGAGAACCCATCAGATGAAGAAATGTATTTTTCAATTGGCGGACACCCTGCATTCAATGTTCCTTTAGATGAAGAATTGGCTTTTGAAGATTATTTTTTAGAACCTTCTCCCATGAAATCCAGAGTAATGTTACCTTTGAAAGAAGGTTTTATTGACTTAAACCAACGAACGTTGGGGCAAACCAATACAAATATTGCATTAACACGCGATTTATTTAAAGAAGATACCTTGATTTTTGAAACAAAAGGCTTGAACTCTTTCTCAATTCGTAGTGAAAAATCACCACATAGTGTGACATTAACGTATAATCATTTACCATATGTTGGTATTTGGGCTGGAAATTATGGATTAGATGCTCCCTTTGTTTGCATTGAGCCTTGGGCTGGAATTGCGGATACGTTAGATGCTACGGGCGAACTAACCGAAAAATTAGGTATTCGCCAGTTAAATGGAAAAGAAAGTTTTGATACAAAATATGCAATTACAGTGAAATAAAAAAATAAGCTGGGTTGTGCTACCCAGCTTATTTTTTATCTTGCTTATTTAGGCCAAAAGGCACGCGACTTTCCGTGCCGTCTTTAATACGAGAAATATTTTCTTTGTGTCGATAGAAGATAAAAATCGTGACACAAATTGCAATGATGGTTAATAACCAATCCTGTTTAGAGAGAATGACTGGCGCAACATAAGGCAACAAAATAGTTGACAAGGTGATTAAAACAGCTGCAATCATACTACTTAGACTAACCATACTAGTGATAAATAATAAAATAATGAATAAAATGGTAGAATAAATAAAAAACAATGGTTGATAGGCTAATAACATTCCTGCACTCGTTGCGACAGCCTTGCCGCCTTTAAAACCAGCGAAGATAGGGAAGGTGTGTCCTAAAATAGCACAGACCCCAAACCATAGAGGATTAATATTAGGAATCTGGAAAATCATTGGTAAGCTAGTGGCAAGTGTTCCTTTTAAAATATCCATCAAGAGGACGATAATGCCTGCTTTTTTACCAAGTACACGAAAAGTATTCGTCGTTCCAGTGTTTCCACTACCAAATTGGCGGATATCTTTTTTGAAAAAAAGTTTTCCAATCCATACACCTGAAGGAATGGATCCTAATAAATAGGCAATTAAAAATAAAATGATTTTCATAATGACCAACTTTCTTTACATGACTAGAGCAATTTTAGCATGAAATGACTGTCACAACAACAAAAATAAACCTAATTTACAAGGAGGAATTGAAATGTCTTTTAAAAATCCAGATGAACAAACAATTCAGAAATATTTACAGTCAGCAAGAAATATTGCTATTGTAGGATTGAGTAACAAAGAAGATCGAACAAGTTATCAAGTAGCAAAATTTCTTCAAGAGCAAGGCTATCAACTGTTTCCAGTCAATCCTGTCTTAGCTGGAAAAACTATTCTAGGTGAACCTGTCTATGAAAAATTGCAAGATATTCCAGAAACAATTGATATTGTGGATATTTTTAGACGCAGTGAATTTTTACCAGAAGTAGCGCAAGATTTTTTGGAAACTGATGCCAAAGTTTTTTGGGCACAATTAGAAATTGAGAACGAAGCAGCAGCGAAACTCTTGCAAGAAGCTGGTCGTACTGATATAGTAATGAATCGTTGTACAAAGGTTGAATGGAAAAAAATGACACAATGAAACCATAGAAAAATTTCTAAGAGCGAATCTTAGAAATTTTTCTTGTCATTTTCGGAATTTCTTTGCTTAGTAGCTAGAAGATGATGTATAATGATTCGAGTAAATTTGAACCTTAAAGGAGCGTTTGCTTTGGTAAAAAAACAAACCAATGAATATAATGATGCTTCAATCCAAGTTTTAGAAGGATTAGAAGCAGTAAGAAAAAGACCTGGGATGTATATCGGTTCAACAGATAGCCGAGGATTACATCATTTAGTGTATGAAATTTTTGATAATGCAGTAGACGAAGCGCTTTCTGGTTATGGAAATGAGATTGACGTAACCATTCATGAAGATAATAGCATCAGTGTACGAGATAGTGGACGTGGGATGCCAGTTGGGATGCATGCATCAGGAATTCCAACGGTTGAAGTTATTTTTACCGTGCTTCATGCGGGTGGAAAATTTGGTCAAGGCGGTTATAAAACTTCTGGTGGTTTACATGGTGTTGGTGCCAGTGTTGTAAACGCACTATCTTCTTGGCTAGATGTTAGTATTTATCGCGATGGGATAGAATACCAAGCACGTTTTAAAGATGGTGGTAAACCAGATGGTAAGTTGAAAAAGATTGGGAAAACAAAACAACCAAATGGGACAAAAGTTCATTTCTTACCAGATGATACTATTTTTTCAGTAACGAAATTTTCGTATGCCACATTAGCGGAGCGTTTACGTGAATCTGCTTTCTTACTTCGTGGCGTAAAAATCACGTTAACTGATTTACGTGGTGAGGAAAAAGTAGAAGAGCTTTTCTTTTATGAAGAAGGAATCAAAGAATTCGTTGAATACTTGAATGAAGAAAAAGATACATTGACACCAGTCGCATACTTTTCCGGCGAACGTGAAGGTATTGAAGTAGAGGTGGCTTTCCAATACAACGATGGCTATTCAGAGAATGTTTTGTCATTCGTTAATAATGTACGTACCAAAGATGGTGGTTCACACGAAGTCGGTATGAAAACTTCAATGACGAAAGCTTTTAACGAATATGCGCGCAAGGTGGGCTTGTTAAAAGAAAAAGACAAAAATTTAGAAGGTAGTGATTTCCGAGAAGGACTGGCAGCAATTTTATCTGTTCGAATTCCCGAAAATCTTTTGCAGTTTGAAGGTCAAACCAAAGAAAAGCTCGGTACTCCAGCAGCGCGTGGGGCAGTTGATAACGTCTTAGGAGAACAATTGGGCTTTTATTTACAAGAAAATAGCGAGATGAGTCAGATGCTTGTTCGTAAAGCAGTGAAAGCTCGCGAGGCACGTGAAGCAGCACGTAAAGCACGTGAAGAAAGCCGAACTGGTAAAAAACGGAAAAAAGGTGAATCCTTACTTTCTGGGAAATTAACGCCAGCTCAATCTAAAAATCCAAAGAAAAATGAATTATACCTTGTCGAAGGGGATTCTGCCGGAGGTTCTGCCAAACAAGGACGTGACCGTAAATTCCAAGCAATCTTACCACTACGAGGTAAAGTTATTAATACTGAAAAAGCAAAAATGCAAGACATTTTAAAAAATGAAGAAATTAATACAATGATTTATACGATAGGAGCAGGGGTTGGACCAGAGTTTTCAATTGAGGATTGTAATTATGATAAAGTTATTATTATGACCGATGCGGATACAGATGGTGCACATATTCAAGTCCTATTGTTGACGTTCTTTTATCGCTATATGAAACCATTAATTGAGGCGGGCAAAGTATACATTGCCTTACCACCTTTATATAAGGTATCTAAAGGCACAGGCAAAAAAGAAATTGTTGAATATGCTTGGACAGAAGAAGAGTTAGCTGTGAATATTGAGAAAATTGGTCGTGGCTATATGATTCAGCGTTACAAAGGGCTTGGAGAAATGAATGCCGAGCAGTTATGGGAAACAACGATGGATCCTGATACAAGAACTTTGATTCGAGTAAGAATTGATGATGCAGCCAAAGCTGAACGCCGCGTAACTACATTGATGGGAGATAAAGTTGAGCCTAGAAGAAAATGGATCGAATCACATGTTCAATTTAGTTTAGAAGAAGATGGTAGTATCTTAGATAAACAAGAAGAAACACAACCAACATTATTTGAAGAATTACCTGAAAGCGATTAGGAGGTGGTCTCTTGGAACACGAGAGTAATATTCAAGAATTAACATTAGAAGAAGTGATGGGAGATCGCTTTGGTCGATACTCCAAATACATTATTCAAGAACGTGCATTACCAGATATTCGTGATGGTTTAAAACCTGTTCAACGTCGGATTTTGTATTCGATGAATAAAGATGGAAATACCTTTGAAAAAGGCTTCCGCAAGTCGGCTAAATCAGTCGGAAATATTATGGGGAATTACCATCCGCATGGTGACAGTAGTATTTATGAAGCGATGGTACGGATGAGTCAAGATTGGAAATTACGTGCCATTTTGATTGAAATGCATGGGAATAACGGAAGTATGGATGGCGATCCACCAGCTGCTATGCGTTATACAGAAGCGCGGTTGTCCCAATTAAGTGGGGAATTGTTAAAAGATATTGAAAAAGACACAGTCGAATTCGTTTGGAACTTTGATGATACTGAAAAAGAACCGACTGTTTTACCAGCGAAATACCCCAATTTATTAGTTAATGGTTCAACGGGGATTTCTGCAGGATATGCGACCGAAATTCCAACACATAACTTAGAAGAAGTGATTAATGGCACGATTTATCTAATTGATCATCCTCAAGCAAGTTTGGATAAATTGATGGAATTCATTCCCGGTCCTGACTTTCCAACAGGAGGGATTTTACAAGGGAAATCCGAAATTAAAAAAGCGTATGAAACAGGCAAAGGGAAAGTTATCTTACGCTCAAAAACAAAAATTGAGGATTTACGTGGTGGCAAGCAACAAATTGTGATTAATGAAGTGCCTTATGAAGTGAATAAAGCGAATCTTGTTAAAAAAATGGATGAAATCCGTTTAAATAAACGCATAGAAGGTATCGCTGAAGTTCGTGATGAAAGTGACCGAACAGGATTGCAAATTGTTGTTGAATTAAAAAAAGATGTTAACGCAGAAGGCATTCTAAACTATTTATTTAAAAATACCGACTTACAAATTAATTATAATTTTAATATGGTGGCAATTGATCAAATGCGACCACAACAAGTAGGATTAAAACATATTTTGCAAAGTTATATTGAACATCGTCGTAATGTTGTCCTACAACGCAGTCAGTATGATTTAAATAAAGCAGAAAAGCGTCAACATATCGTAGATGGTTTAATTAAAGCACTATCTATTTTAGATGAAGTCATTGCAACCATTCGAGGAAGTAAAGACAAAAAAGATGCGAAGAATAATTTAGTGATTCAGCATCAATTTACCGAAGAACAAGCTGAAGCGATTGTTACTTTGCAACTATATCGCTTAACAAATACAGATATTACGCAATTGCGTGCAGAAGCAGAAGAATTAGCGGCATTAATTTCTGAATTGAAAAAAATTATTGGTGACGAAAGAGAACTATTAAAAGTTATCAAAAAAGAATTGCGTGAAGTGAAAAAACAATATAGCCAAGCGCGTTTAACTGAAATTGAAGATGAAATTCAAGAGATTAAAATCGACACAGAAGTTTTAGTTGCACAGGAAGATGTTGTTGTAACAGTCACACATGAAGGGTATATCAAACGTAGTAGCTTGCGATCTTATGCTGCATCGAAACCTGAAGAATTAGGAATGAAAGAAGGCGACTACGTCTTATACAGTGGCCAAGCAAACACGCTCGATCATTTGCTTTTAGTTACAAATAAAGGAAATGTCATTTATCGTCCCGTACATGAATTGCCTGATTTACGTTGGAAAGAAATCGGTGAACATGTATCGCAAACGTTATTGAATTTTTCAGTAGATGAATCTATTTTGGCCGTCTATACGTACACTGAACTGGATCCGTTGAAAAATTTTGTACTCATAAGTAGAGAAGGATTAATTAAGCAAACGAGAATGACTGAATTTGAACCATGGAGAACTTACAAGAGTCGTCCATTGCAAATAATTAAATTTAAATCTGATACAGATGAATTAGTAAATGTCTTTTTGACAAATCAAGAAGACAATATGGATGTGTTCTTGGCGAGTCGTTTAGGATTTGGATTAAGATTTTCTCTAAACGAAGTACCTGTTGTTGGACCAAAAGCAGCTGGAGTAAAATCAATGAATCTGAAGGACAAAGATTTTGTTGTTAATGGTACGTTGGTCTATCCAGATGGAGATAGTCCAATTGTAGTTGTGACACAACGCGGAGCCGTAAAACGAATGTTGGCACAAGAATTAAGCCAACTAGGTCGCGCCAAACGTGGTGTGATGATTTTACGAGAATTGAAGAAAAATCCACATCGTGTGATTTATATGGGTGACGGTGAGCACAAAGAGTTGCAAATAAAAAATACAGTAGAAAAAATAATTTCTACGGATGATATCCCAATTAATGAGCGAACTTCAAATGGTTCGTTTGTGTTAGATGAAAAAGCAGGAGAGGTCAATTCGGTTATCGAGCTTATCGATCCCGCTTTACCTACGGAAGAAACTGTTATATAGCTAAAGGAAACAACCAGCTCTCTGTGATAATACAGAGAGCTGGTTGTTTTTCTTTATTGTTCATTTTGTAACATTTAATTTTGGGTAATTATGATTTATTTATCACAATTAAAAATATTGATTTAAAAGCTTTTTATTTAGTTTGTTTTGTTTTTTATATAAATTTGTTAAAAAACAAATATGAAAATGGTTGCAAAGAAATTCTTTCGTGTTATACTATTCACGTAGAGCTGTTACAATAAGTGAACAGAAAATAAGGAGGAACACAAATGGCATCAGTAGTAGACAAAACAGAACAATTAAATAATGCTTGGGAAGGTTTTAAAGGCGGACAATGGCAAAAAGAAATTAATACACGTGATTTTATTCAAGCGAACTACACTGAGTACCGTGGAGATGATAGCTTTTTAGAAGGGATTGCTCCTAGTACAGACAAATTGTGGACAAAATTACAAGAATTATTTGAAGTGGAACACAAACAAAATGGTGTTTATGACATGGACGCCAATATTCCATCAACATTAACTTCGCATGCACCAGGTTATCTAATTAAAGAAGAAGAAAAAATTGTAGGTTTACAAACAGATGTACCATTAAAACAAGCATTCCAACCATTTGGTGGTATCAATATGGCAAATAATGCGCTGATTTCCAATGGTTATGAAGCAGATCCAGAGATGACGAAAATTTTTACAGACTGGCGTAAAACACATAACCAAGGTGTGTTTGATGTTTACACTCCTGAAATGCGTTTAGCACGTAAAAATAAAATTATTACTGGACTACCAGATGCATATGGTCGTGGTCGTATTATTGGGGATTATCGTCGTATTGCATTGTATGGTGTGGATTTCATGATGGAACAAAAGAAAAAAGATCATGATAATACAGGAAATAAAGTGATGACTGATGATGTGATTCGTTTACGCGAAGAGATCACTGAACAATACCGTGCGTTGAATGACTTGAAAAAAATGGCAGCTTCATATGGCTTCGATATTTCACGTCCAGCCGAAAATGCCCAAGAAGCCATCCAATGGTTGTACTTTGGTTATTTAGGAGCAATCAAATCACAAAATGGTGCTGCGATGTCTATTGGTCGTATTTCTGCTTTCCTTGATGTGTATATTCAACGTGATTTAGATCGCGGATTGATTACTGAATTTGATGCACAGGAAATGATCGATCACTTGATTATGAAATTACGTATGGTGAAATTCGCACGAACACCGGAATACAATCAATTGTTCTCTGGTTATCCAATCTGGGCGACGTTATCAATTGCTGGTATGGGTATGGACGGACGTTCATTAGTGACTAAAAATGATTTCCGTATTTTACACACTTTAACAAATATGGGACCATCTCCAGAACCTAATTTGACGGTATTGTATTCTTCTCGCTTGCCAGAAGGGTTCAGAACATTTGCCGCTAAAATTGCTAAAGAAAGCTCATCTATTCAATTTGAAAATGATGATTTATTACGTGAAAATTGGGGATCTGATGATTGTGCAATTGCTTGTTGTGTATCTGCAACAGTTGTTGGTAAAGATATGCAATTCTTCGGTGCTCGCGCAAACTTAGCGAAAGCGGTATTGTATGCAATCAATGGTGGTGTGGATGAAAAAACTAAAATGCAAGTCGCGCCTAAATTCCGTCCAATGACAGGTGAAACGTTAGATTACCATGAATTTATGGAACGCTTTAAAGATATTATGGATTGGTTAGCAGAATTATATGTAAATACATTAAATGTGATTCATTATATGCATGATAAATATGCGTACGAAGCTGCACAATTAGCGACAATGGATTCTGATTTGAAACGCACATTTGCGACAGGGATTGCTGGTATTTCACATGCTGCTGATAGTGTGATGGCAATTAAACATGGTAACGTGAAAGTTATCCGTGATGAAGATGGTATGGCTATTGATTATGTTCCTCAAAACGAGTTTCCAACTTACGGAAATGATAATGAAGAAGCAGATGCAATGGCTAATTGGATTTTAGATTACTTCATGACGCAAATTAAACGTCAACACACATATCGTAATTCAACACCGACAACATCATTGTTAACAATTACGTCAAATGTGGTTTACGGTAAAGCGACAGGGAATACACCAGATGGACGCCGTGCAGGTAAACCTCTTGCTCCAGGGGCAAATCCAAGTTATCAAGACGGTAAATTCTTAGGTGAGAAAAATGGCTTATTAGCTTCATTAAATTCAACTGCCCGTTTAGAATATACCCACGCTTTAGATGGTATTTCAAATACTCAAACAATCAATCCAAATGGATTAGGTAAAGACGATGAGACAAGAATTAACAATTTAAGAAATGTCTTGGATGGTTACTTTGATAAAGGTGGTTACCATATTAATGTCAATGTCTTTACAAATGAATTATTGATTGATGCACAAAAACACCCAGAAAAATATCCAAACTTAACTATTCGTGTTTCTGGATATGCTGTGAAATTCCGTGATTTAACACCTGAACAACAAGCGGATGTTATTTCAAGAACGTCACATGATAAATTATAATTGTTGAAAATATAGAGGGTGACAATCAGTGTCATCCTCTTTTCTAAAGAAAGAGGGATTTTTATGACGACTCCAGTAATGGGAAGAATACATTCTACTGAAAGTTTTGGGACAGTTGATGGACCAGGTGTTCGTTTTATCGTATTCGCTCAAGGTTGTCGGATGCGCTGTCAATTTTGCCATAATCCAGATACTTGGAAGATCAATGACCCAAAAGCATCTTTGAGAACCGCAGATGATGTCTTAGAAGAAGCAGCGAAGTATAAAGCGTATTGGGGAGAAAAAGGCGGAATTACTGTAAGTGGTGGGGAGCCATTACTACAAGTAGACTTTTTGATTGATTTATTTAAAAAAGCAAAAGCGCAAGGAATCCATACGACGCTTGATACTTGTGGGAAACCATTTACACGAGAAGAGCCGTTCTTTAGTAAATTTGAAGAATTAATGAAATATACAGATTTGTTGTTATTTGATATTAAACATATTGATAATGACGCGCATCGAAAATTGACGACGCAAACAAATGATAATATCTTAGAAATGGCAAAATATTTATCGGAGATTAATAAACCTGTTTGGATTCGCCATGTATTAGTGCCGCAACGTAGTGACTACGATGAATTTTTAATTCGTTTAGATAGTTTTATTAAAACATTGAAAAATGTTGATAAAGTGGAAATTCTACCTTACCATACAATGGGCAAATATAAATGGGATGAACTTGGCTTGAAATATCCATTAGAAGGAATTGAACCTCCAGGTCAAGAGCGTGTAAAAAATGCGAAAGCGTTATTGCATGTAGATGATTATACGGGGTATTTAACGAGATAACTAATTAAACACATATGCCTGAACTCTAAGTAGGAATAACTAGGGTTCGGGTATTTTTAGTGTCGTTTCTTCATTTTATTCAGTAAAATGAAGAAACAGCGAGAGAACTCGAAGATTTACTAAAAGAATCGTAAGAAAGTGATGGAAATTTTCATTTGATTTTGCTATCATTAACTTTGAATTGAAAGATTGGAGCGAAATGATATGTCAAAAATTTTAATTTTCGGACACCAAAATCCAGATACTGATGCAATTGGTGCTGCGATTGCCTTTGCTGAATTACAAAGAGAACTAGGAAAAGATGCAGAAGCTGTTGCTTTGGGAGAGCCTAGTGAAGAAACGCAATATGCATTAGATTATTTTAAAACAGCTGCGCCTCGTGTAGTTGAAACGGTTGCAAATGAAACAGATAGTGTCATGTTAGTGGATCATAATGAATTTCAACAAAGTGTGGCAGACATTGCTGATGTGACGGTCTTATCAGTTGTTGATCATCACCGTATTGCAAATTTTGAAACAGCAAATCCATTGTACTATCGTGCAGAGCCAGTAGGATGTACAAGTACAATTATTTACAAAATGTACAAAGAGAATCATGTAGAAATCCCTCAAGCGGTTGCAGGTATGATGTTGTCTGCAATTGTTTCAGATACCTTATTATTTAAATCTCCTACTTGTACAGATGAAGATGTACAGGCAGCGAAAGCTTTAGCTGAAATTGCAGGAGTGGATGTAGAAGTGTATGGCTTAGAAATGCTAAAAGCTGGTACGAAATTGAGCGATAAATCTGTTGAAACGTTGTTAGACCTGGATGCAAAAAGTTTCCCAATGGCTGACAAAAATGTGCGTATTGCGCAAATCAATACAGTTGACTTAGCAGAAGTATTTGCGCGTCAAGCAGAACTTGAGGCTGCGATGGCAAAAGCTAATAGTGAAAATGGTTACGATTTATTTTTATTAGTAGTTACAAATATTTTAGATAGTGATTCTGAATTGCTAGTTGTAGGTGATCCAAAAGCTAATGTTGAAAAAGCTTTTGCAGTGACTTTAGACAATAATCGTGCGTTCTTGCAAGGTGTTGTTTCTCGTAAAAAACAAGTGGTACCTCAATTAACTGAAAGCTTTAATTAATTTTTGTAGAAAACCACCAGAGACGGAAACTAGCTTCGTTTCTGGTGTTTTTTCATTAGGAGAATATTTAATGAAAGTTATTTTTGAAACAGACGATGAGCAATTAAAGGTTTTATTACGCAGTACTTTTTTTAAAGAATTAGTTGATATACTTAACAAACAATCGCAACCTACTCTCAGACAATTGAAAACGATGCTAGGAGAGAAAATTGATAAGCGCTTGGGTCAATTGATTAAGCATGGCATTGTTCAGCGTGAAAATCATCGTTATTCTTTAGGATTTCCAGTGCTAGAATTTGATGAACGAGTGATCTCGGTCTGGATAGAGAGAATTCTTTCTGAAATAGATGAGGCATCGCAAGTGGTATTGTTGGCTAAGCTTGTAAAGCGAGACGAATTGATTTATGGGATTCCTTCTGATCAAACATTTAGCTATACACATGTCGTAACTAACGGAGAATTGACGATTTTGTCTCTTTCACAAGAAGAATGGGTATTGACTTTGCCGGCTTATTTTAACTATTTACGAACAGATGAATCGCAGCAAGTATTTTCTGAGGTGCAACGACTGATTGGCGATGTGAATATCCAATATTATTTAGATCAAATTCAAGTCATTTTAGAAAAGATAGACAATGGACGGAAACTACAACCGAGTGTTTTTTTAGAATCATTAGAGAAGTTTGGAATCGTGGATGATTCATTAGTGTTGCTTTCACCAGTGACAACTGAAAAATGGGAGCCGTATTGGCTTGAGGAATTTTTGCAATTATCAGAAGGGATACAACGAGCTATTTTAGGTGGTGTTTTGCAACAATTAGGTAAAACATCACTAACCCTTATTCAATTTGAGGAGCAACTTTTTTAAAGGTGCTTCTTTTTTTTGTAAAATTTCTAAGTGTTTGAGACAGATTTTTTGAGAAAATCACCTTTAAAAATATGTTTTTTTATCTATCTCATTTTATTTTAATGTAAAGGTTTTCTATTTGTTTTTAGATTTAATGTAAAAATGCGATAATTCTTATTATTTTTCCTGTTATTTTTATTCTTTGTAAAACTTCATTCTAAAAAATAACAAAAGTAAAGACTGTAAATCATTTTGAAAAGAAAATAGTCTAAAAAGAGTTTGTGATAAAAAATTTTTTCATATTCGAATGAAATTCCTTTCAAATGTTGATTTAAAGGTGTTTAAAAGCGATTTAGTTATGTAAGAAGA
>NZ_MAEL01000001.1 GCF_009933335.1 Candidatus Enterococcus willemsii | reverse complement strand
AAATTTTTATGAAAAAAATTATCAAAGAATACACTAATGTAAGAATCGAAATGAAACGAACTATTTCAAAGGAGAGATTACTATGACCGAACCAATTTTAACTGATCCACGAACACTATATTATTCTGAAAAATTTCCTCAACAAGATCAAGAAGGAATTGCCATTCAAGACAAAATGACACCTAAACCTGATTGTGGCGAAGAAAGCTATGTTGGTACAAAGCAGTTAGAAAACAGACGCGTATTAATTACCGGAGCAGATTCTGGGATTGGACGAGCGGTTGCAATTGCTTACGCCAGAGAAGGGGCAGATGTAGCGATTAATTTTTTACCCGGAGAAGAACGTGATGCCGAAGAAGTGGCAGAAATTATTCAAAAAACGGGTCGAAAAGTTGTGTTATTGCCCTATGACTTACGGGAAGAAGAAGCTGCACAGAAAATAGTAGAAGAAACGGTTCGAGAACTAGGAGGGATAGATACCTTAGTTTTAAATGCTGCGCAACAAATTGCCCAAACCGAACTGGCTGATTTAACTGTACAACAGGTGAAAGAAACCTTTGAGGTAAATATTGTTGCAATGTTTGCTATTGTAAAAGCTGCAGAACCTCACTTGCCAGCAGGTGGTGCTATTGTCACTACGACGTCTGTTCAAGCCTTTAATCCTAGTCCAACTTTAATGGATTATGCAACGACAAAAGCAGCAATTGCCAATTTTACTATTGGATTAGCTAAACAATTAATTGAAAAAGGAATTCGAGTAAATGGTGTTGCACCTGGTCCTATCTGGACACCATTGCAATTAGCTGGGGGACAGCCTAATGAAAAAATTCCTGAGTTTGGACAAGATTCATTAATGGGACGAGCAGGTCAACCTGTCGAGCTAGCACCGGTTTATGTTTTCCTTGCTTCGAATAAAGCAAGCTATGTGACAGCACAAATTTATGGGGTAACTGGTGGAGAATCCATCAACTTATAATGAAAAAGGGAGGATAAGAAGATGACAAACGATGATAAAGACAAGCAAACAACAAAGGAGTCAAAAGTTTCTACACACCCAGATCCAGTAGATCCTAAAAAAGAGAAAGAAACAAAAAAAGAACCACCTACTCAACATCCAGATCCAGATACAACTAAGAAATAAACGCATTGAAAAATTCCGAGGAAAAGAGGTCAGAGATATGAAAAAGTATCTAGGGTTTCTAGCAATAGGGTTAAGTATGGTAGCACTTAGTTTGAGTGGCTGTGGTAAACAAGCTAGCAGTGATTCGTCAAAAATCACAATGTTTGTTTCTGGGGATACCGCAGAGGGAAATGCTTATTCAAAAATGGCCAAAAAATATGAGGAAGAGACGAACATCAAAGTTGAAGTGACCGATGTTCCTTATGCTGATTTGGGGACAAAAATTAGTAAGGCCGTTCAAGCAGATGATGCGCCTGAAGTAGTGCGAGTGTCTGGTATCGAGCCTGATTGGGGCAGTTACTTGATGGATTTAAGTGATGTAGCTAAACAAGCAAAGACACTAGAATCTATGACAATTAAAGACGAAGAAGATATTGTCCGCGGGCTTCCGACTGATGTGACTGCTGTTGGTTTATTTATCAATACAGATTTATTTGATGAAGCTGGAGTTGATTATCCGACCTCAGAGGAAGATATTTGGACTTGGGATGAGTTCTTAGATAAATTAAAAACGATTCAAGAGAAGACAGACGCGCGTTATGGGATGGTGATGGATGATTCAGATCATCGTTTGAGAGCATTCACTTATCAATTTGGCGGAAAAGATTTCTTCTTGAATGAAGGAAAAGATAGCTATACGACAGACGAGGCAACGAAAGTAGCTTTACAAAAATTTATAGATTTGAATGAAGATGGTACAATGCCGAAATCTGTCTGGACTTCTGGTGAGGATGCTGCATCTATGTTCAAAAGTGGTTTAGTTCCAGCTTATTTCTCAGGTAGTTGGCAAATTACGGATTTTTCTGAGAATATTGATAGCTTCAAGTGGAAAGCAGTCTATATGCCTTATGAAGAAACCCGAGCAACAAATATGGGTGGAAATTTCTTAGCTGGTTTTGAAAATAGTAAAAACAGTGAAGAAGGCAAGAAATTTATTGAATGGTTGTATCAACCTGAAAATTACCAGCAACTTTGTACGTATGCAGGGTATCTTCCAGCAGTAGAAGATATGACTGTCAAATACGAACATGGCCAAGACGCATATGAAATCTATCAAAATGAAATTGCAGCAGCAGCCCAACCTATCAGTGGCAAACAAACGAATGACCAAGTAACAATGACATTAAAAGGGTATTCAGGTTTAACTGGTAGTTATAAAGAAAAGATGGTTCAAGTGTTAAATAAAGAAATAACATTAGATGAAATGATTGAGGCTGTAGAGAAAGATTATGACAATGGATTTTTGAAAAAATAAGGGTATCTTTAGAGAAAAATCCAATGCTTGCAAAGGCGGATTTTTCTCTTTTGAATATTTAGGGAGGGAAAACATATGAGACTGCAACGCAATACTTTTTGGCCGTTGATTTTTACAGGAACGAATATTGTCTTATTCATTCTATTCTTTCTGATTCCGGCTATTTTAGGATTATACTATTCTTTGACCGATTATAAAGGCTACGCAGAACCAAATTTTATTGGCTTAATCAATTATCAGGAACTTTTTCAAGATAAAAGTTTTTACAAAGCGCTTGGTCGGACATTTCAATATGTTGTGATTCTAGTCCCTAGTGTTTATATTATGTCACTGTCTATCGCCTTATTATTAAATAGTTCGTTAGCCAAAGGAACATTTATTGCTAAAATTATTTTTTTCTTACCTTGGACAATCTCTGGGATTATTGCGGGGGTGATTTGGAAATGGTTATTTGGAGAAAATTTTGGGTTTGTTAATTTTATTTTAGGAAAAGTTGGGATTGAACAAATCGCCTGGTTTACCAATTCGACAGCTGCTTTTTCAGTCTTAATTTTCGCAGCGATTTGGGGTGGCACCGCATTTAATATGCTTCAGTTTATTGCCGCACTAAAGAATGTCCCTCAAACATTGTATGAAGCCGCTGACATTGATGGTGCGAATTTTTGGCACAAGTTTCGATACATTACGTTGCCAGCTTTAAAGCCAACATCATTTATGGTGATACTGTTAGCTTCAATCGGAGCGATGAAAGAGTTTGCGCTCGTCCAATCTTTAACAGATGGAGGTCCTGGTACCGATAATATGTTTATCGTGCAATATATCTACATGACAGGATTTGATAAAATGCGTGTGGGTTATGCAAGTGCTGTTTCAATGGTCCTATTTTAATTTTATTATGTTTAGGATTGATTCAGTTGAAGATTGGAGGAAAGATAGATGACTAGCAAAAGACACGTAAAAGATAGAAATATAACAAGTATACTACTAACTTTTGCCTTACTTATTTTAGGTTTGATGTATCTTTTCCCATTACTGTGGTTTTTACTAAGTTCGCTAAAACCAGGAAGTGAGCTGTTCACCTATCCGCTAAAATTATTACCAAAATCAGTCACTTTTACCAATTTTTTAGATGCTTGGACGATGCTTGATTTTGTTAAATATTTTATGAATACACTTCTTTCAGCTGTTGTCACAACCATATTGACAGTTATTGCAAGTGCAACTTGTGGCTATGCTTTTGCAAAGTATAAAATGAAGTGGTTAAGTATTTTCTTCATTTGTATTCTGTCTACTACTATGTTGCCAACTGAAGTTATCATGAATCCAACATTTACTGTGATTCGAAAACTAGGACTATATGATAATCTCTTGGGAATCATTATTCCATCGATTAATACAGCGACTGGTATTCTAATGTTTCGGACTTTTTTTAGTTCAGTACCAAATGAACTGATTGAATCCGCGCGTATTGATGGTGCTTCGGATGGGAAAATTTTTCTTAGCATTATGCTTCCAATTGCCAAACCAATTATCTTTACCTTAAGTATTTTTTCTTTTCAGTGGCGCTGGAATGATTATATCTGGCCGCTAATCGTTCTGAATGATCCAAATAAATACACACTTCAAATAGCTATTCGGAGCTTAGTCGGAGCTGAAAATGTCAATTGGTCGCTGCTGATTGCCGCTTCTGTGATTTCGATTATGCCGCTTTTACTTGTTTTTTTAGCATTCCAACATTGGATTTTGGATTCGAATGCGACTAGTGGGATTAAATAAAAGTATGCTAATAGTCGAAACAACTTGAGGTATAATAAATTAATAATTTTTCATAAAAGGTATGCAAAATATAGCCATATTGCAATAGAATATATTTTGTCATTACTCTAGGAATATTTAAACAAACTAAAGGGAGGGATTAGTATGCAATCTGAGGTATTGGCAAACTTTTTTTTATCAAAATCCCAACAACAAAAGCTGAAAATCTTGAAATATTTAGAATCAGGTCGTGTGACGTTAGCACTATTAGAAGAGGAACTGGGACTTTCGACTAGACAAATCAAAGAATTTACTCTTGGTTTGATGGAAGATATTCAGGCTGATTCAATGGAGAAGCAGCCGCTTTTGGTTTGGAATAGAGGGGAAATTCAATTCGTACCAAAACTAAGTAGTAGTGAATACGTTGAATTAATGGCCGACTTCAGAAATAGATATTTAACGAACGCCAGCTTATTTCAAGCATTACTTTTTGTGCTTGAAAAAAGAACCTTTAGTATTATGATTATGGCGAGTGAACTGGCTTATAGTGAATCTTACACTTATAAACTATTTAGCAAATTGAAGGAACTTTTCCAATTTATTGATTTAGGTATTCAGTTTACCAAGAAAGATGAGACTATGATTCAACTGGTTGGCAATGAATCAACAATTCGAATTTTGCATTATTTGAGCATAGCTGTTGCTTCTAAAGGTAGTCATTGGTTATTTAAAACAATGAGTGAAAAAGAAATAATGTCTACACAAGCGTATTTAGGGTTAAACCGTTATGATAAATTATCCCCTATCGGTAAAAGCAGAGTGAATTATATAGTTGCCGTCTATGAATTAGCGCTAAAAAACGGGTTTAAATTATCTCAATTAGATGAGGAAGTGATTCAGTTAGGAGAGGTTATGGATAAGGAAATCAATCTGAATTTGTACTTAAAACATGTACAGATAAATAATAAAATAAATAGGTCTTCGCATGATGAATTTATTCATTTAACTTTTTTAGCTGATTATTTTACACAAGAATTACGTAGCGATGTTGAAAAGGAGAAACTGGGAAGGCATCTTTTTTCAATGAATACTAATCCGATTGTGAAAAATTGTAAGCAATTGTTAGCTTTGGTGACAGAAGACTACCAATTAGAATCGACATCTTATTATTTATTGCTGTATAGCTTGTGTAATCGTTTTGTAGTTATTCATTATTTCAATTTGTATAAATTCATGCCATTAGTAAAAGTTCCTCCTATTAGAGGCAAAATAAAATACTTTGTTGAATCATGTATTGAGCAGAGCTTTTCTGATTATCGAAAGGCGCCTTCGTTTGAGAAGATCAATTATAGTTTTACGCAAATTATTACGAGCTACTTAATTGTTATGCTCCCTGTAGCACAAAAAGTGTATGTCGAATTTTTTCATCGACCAGAATACAAGTTAATCATCGAAAATGCGATTAGACATAATTATACCTCTAACGTTTTAAAAATAACCGAAAATTATGACGAAGCAGATATTGTTATTTCTGATACGCACGGATACAGCAATAGCCAATACTTTTATTTTAAAGATGTATTTGATCAAGACTCATGGGAAGAATTAGGCCTCTATTTGAATCGAATGATTAGCAAAGAAATTATCGCCAGAAGTTAAAATCAAGAGAATAATATAAACGAAAAAATGTAGGTAGTCTCCAATTGAGGGACTACCTATATTTTTTTATATGATTGATTATTAACAATATAGTAGATAAATGGAATTATATGCATGGGTGATTATCCTAATTATGTTATTTTTTACGAAAGGAAAGTAATGAGGATCTAGTAAAAAAATGTATGATTAACTTATTCTTTTTTCAGTATCTATTAAATATTAATT